>NZ_JBJMAB010000008.1:0-325494 GCF_045799175.1 Streptomyces sp. VTCC 41912
ATCAGCCACTGGTTCACGCCCTGCCCCCTTCTTCGGTCTGGCGGGTGGCGCGGCCGATGGCGATCGTGGTGACCGTTTTCCCCATGGCGAAGAGCAAGCGGGAGGGCATTCACTTGGTGGGTAAGTTCGTGGCGCGTTCCGAGGTGGATCTGCTCGGCGTCCGCAACTCCGGTGCGAAGCCGATCGACGAGGTCAAGGCGAAGCTTGCCGCCCTGGGCCTGTCTCTTTAGGGACAGCCCGCCCGGAATCGCCCCGACCGCCGCTGCCGACGCCGGGTTCGCCGAGACCGAACAGGACGGAACCGGGGCGACGGCTTCAGCCCGCGCCTCGTACGGCGCCCGCCCGGCCGACCAGAGATCACATGTGGGCCGCCTGATATAGCCCCAGGAGAACGACGGAGTCGTTGTTGCTGGAGACGCCGGCGGCCCGCACTCGGAGATGAATGCGGGCCGAAGTGTGTCCCTTCGCCGCGTGCGGCGAGGGTACCTTCCGATGTAGGCGATTACCTCGGAAGGAGCACACCCGAATTATGGCGCAGTGGTCCGAGTACACGACAGGGGAGCGCATCAAGCTCCTGCGCGGCCGGGATATCCGGCAAACCGATCTGGCGGAGATGACCGGCCTCTCGGTCGCGACGATCCAGGCGGCCGGGCAAGACAAAACCCTCAGTCTGCAAACGCTGTTGGCGCTCGCTGATGCCCTCCAGACGGATACGAGCGTGATCCTGGGGCAGCAGGAGCCGCGCCGGCAGATGGACCGGGGCGACCGGGCGGTCATGCGGGCGTTGTCGCTGGCGGTGCACGACACGGCGGCTGGTGTCTTTGCCGGCGTCGAAGCGCCCCCGATGCTTGCAGAGTTGAAGGAGGCGACGGCCCGGTGCTGGGGGTTGTACTGGAAGGGCCGTTACACCGAGGCCGGTGCGATGGCCGCCCCGTTCGTCACGGCGGCGGCTGCCGCCGTGCATGACCGGGCAGTAGGTGATCAGGCGGCAGCCCTGGGGGCGTTGAGCGACGCGTACCGGATCGCGGGCTACGTGGCGAACCTGCTGGGCAACCGCGACCTTGCGTACGCTGCGATCGGCCATGCGCAGGCGACCGCGGAGAGGGCCAGTGACGATCTTCGGCTCGCGCTGGTGATGTCTGGCCGCTCGTGGGTGTACCTGCGAGATGCGCGCCTGACGGAGGCATTGACCCTGGCGGAGAAGGCCGCCGTCACCATTGAACCCCGCTTCTCGACGGCGACGGCGGAAGAGCTCACCGTCTACGGCAGCCACATCAACTTCGCTGCCGTGGTCGCCTCCCGCATGGGGAACAAGGATCGGGTCGGGGACTATCTGAGCCAGTCCCACGCCGCCGGGGCGCGGATGGGGGGCGAGCACCGTGCCCACGGAACCCTGTTCGGGCCGGTCACGGCGACAACTCAGGCCGTTGGCATCAACGTTGCGCTCGGGCAGGCGGGCAAGGCTCTTCGTCTGGCCGAGTCCATCGGTGATCTCTCGCAGCTCACTCCGGCGGCGCGGAACCGGTATGCGATGGACAAGGCGATGGCTCAGGCTGACGCGAAGCTGTGGGATGCGAGCCTGGAGACCCTGGAAGGCGCGCTGCGAGCGGCTCCGGAGTGGGGGCGGCACCAGGCCCTCCCGGGGGTGATCGTTCAGAAGGTCGGGAGGGCGTCCACGGCGCGTCTGCGGCGTGTTTCCGAGCTGATCGGGGTGCGGCACGGGGCCGACGGTTTCGCGCCCGCCACGGCCCGCACGGCGCTGTGACCGGCATGAGGCATACGACTTTCGGTAGTTGACGCCTCAACGCTCGTATCAGGGGTACGAGTTCGGGTTTTGCGAGTTCCCGAACTCGTACGCCGCCCGGCTTCGCTTATACCGTCTGTAGCGAGACGGTTACCGGCATGACCAGCGAATCTCCTCGCCGCGTGCCGGTCGCTCTCTACATCACCACCGACCATGACGCGGCCGAACTCCCCGCCGACTACTGCCGCCAGTTCGCTGGCGCCCGCGACTGGGACGTCATCGACACCGTCACGGACGCCGACAGGCAGCTCCCGCTGACGTCGCGCCCCGGCTGGACCCGCATCCTCGAACTTCTCGCCGCCGGCACCGTCGGTGCCGTCGTCACCTATTCGGCGCAGATGATCGCCGAATCGGGGGCCGACTTCGAAGGCGCCCGCAGCCTGTTGCAGGGGTACGACGCCTTTCTGAGCGTCGCGCGGTCCACGAACGGCACGCCGACGCCCCCGAGCCGTCATACCCCGGCCCAAGCAGCACGCCGTCGTGACGTCGCCGACGCCGCCGCGGGCTACGAGGGATGCGGCGCAGAGTGGGGAGCACTGCAATGACCACTTCGCAGCTCGAAGTCGGCGACCTGGTCCACGACTCTGACCGCGACGCCAAGGCGGTCGTCACCGACATCTCCCGCGGTCGGCCCGTCCTGCGGAAGCTGTTCGGCGGCGGGGAGTCCTGGATCCCGACGGACCTCACGAAGATCAAAATTGAGGCCAGGCGGGGCGCCTGGAGGCTTTCGTGACTTCCATCTTGCACCGCCGCCCCACGGACAGTCCGTACCCGCCGGGGACGATCGTCTACGACATCGTCGCCGGGGACGTCGGCAGGATCGCCGACCCCGACGCCTACCCGGCCGGCTGCATCGGCTGCAACTGCACCTTGGTCGTCCCGCTCGCCGGGAGCGCCCCGGCGTGGCAGGCCGAGCCGGGCGCCTTGCGGACCGCGGCCACCGACGAGATCGAGGCCGCCCTCGCCAAGGGGTGCGGCCGGTGACCGCCACGAGCCGGCCCGAGGTCGGCGACCTCGTCGTCCAGGTCATGACCGACAGCAGATGGGTGTGCTCCGACATCCACGGCACCACAACGAACCAGCTGGTGTGGCTGCTGCTGCCGCTCCACGGCAGCAGCAAGAAGCACTTGCGCGTCGATCACGTCGACATCGTGTCGTACGCAGTCGAAGCGCGCCGCGGCGAATGGGTCCGATCGTGAGCGCCGGCATCCACGCCCGGCCACCGGCACCCCGCGGTGAAAGCCTATGGCGGCCGCTTACACTCCTCGCCCTCGTCGGCCTCGGGCCGCCCGCCGCGATCGTATTCGGCGCCGTGGATGCCCACGCCGCGCCCGTCGGGATCTCGATCCCCGACAGGCTCTCCGAAGGCGTCAGCGGCCCCCACACGGATCCGCCGCACTCGTGCCGCTGCGGGCCCCGTCCCAGCCCCTAGACCCCGGTGGTGGCGCCGTTCCGCGCTCTGGTCGCGCTACCACCGGCCCGCTCGCTCCGCGGCCTGGCCCTCCCCCTGGTGCAGCCGGGCTCAAGAGCTCCGCCGGTGGCCTGCCCGAGTTGGCCCCTCAGGCAGGCCCCCGACCCCCCGACCCCGACGGCCGTTGGGCAGCACCATCCCCAGCCCCCGCCGGCTTTCCACCACCGTCCCACCCTCTCGGGCCGCTCCCACGCCCGCCCGCACGGTGGGGCGGACACCACCCCGTCGCAAACGCGACGGGACCGTTCGAGGGCGCGGGGGCTCCAGCCGCCGGCACCTCGAACTCCCAACTGAAAACCCCAGTTGGCCGAACTACCCCGCGCGGGTATGTGCTCGAATCCGCGCGGTGGGGCACCCAGCGGACGCAGCCGCATCCGCTGACGCACTGGATAGGAGGAAGTAATGCAGCAGAATCCCACTCCCACGCCGACCCCGGAGAAGAGTGCCGGCCTTCTGATCGCGGCCCGGAAGATCGCTGCCGCTCGTGTCCGTACCGAGCAGCCGTCGGACAACACCGGCGGCCGGTCGGACATGAACGACTGAGAGAGGCCACGACACCACGATGATTGACGCCGCTTCGTGGGCGGCGCGTCTGGGCGGGGAGACGTTCCTCGCCCAGACGCTTTTCCGCTCCCACACGATCATCAAAGGCAACGCCGACGCCTTCGCCGGACTGCTGTCCTGGGACGACCTCAACGCCCTCATCGCGTCCCGGCGCCTCGAACCTCCGCGGCTGCGGCTCTCCAGAGACGGCGTGGAGGTGCCACTGCACCGGTACACGCTCCCTGTCACCACCCGCCGCGCGGTGTCCTGGCGACGTCTCGAACCCGCTGCCTTCCACGAGTGTCTTGCCGACGGCTCCTCGCTTGTCGTGGACTCCGTTGATGACATGCACGATCCGCTTCGCCAGGCTGCCGAAGGGTTGGAGCGGTTCACCGGCACGACGGTTCAGGTCAACGTCTACGCGTCGTGGACCGCGCAAGAGGGCTTCGGTATCCACTGGGACGATCACGACGTGGTCGTTCTCCAGCTGTACGGTGCGAAGCGCTGGCGCCTGTACGGGCCGACCCGGCAGGCGCCGGCATGGCGCGACACCGAAGTATCACCAGAGCCCGAAGGCGATCCCCTAGCCGACGAAGTCCTGACCGCTGGCGACATGCTGTACCTGCCCCGCGGCTGGTGGCATTCGGTCTCCGCCGACCAGGGAACCTCCTCCCTGCACCTGACTTTCGGCCTGGGCACACAGACCGGCGCCGACTTCCTGAACTGGGCCGTGGACCAACTGAGGTCCGACCTGGCGCTGCGCCTGGACGTCCCCCGCTTCGCGCCGGCCGAAGAGCAGGCGGCCTACGTCGCCACCCTCCGCACGGAACTCGCCGGTCTGCTCAATGAACCCCGGATCATCGAGCGTTGGGCGACGTCGATCGACACCACCCATCCCGGGCGACTTCGCCCTTCCCTGCCCTACGTGAGCGACCTGCCGCCGAACCCGGCGATCTGCGTGCGACTCACCTGTCCACGCGCCCACCTCGGCCGCAACGGCGACGTCGTCACCTTGTCGGCAGCCGGCACCGCCTGGGACTTCGCCGCCCCCGCCCACCCCATCCTCAGCGCCCTCCTACCGGGACGCCCCGTCACCCTCGCAGAGCTCGCCGAGCGGGCATCACTGCCCCTGACGGACGTGGCCACGCTCGTCTCCACCCTGGTGCAAGGGCAGGCCGCCACCGTCGTGGAGGTCGCACTGTGACCGCCGCCCTGGGACTTGGCACCTACCGCGTGCGCAACGTCGAACAGGCCGCGCGCACCGCATGCGCGGCCGGCACCGCATGGGTGGACACCGCACCGAACTACGACCACGGCCGCGCACACCACGCCCTGCGGCCCGTGCTCGCCGAGCACCCCGGCGTGAAGGTGGCGACGAAGACCGGGTTCCTCACCCGCGAGGAGGGGCAGGCCGCCAAGGATGCCGGCATCCTCTCGGACGAGGAGATCGCGAGCGGACACAGCCTCACGCCCGACTTCGTTCGCTGGCAAACAGCCCGCACACTCACCCAACTAGGCCGCGCCGACGTGGTGTTCGTCCACAACCCCGAGCGTGCCGGAGCCGACCGTGAAGACGTCCACGCAGCCCTGCGGGGCGCCTTCACCGCGCTGGAGGAGTACGCCCACCGTGGCCGCATCGGCGGCTACGGCGTGACCACCTGGTCCGGCTTCGACTCCGGAGCCTTCACAGTCCCCGAGCTCCTGGCCCTGGCCCGCGAAGCGGCCGGCTCCAGCCACCACCACCTCACCGCCGTGCAGCTCCCCGTCTCCCTGGTCATGTCCCGGCCGCTCACCCTCGCGCTCGACGGCCGCGGCCCCCTCGTCCAGGCCCGCGCCCGGGGACTGCTGACCTTCGGCTCCGCCCCCCTGCACGGCGGCGAACTCCCCCCACTCATCACCCCGGAGCTCGCCGAGTTCATCCGCCCCGGACTCTCCGCGGCCGCCGCCTGCCTCCTGGCCGCGGGCTCCTGCCCCAGCCTCGACGTAGTCCTCACCTCCGTCAGCACTCCAACCCACTGGCGTGAAGCAGCCGCCGCGCTCGCCCTACCTTTGGACGGCCGCCAACTCAGAGAGGTCACCGATGTACTCGCCGAAGGATGACGCCACCCGCGACCGCATGACCCAAGCACACGAGCGGGCAGCCCAAGCGCTCGGCGTCGCCTGCCCCGGCCCCGCGGCCTGGGGATGGGAAGGCCGCACCATCGGCCGCCCCTGCGGCACCACCTGGCTACGCGTCGCCGCCGGCCCTGACCGGCCCGACCGCGACCCGGCCGGCCACGGCATCGCCACCGCCGAACAACTCCTTCCCGACGACGTACCTCGCCCCCGCCTGCATGCCCTCACCGAGTGGACCCAAGACGGCTACCGCTACGAGGCCGAACTCATCACCCGCATCACCACACCCGTGATCTCCCCGGACCGCCCCGACATCGACCACGACCCCAAACTCCCCGAACACTGGTGGACCGGCCTGCGCCGAGCTCTGGACACGATCGCCAAGACCGACCAGGCTCCCCGCACCACCATCCGAGAATCCTGGATCGAGCGGAACTTTCCCCGCTACCTGGGCATCTCGGCCCCCGCGACCGTCGCGCGCGTCACCGGTCACGCCGATATCCAATGGGCGAACCTGACCGGTGATCCGTTGACGCTCCTGGACTGGGAACGGTGGGGCGCTGTACCCGTCGGCTACGACGCCGGCGTCCTCATCGCCAACAGCCTCCGAGTCCCGGCCCTGGCCGAGCGAGCACGCGCCGAGTTCGCCGACATCCTCTCCACCCCCGCCGGCCGCATCGGTGAACTCATCGCCCTCGCCGAGATGCTGCAAGCCGTCGGCCGCGGCTGGTACCCCGAGCTCGCGCCGCTCCTGGCCGAGCGGGCCGCCCACCTCACCGGCGTACGGCCCCCCACGCCTTGACGTCTCGCTGCGGGTTCTGCCGATCGGTCGCCGAGCAGCGGCAGACCCACCGTTGGTGGTGCAGCAACGCTCAGTGCAACGCGCTGCGGGCGGAGACGGGTTACTGGGTGCGGCTGGGGCCCAAGGCGAAGACATGGCAACCGGAGCCGGAGCCGGAGCCGGAGGAGGAAGACTGACGCGGCGCCCGCCCCGCGTCCAGAATGAGCAGCTGCCGCTCCCTCGCTGGGGCCCGGCGTCAGGTTGGTGACTGGGAGAGGCACCTGTGCCCTGCTGGGCTCCGGCGGGGCACAGGTGCGTTCGACGTCAGCGGTGCAGCAGGCAGTCCACCGGGTAGGCGGTGAGGATCTCGTCGAGCTCCTCATCCGACAGGACCGACGTCCAGATTAGGCAGCCCGGGCCGTGACGCCACTGGCTGCCTTCGGCCTTGCAGGGGGCGGTGGGAGTGTCACCGTCGCAGCCGTGCGGAAACGCGTTTACGACCGGCTCCCCTCGAGGATCGCGGCGGCGGTCATCCCCCCGACGCCGGCCAACTTTCGCGGCCGTACCGCGCGCCCCGGAAGAACGCGGCGACCGCGCCGAAGCGGCCCCGCTCGACGTCCGGACGGCGTTTCATGCGGCCACCTCGGCAGACTTCGAAGCATCGATGATCTTGTCAACGAGATCGAGAGCCGACGCGATCTGAGGGGCGCGCTCGGCCCCGCGGCGCCGACCTCTTCGGCGCCGGTGCCGGCTGCGGCGCATCCGGCTCGTGCTCAGCGACCACCCATTTCAGCCTCGGCTGTGGGGCCGCGGCCTTGGCCGGGTTCTCCCGGCCGAGCTCGGCGAAGACGGCCGCGGTGGCGGTCCGGTCCCACCCCCGGCGCGAAGTCTGCACTCACGACAGCGCCCCTGGGCCGTAGACGCCGGTGGGACTTCGGTCGAGGATCTTGCGGGCGTTCCGCTTGCCCGCGCGGCCCAGCGTTGTACTCCTCACGCTCCGCGGCCGCGGTCGTGATCTCCTGCACTGTGGGGCCGTCGTCGCATTCCGGTCCAGCGACGACCAGCGGCGTGTCATCAGCGACAGCTTCCTGATGGTGGAAGACGCTGGCGAGCATGCGCTCAAGTCGGCGCAGTGCGCGGCTGCATAATGGCAGTCCCAGTCTCTGCGGGAGCTACGCCCACGAGGTGCGCATCCGCGGCCTCGGCATCCTCCTCGACACGGAGGAGTTCAAGAACTGCTGTGATTGAAGGGGGTGTTGAGGGAGGAGATTCCGGGACCGTATCTGGGCAGAGTGACCTGACTGCCGCATAGTCCATCCCGGGGGATCTGTGAGTCCACACCAAAAGAAGCAGATCGCGAAGGCGATCAAGCAGGCCGAAGCCGCGGGCTTCAAGGTTGAGGAGAAGCACAGCGGCCACACCTGGGGCATCATCATCTGCTGCAACTGTGGTGAGCGAGACCGTATCTTCTGTACCCCTCGTGACGCCGATGTCGCCGCGAAGCGGATCGACGAGTTCGTACGCAAGCACCAGCGCGCCCACGCCTGATGAGAAGGAGCACGCCATGACTACCGCGGTGGAGTGGGAGTTCACCCTGATTCTGGACCGGACTCTGAGCGAAGAGGACACCCGGGCCTTTGACGAGTTGGGCGAAGATCTCGGTGACCCCGACAACGGGTCGCTGTCGTGCACCTTCGGCGGCCCCGGGCCGTCCTCGTCGCACTGCTTCACCCCCGGCATTTCCCTCTTCGACGCCGCCTCGCGCGCCGCCCACGCCATCTATCAACACACCGGCGCCCGCGCTGTCCGCATCGAAGTGGACGAAGCCCACCGGCAGTCCCTCGAAGGGCTCGCCAGCGTCGCATAGCCCCCGACGTCAAACGCCCTCTCGGACCAAGCCGACGGGGCGCACCCATGCCCGCAGCGGAAAGGCCCCTCCGTGACTACCCCCAAGGCCGAAGTCACCGTCAGAACCAAGGACGGCTCCACGGTCACCGTCACCCGCGCCGACGTGGCCACCGCAGCACTCGACGCCCCTGAGTACACCGCCTTCGGCCGCAACGACTTCTGGGTCGTGGTCCACATCGGCGGCCGCCTGATACCTGCTCTGCCCCTCATGCGCGCCATCGTCGATGATTACACCGGCAACACCAACGACGCCGAGAAGAAGCTTCACGAGCTGGGATTCCGCATCTTCGTCACCCGCCTCTTCGACAGCGCCGGCAACCCCGTCCGGCTGCGCCAGGACCAAACCAACGGCGCGACCCCGTGAGCCGTTGCGCCTGGGCCTCTTCTGCGCGTCGGGGCGTGACGACGTCCCTCCACCCCGCCGTGCTGCGACTGGTCAAAGGTGGGTGCCGGGAGTAGCTCGGAGGGCCAGAATCAGCTCGCCGAGTGGCTGACGGTCACGCTCTGTGGAGTGGAGTTGAACAGGAATCGGCTGGAGTCGACGACGCCGAGGCGTATTGCCCGGCTGGTGAGGTCGGCGGTTACTGACCTTGGAGGCGGGTTGTCGTAGGGGCTGACGAACGGTGATCGTCGCGCTATGCCGGTTGTACGAGGTATCCGCAGGGTGGGGGTCTGACCCCCAGAACGCGCGAGCGGCTTCGGTCGCCATGTGAGCCAAAGACCGGCCTGGGGAGCCCTCCGGCCGGCACTGCCGGATCTGTCAGATCGGACGCCCCAGGGTTACCAGGGCGCCTTCAGGTAGGCCGCCCTTCAGGAGCGGGAAGCCCCTCTCCGGATCCTGAAGGATGCCGCCTCCGTCTCGCGGCCAGCACTGTGGGTCACGGATCGCGACCCCAACGTAGGCACGGCCAGGCGCATCGTCCCAGGTGGGGTCCAGGACCGTCCCATCCGGTCGAACGCACCAGGCGTGCGCGAGGGGGAATTCAACGCCGTACGGGAGGGCGTAGCCCTCGGCGTAGACCAGGCATGTGTGCCGGTGTTCGAGTGCGTACTGGGCAGCGTTGCTGTAGCAGTACCGGTCCGGCATGCCGACCAAGTCTGACGGGGGCGGGGTTGCGGTGAAGCGACGGCCGTGGCTGAGCAGGAGGTGGTACTGGGTCGGGAAGACCCAGTTCCCCGTCATGTAGTTGCCCTCGGAAAGCCTCGCGACCTCTCGGAGGTAGGAGACGACCGCTTCCTCGCAGAGGAGGTCGGTGATGGGTGTGGTCATGAAGCGAGGGTCCTCCGAGGGGCCGATCAGCCAAGCCTAGGCGAACCGTGCAGCTGTGGACATGCCTTCATCCAGTTAGGGCGTAGCACCTTCGAGGAGCGGCTCTGCCTGGGCACCGTGGGCTGGTTGTCGGCGGCTACACGGTCCCGACTGGACGACTTTGATCGCCGAGGACACCGATGCGGACGCGCAGAGCGCGGGCTGCGGGGCATCCTCTCACCGAGCCGAAGGTGGATCCCTGCGTGCTGGGCTGGACAGCCTGCTGGCAGAGGTGAACAGGCTCCAGTTGCCACCGGAGCCGTTCGTGGACGCGTCGGAGAAGCTGGTGGCGTGGCGGTTTGGCGGGCGCGGACGGTGAAGGAGTGCCCCTCAGACATGCGGGCAGTGGTAGCGCGTGGCTCCAGAGCTGGCGACCTATTGGACTGTGACGGAAACTTCCACGCCGGCATCCGTAAGGCAGGCCGTTACAGCGGAGAGATCGGGGATCACCACGTCGGCTGAGGGTGCCAGGTCGCGGGCACTGTGCGTGGTGGTGACGGCCACCGTCCGCATGCCAGCAGCGCGGGCTGCTTCGAGACCAGCGGGCGCGTCCTCGAAGGCGATGCAGCGCTCAGGGGCGACATCGAGGAGTCGGGCAGCGGCCAGGAAGGGCTCCGGATGTGGCTTGTGGTTCGTGATGTCGTCGACCGTCACAAGATGCGTCGGCTCGACGCCCACAGCGGCCAGGCGTGCGCCGGCGATACGACGGGTTCCTGAGGTCACCACCGCCCAACGGTGCGGGGGAAGCGACGCAAGCAACTTCTGCGCGCCCGGCACAGCAACCACTCCTCCGTTGGCCGCATCGTCGACCTCCGCCTGCTGCAGCGCGGCCAGTGCCGAAGGCACCCGCTCGGGCGGCAGCAGATCCGCGACGATGGCTGCTGCTGGCCGGCCGTGTGGCTGGACCGCCAGGACCTCCGCTGGCGTGAGACCGTGGTCGGCTGCCCAGCGAATCCAACAGCGGGAGACGGACGCCAGTGAAGAAACCAACGTTTCATCGCTGTCGAATAGGAGAGCATCGACCGAAAACCTCATGTCCATCGAGGTTACCGGTCCGTCGCAGTTCGAGCGACAGGAGAAAAACGAGCCCAGATGGTCGTCAACTCGCAGGTCAGTGCGGGGGAAGCGTGTTTTGATCACGACTTCGATGAGGCGTATCGCACACTTTTCCTCAACGAGGGGAGGGTTAGGCGTCGTTGGTGGGCGGTAATCCTGCAGTTCCCGGGCCTGACGCCACGTTGTGTGACGAATGGTGTGCAGTGGCGTTCGTGATCGGCCGCTGCTTGTGTGCCCTATGCTCGTGATCTGCTCGGGACGAAGATTCTTTTACTTGTCGGCGGCGGGCCGGAGGCTCGAACTGTCGGCGCTGTATTCCGTGTAACGGCAGCCTTGGGCTTGGAGAGGTGCAGCGATGAGGGCCGGACTGCTGCGGTTTAGGCGCGATGAAATGCGATACCTGCGTCGGGATTGTGAGCGGAAACTGGCGGATCTGCCGGTCCCCTCTCCGTTCAGCCTTTCCGGGATGGTTGCTGAGATGGAGAGAGCGCGAGGCTGCCGAATCCATCTTGTTCCGGTGGCTGACCCACGAGGTGATACGCGCACTGCCTGCGCACTCCGTGTCACTGTCGAGCAGAAGAACACGACGTTCATTCTTTACCGCCCGCGTCCCACGCCTAATCAGACTGAGCACGCGATATTCCATGAGTTGGCGCACCTCTGGCTCGGGCACGGAAGGTCTCTGTCACAGGCGCAGGAGCGGGAGCTGCTCGCACCGTTGTTCCGTGACTTCATCGCCGAGCACCGACATGGGGGGACTGTTCAGGCGCGCACGTACTACGCCACCCAGGAGGAGCGTCAAGCCGAACTGTCGGCCTCGCTCATCAAGAGCATGGCTTGGCGTCGGCAGCCCGTTGGGACGGATCTCATCAGCATGGTCGAGGCCAGCCTTACTCACCCGTTGGCCTCTCTGCGCCGTCGGCAGGGATGACAGGCCGTGCAGACCATCATGTTCGCCATCGCCGTGGCGATGAGCGTTGTGGCCCTGTGGCGCCTGCCGGGGGCACGCCATGGAGATCCGCTTCGACGGACATTGTGGGGTTGTAGCACTGGTTTCGCCATAGCGTTGTGGTCCCGGTATCCCCCTGTGAGGGAAGCGATCGGTGCGCTCGGCATCGTCGATCTCGACGCGTTGGTGAAGTACCTGATCTCGATCGCCGCGGCACTCTCGATGGCGAATTACTCGGTGACTGGCTATCTGTTGGCCGGCGATCAGACACCTCGTCACATTGCCATTTCGCGAAGGGTGGCGCACTTCGCGCAACGATCCACCTTCGTCGTGGTGCCGCTGATGGTGGCACTGTTCTTCTTCGTCATCGATCGCAGTCGGCCCAGTCATGACTTCGCCTATGAACATGCGGGGGAGTGGCCCGCGGCGCTGTTCATGTCTTGCTTCTATCTTTATCTCGGAGCCTCGGCGTGGACCGTCGCCTATCAGTGGACCCACGTGAGCCGCCGGGCGGATTCCCGGGTCTTTCGCATCGGGCTGGCGTTGGGGGCTGCCGCTGCTTGGCTCTATGCCACATACGCAGCGGTGCGTTTCGCGTACATGTGGACTGCGATGTTCCTTGCTGTTCCGGCGACGCTCACTCGGGCGGTCGAGAATCTGAGTGATGCGCTCAACCTGCTGGTCGCGCTCCTCTTCTTGACGGGAGCGAGCCTTCCCACCACCAATGTCGTCGCGGAACGCGGTCGGACATGGCGATGCCTTTGGCGCCTCCATTCTCTTCGGCGTGATCTGTTGACCGCTTTCCCGGAAGTCGCTCTTCAGCAGGTTCGTTCGCGTATCAGGGAATTGACGCGCCTGTCGCCGCCTATGGACGTACGACTCGACAGGTGGACCCAGGAGATCGGTGACGCCGTCGATATCCTGCGCCACCACGCGACCGACGACCTGTGGGCTGTCGCGGAGCGGGAAGGGCTCTGGTACTCCGATCCGGAGCCGGCTGCCGAGGCACTCTGGGTCAAAGGCGCCCTGGAGTCGGCGCGGCAGTCGTGCGGAGCGACTATTCCAGTCCGGCCCCTGCCCGACAAACCTTTCGCTACGAGCCAGGGGGAAGCCTTCTGGCTGGTTCGGGTCCAGGCGGTGTACGCGAAGATCAGTCCTCAGCAGGTGCGGAGGCTGTGTGCCACCGCCGGCTACCCGTGTGCAGGTGAGGCGGTCCGTTGTCCGGTGCACGCTGGTGAGCCTGCCGACACCCGCTGACCGGTGCTTCGCGGTGACCGGTTCCTGGTGAGGGACGGCGACTCAAGGCGCCTACGCGGCGGAGTCGGGACCCTGCTTGTCCTGCTCCTCGACCGCACTCTCGTGCCGTAGGAGGACCTCACTGAGAGTGGCCAGCATCTCGGAGGAGATCCCTCTGGTGGCACCGCGGGCCGCCACGCTGACGCCCTCGCTGCGGAGAAGGTTGAGGAAATCCAGGCGGTCGAGGATCTGCTGTTCGATCTCCTCGCTTGAGGCGAAGAAGAAGGGTTTGACGTCGAAGGCGTCCCCGAGGCCGTGGTGCAGACTGTCCGGCGGCAGCGCGGCCTGTACTCGGGTGGCCGTCTCCGAGTCCGTCCGGAGTGCTTCGACGGCCGCCGCGTTCATGGCGGTGAAGCCAGCTCGGTGGTTGATCGCGTCAGCGAGCTGCTGGTCCGAGAGGGCCTTGCTGTGTTTGAGAAGGTAGGTGATCTTCTCGCCGAGGGTCCGGGGAGCCGGTTCGGCCGGCGCGGGATCGCTGGCAGGCGATCCGAACGACCGGTCCTGAGCCGCGAGGACATCGTCCGGACTCACTCCGAAGAGATCCGCCAGAGGCTGCACGTAGGTGTGGTTCAGTCTGCGCTTGGAGGATTCGGCGTTCCCCAGCGGGACGCGGCTGATGCCGAGTTCTTCTGCCGCCTGTGCCTGCGTGAAGCCGGCATCGCACCGCAGGTCTTTGAGATCAGGGGGTCCCAGTCGCGGGAAGAGGGCGTCCAGGCTCTGTCCGAGGGCGCGTGCGACGGCCGGAAACCGTTCCGGGGGAGGAGCGCTCTTCCCCGCCTCCCACTCGCTGACCGGGGTCTTGCTTAGCCCGAGTCCCGCGCCGAGCTCGCTCTGGGTGAGGTTGGCCGCCCGTCGTGCGGCGAAGAGCCGCCGTCCGTCGAACTGGCGAACCGGCACAGGGCTGCTCCTCGGTGGTGGGTGTCGGATGCCAGGCAGTCTACCGCCCGACTTGATGCGCTCGTCTACCTGGCGTAGGTTTTCGCATCGCGGCGGCGTGAACCTTCGCCTGTCGTGGCGAGCGGTGCTGTCGGCGGATTCGGCGATGACTGCTCGCGCACCGACGAGGACCCGTTCCGCCCCTGGAGACCCGATGAGCTTCGCAAGACGCCTTCTCACGGGCAGCTCGGCCTCCGTGAGGCGATTGTCCCCGCGACGCCGGCCGCGGTCGCCGGCTCGTCTGCGGGGTCGGCAAGCGCTGTGGGGGAGGCCCAGAGCCAGCGCTGGATCTTGCCGCAGCCTCCGCATATGTTCGTCGTCCCTCGACGGGACTTGCCCGGTCCAGCGGCCATGAGGAGTGACGTGCCAACACCAAGTGCCTGATCTCCGGCGGGAGAAGAAACGGCGCCCAGAAGTTGCAGCTTCCGGGCGCCAAGACCGCCCCTCAAAGTAGGGCGGATTCATAACCGGGATGAGTCGGCTGACCTTTTCGACGAGAACGGCCGACCACCCCACCTACGAGTGAGGAATTCTCGCATGTCCAAGTACCGGAGCGAAACCGCCGTCGGCGCCCCGCCCAGCGGCACCATCCGGCACGTTTCCCGCTCTCGGCGGGACCGACTGATGACCGCGCTCGCCGACCTCGTGCCTCGCCCCGCCGAGCACCAGGTTGTTACCGGCGGGGGCTGCTGACCGTGGCGAGGATCCGCACCATCAAGCCCGAAGCGTTCACCAGCGAGTCGCTCGCCGAAGTGAGCGTTCACGCCGAGCGGACCTTCTTCGGCCTCCTGACCCAAGCCGACGACCACGGGCGCTTCCGCGACAACCCGGCCATCGTCGCCGGACTGCTCTGGCCGCTGCGCGCCGAGCACACTCCAGTGCATGTCGAGGACGACCTGCAACAGCTGGCCGACGCGCGCCTCATCTGCCGGTACACCGGCTGCGACGGCCGCCGGTACCTCCACATCGTCACCTGGTTCCAGCACCAGAAGATCGACAAGCCCTCGCAGTCCCGCGTCCCAGCCTGCCCGGAACACCACGCCAGGGCGCGGTGCGGTGTCTGCCAAGGCGAGTGCACCTCGCTCCGCGAGGCTTCGCCGCCCTCCCCTCGAACCCTCGCCGACGATTCCTCGAAGGCTCCGCGACCCCTCGATCAGCCGTCGAAGGCCCCCGCGACACCTCCCGCGGGCCGGTCCGGGAGTAAGGCCGACCCGCAGACCACCGCGGAAGGCACAACGGAGGACCTCCTGCGTGCAACGAAGAAAAATGCAGGTCACAAGCCTGTCGCAGCGGATTCCCCGAAGGCTCCCCGAACCCTCCCCGAGGGCTCGGCGCCTGGATCTAGGATCTTGGATCCTGGATCTCCTCTCCCTACGGGGCGCACAGCACCCACACCCACACCCACGCCCTCTGCGCAGGACCTCGTTCGCGAGTACCTCGCGGCCTGCAACGAGCGTCCGCCGGGTGACGTGATCGGCCACCTCGGACGCATCGTCAAAAAACTCTTGGGCGAAGGCATCTCCCCGGACCACGTCCGCGGCGGCCTACAGCGCTTCGCCGCCAACCCCAAGCACCCCAGCGTGCTGACCAGCATGGTCAACGAGGCCATGAACGCCTCGCCCGCCGGTTTGGTGCGGCCGGATTCGCGGCCTAACCTGCCCGGCCACCGGGCCTGGGCCAACCCGGCCGACCCTGCCGCCGCCTACGCCGAGGAACTGTGATGCGTGACCACGACGCCCAGCCCGTCGGCGGCATCGCCCGCCGCCTGGCCCACATCCTCACCTCCCGCGGCATCGACCCCGCGGACACGGTCACCGACGCTGCCGAGCCAATCCCCGCCCTGCAGGCGGCGCAAGCTCGCATCCCGGCCCGCTACCAGGACGCCGTCGCCGACCACCCCGCCATCGCCTCCTGGGTCAGCGAGGTCGCCCAGGCAGGCCGCCCCGGGCCCGACGGCGCTCCGGGCATCGCCCAGGGCCGCTCGCTGCTGATCGTCGGCACCACCGGCACCGGCAAGACCCACCAGGCGTACGGCGCGGTCCGCTCCCTGCTGCTGGCCGGAGTCCGGCTGCGCTGGAAAGCGGTCACGGCCGCCGACCTCTACGCCGAACTGCGGCCCCGCGCCGGACACGACGGCGAGCGGGAGCTCAAGGACCTGGCCCGCTGCCCACTGCTGATCATCGACGACCTCGGCGCGGCCAAGAGCAGCGAGTGGACCGAGGAGATCACGACGCGGCTGATCAACCGCCGCTACAACGAGATGCTCCCCACCCTGGTGACCACCAACCTCGGCATGGCCGACCTGCGCGCACACATCGGTGACCGCGTCGCCTCCCGCCTGACCGAGATGAGCGACAAGGTCATCCTCGACGGCCCCGACCGTAGACGTGCCCTCGCAGCCCAACGCCGCAGCCCCGCCGCCACGGTTGAGACACCGCCTTTCACCGAACTGGCCGACCTGGCTGCCCCTACGGCCGGATCCTCAACTCGGCGCCGCAGCCGCTAGCGGCCTTTCGAGACCGCCGCCACCGGATCGCCTTCACGCACCAACCCCCAGGTCGCGCCTGCCCAAACGCACCTGGGGCGATCGGAGACACCCCCCCCATGAACAACACAGAGAAGCCCACTCCCCGCACCCTCGGCAACGTTTCCTGGCATGACCGCGCCGCCTGCCGCTTCACTGTCCACGACCAGGCCGACCCGGACCTGTTCTTCCCTGAACCGGACGAGATGGATCGCATCCGCGTGGCCAAGGCGCTGTGCGACCGGTGCCCCGTCCGCACCACCTGCCTCGACTCGGCCCTGGAAAACGGCGACCAAGACGGCATCCGCGGCGGCATGACCGAAGAGGAACGGCACTCCGTGCACCGCAAGTTCCAGCTCCGCCTCGACTACGGCCGCGTCAACGCCGTCCTGGCAGGCAGCGACATCCACCTCACCGCCGCCGAACGCCGGGCCGCCGCCCGCGCCGCCTACCAGGCCGGCACCTCGGCTGAAGAGCTCGCCCGCATGCTCAAGGTCACCAAAGAGCACGCCCAGAAGCTCTACCGGCGCACCCGCCGCCAGCTCCGCGACCGAGCGATCGACCAGCAGAAGAAGGCCAACACAGGCGAGCAGACACCGCAGGGTCGGACCGCGGCTCTGAAGAAACCGTCGGTGCACGCCCCTTCGCGCGACGACCTCGGGGAGGCTGCATGAAACACCTCGCGCCGACACCGGCCCGAATCACCGCCTGGGACCGCGCCGCCATCGTCACCCTCGGCGGCGCCGGGTGCGCCCTCTCCTACGATGCCCTCCAGCAGATGGCCGCCGCCATCCACATCCGCGGTCTGCTGACCTACCTCTTCCCCCTCGTCATCGACGGATTCATCGCCTACGGCGTCCGCGCCCTCCTGGTCCTGCGTACCGCACCGCTCGCCGCACGCTGCTACGTCTGGTCGCTGTTCGGCACCGCGACGGCCGCGAGCATCTGGGCCAACGCCCTGCACGCCGTACGCCTGAACCAGCAACAGGCCGAAGGCGCAACTCTCCGGCTCGGCGACATCACCGTCGGTATTCTGTCCACCATCGCTCCGCTGGCCCTGGCCGGAGCCGTCCACCTGTACATCCTCATCGCCCGCCGGGCCCGTGGGACCTCCGTCTCAGGACGTCCGGAGGCCAACGGTGTCCTAACTGACCGGAGCACCGCTGACTGCCTGGACACCAGGGTCCGGCAGGGCGAGCACCAATTGGCCCCGCTGCCGGAACCGCATGCCAGCCGTCCGGCGGTCACGGTCGGTCGGGACAGCCAGGTGACCGTGGCCAGGGATGACCTGACCGACCAGGAGGGCCTGACTGAGCCAGAGCCTGAGCACCGTGACCGAAAGGATGACCCGGCCGGACAGCCAGTCGCCAGCCCCGTCTCGGCCACCCCTCCGCGCATGGTCGCGCCTCCCTCCGAACAGCCGGAGACCTACCCGGTCACTGATCCGGGCGCCTCGGACAACGGGACTCCGGACGCCAATCCGGTGACCGACGATCTCCTACTGATCGCCCGCCAGGCGGTCACCGAGGCGGGGAAGGTCACCCGCCAGGTCGTCGCGGACGCCATCCGCGGACAGAACCTTCCCCTCGCCAATGACCGGCTGACCGGCCTGATGCAGCAACTCCGCACAGAGGCCAGCCGAGCCCCGCTCAGCAGGACGGGCTGACCGAACCGACCCGTCGACGGGTGACCCGACCCCGCTCGTACCGCCCGGTCACCCGCCCCCGCACACCCCACCAGCCAACCCTCCACACAGCGGAGGTACCACGATGCCCACCACACCGGCCACCCGTGCCGAGGTCGACGCCTGGATCACCGTGCTTCGCGACCACGGACACCTGCACAGCGCCGAACCCGGACCCGAAGGCGCCTGGACGGTGCAGCGAACCGCGATCAGCCAGCCCCGGACCTTCCATTACTCGGCCCTCGCCCTCGACTACGTCGCCGAGGGGGAGGTGCGTCGTAACGCCCCGGAGCTTCCCCGATGACTGCCGACGAGACCGCCAGCACACCACCTGACCTGGGAGATGACCACTGCCCGGCACGAAGCGGAGCAAGTTGTCGCATACGACGGTCCTACGGCCCGTCGCACGCACTTGCCCCCGCCCAGGAGGGCGGGGGAAGCCCGGCTGGTCCCCGAGCGAGGGCGCTCGGGGATCAGCCGGACCCCCGGCACCAGGGGGCGCCGGTCGCAGGGGGAGAAGCAGACTGCCACGACCGACGCGAGCAGCAGAGCCCGAGCATGCCCACCTTTCCCGACCGCAAGCCGCGTCGCCGCAGCCGCAACTTGAGCGAGCGCACCCGCAAGACGACGACCCGCCTCTCCGACACCGAGAAAGCAGAGATCGTCGCCGCCGCTGCGCAGCGCGGCGTCACCGTCGCCCGATTCCTCGCCGCCGCTGGCCTCGCCGCCGCCCGCGGCTCCACCACCTTGCATCTCAACGAACAACTCGACACCGCCATAGACGAGTTGGCAGCCCTGCGCACCGCCCTCTCCCGGATCGGCAACAACATCAACCAGATCGCCTACATCCACAACGCCGGAGGGCAGCCACGCCCCGGCGAACTCGACCACGCGCTCACGACCTTGACCCACACCCTGGCCCGCATCGACGACACGGCCGACACCCTGGTGAAGAAGCGACTCTGATGGTCCCCAAGATCCGACGCGGCTCACGAACCTACGGCCTGCTCGTCTACCTGTACGGCCCCGGCAAACGCGACGAACACGTCGACGCACACCTCGTCGGAAGTTGGGACGGCTTCGCCCCCGACCCCGGACGCGACCCCAGCCGCGACCCCAAGGCCACCCTCGCCCGCCTCGCCGCCGCGTTGGACCTGCGCGTCAAGCAGGCCGGCGAGGCGGCCCCGGCCCAGCACGTCTGGCACTGCTCGGTCCGCACCGACCCCGGCGACCGGCCCCTGACCGACGCCGAGTGGAACACCGTCGCCCGACGCCTGGTCCAAACAGTCAACCTCGCCCCCGACAGCGATCCGGACGGCTGCCGATGGGTCGCCGTGCGGCACGCGGACGACCACATCCACATCGTGGCCACCATGGTCCGCGGCGACCTACGCCGGCCCAGGATGAACTACGACTTCAAGAAGGCCCAGGCCGAATGCCGCCGCATCGAAAAGGAGTGGGGCCTGCGCCAGCTCAAGCCAGGCGATGGCACCGGAGCCAAGGCCCCCACCAGCGCCGAACGCTTCAAGGCCGAACGCACCGGCCGACCTGAGGCTCCACGGGAGACGCTCCGTGAAGCCGTCCGCCACGCCCTCACAGGGGCCGCCACCGAAGAGGAATTCTTCACCCGGCTGCGCGAGGCGGGCCTACGCGTAAAAATACGGAACGCCCCATCCGGCGATGCCATCGGCTACAACGTCGCCCTCCCCGGCGATCGCAACCGCGACCGCAAGCCGATCTGGTTTCCCGGCTCCAAGCTGGCCCCGGACCTCTCCCTGCCGAAGATCCGCCTTCGTCTGGCCAACAGCATCGCTGACCCGACGAAGCCGTCGACCCTGACCAGCGGCAACCCGGACTGGTCACCGCCCGCCCGCGCCCGCCGGAGCGCCACCGGTACCGCCGAGCGCGCCGCCATCCTGCTCGACAGCGACGACGACGAAGCCGCCGCTCAACTCGTAGGGGTCGGCGAACTCCTGGACGCGGTCGCACAGACCTCCCCGGCCGCCGCCCGCGCCGAGGTGAGTGCCGCCGCTCGCGCCTTCGAGCGTGCCACTCGCAGCCACGTGCGAGCAGAGCGCGCTGACACCCGGGCGATCCGCTCGGCGGCCCGGGGCATCATCCAAGCTGGCAGCGCCCTCGGCCGGGGCGAGGATGGCGGCACCACCGCAATGCTCGTCTCCACCCTGATCCTCGCTGCCTTGGCTGCCGCCCGCTGGCACTCCGCTCGTGGCCATGCCCAGCAGGCCCACGCTTCCCGACAGGCCGCCGCGCATCTGCGAGCCGCCTACCGCCAGGCCGCCGCCACGCCCATGCAGGCACTGCGCGATCAAGGGCGCGCTCTACCCCAAGCCGAACGCCGAACTCACGAGGCCACCATCCGTGTAGCCCTGTCGGCAGAGGGGCTGCGAGCAGACAGCACATCGACGAAGACCGACGCCCTGGCCGCCACCCTTGCCCAGGCTGAGGAGGCAGGCCACGACCCCAAGGCCCTTCTGCAGCAAGCGATCGACATGCGTGAACTCGACACCGCCGAAGACGTGAACGACGTCCTGGTCTGGCGACTGCGCCGTCTCGCCCATCTCCCTGCCCACCCAGGCGAAGCGACCCGCCGCCGGCAGGCCGGCACCAACCAGCCCAAGCCCCCGGCCAACCGCACCAACAACCGGACGGCGCCCACGGCCGCAGATCGCCCCGCCGCCTCCACCTCGCGTAACCGCCCACCCCGCCGCTGACCGGAGTCGGGCGGGTCAGTCAACGGCCCGCCCGACTCCGCGAAACCCGTGGACAACCGGTTCCACCGGCTGTTACGGATGGAAACAGAAGGACCTCGACCGGGAGATGACGCTCGTGCTCAGAACCACCGACCGCCCCGCAGAGCCGACACCCGTGCTGCCTGCCCTCCCCGTCGGCACCGATCCTCTACAGCAACTCCAATACGAGACGCAGCCGCCCAGCGGCCCCGGCGTGACGCGCTGTCTCAGTCACCCGCGCGAGCTGGCCCTCCGTGGGATCCCGGTGATGTGCACGGCCTGCCGTGCACGGCGCGACTGGCTGCTCATCAACCACGGCCGCAACGTCTGGATCGTCTGCCGATGCAGCAACCAGTGGCCCGAACCCGAAATCAGCCGGGCCGACTTCGACGCCCTGATTGCCACCCCGGACGGGACGACGTACCCCAGCGTCGAGCAGGGACTCGCCGCGCTCGGTTTCGACGGCGCCTTCGCCGGCACCTACCTGGACTAGATGATCTGTTCCAAGGGGTCCGTGATCGCAGGAGGTGAGTGAGGTGGCGGAGGTGGGAAACACGGTGGCGCCGACCCGCCGTTCCCCGCTGTCATCTGCGGCCTCGGCCCGGTACGCGTTGGTGGTGGCGCCAAGATGGACGGCAAGGGCGGCAGCGAGCGGCAGCACAGCTGACAGCAGGATCACCAGGGCGGGCCCGGTCTTGAGGCGGCCGGTCGGCACCAGGTGGCCGACCACGTTGGTAGTCAAGGCACGGTCGAGGCTCCGGCGCACCGGTCTCGTAGCGGTGGGCCTGGGCCGACCCTCGGCGTCTCACCCCGCTGTCAGATGCTCCAGCGCGAAGGCGACGGCGTCGGAGACGGCCTTGTCCGCGGCGGGGAGATGCCCGACGAGGAGATGCCACACATGCCCCGCCTCCGGGGCGACGTCCAGGCGCGTGGGCACGGAGTCCTCCGCCAGCTTGGCGGCGAGCCGGAGGGCGTCGCTGAGCATCACCTCGTGCCCCCCGATCTGGATCAGTACCGGAGGCAGACCGCGGGTGTCGGCGAAAACCGGCGAGGCCAACGGACTGTTCGCCGCAGCCTGCCCCAGGGCGATTCCCGCGGCGCGGCGCAGCCCCTCCCGGCCGACGGACGGGTCGACGCCGTCCAGGGAGAACATCGTGGCTCCGGTGTGTTCCAGGTTGGCCCAGGGCGAGAGGGCGATCGAGGCTGCCGGCATCGGAAGACCCTGGTCGCGGGCCGCGACCAGGGCGCTGACCGCCAGCGCGCCACCGGCCGAGTCACCGGCGAACACCACGTTCTCCGGCTCCACGCCCTGCTCCAGCAACCAGCGGTAGGCCGTCACCGCGTCCTCGACCGCGGCCGGAAAGGGCGCCTCGGGCGCCAGCCGGTAGTCCGGCACGAGTGCATGCGCGCGCAGGCGCCGGGCGAGGTGGCCGACCAGCCCGCGGTATCCCTGCGGGTCGCCCGCGAGGTACGCGCCACCGTGGAGGTAGACCATGTAGCGGCCGTCGACCGCACCTGTCGTGATCACGCGCTCGGCGGCGACGCCGTCGGCGTCCACCGCGTGGAACGCCACCCCGTCCGGCGCGGGAAAGCTGTCCTGGAAGAACTTCCGGTAAGCGAGCCGTGCGTCCTCAAGGGAGTCGGGCCCCTCCCCTGCAGCCGCGTCGATGACATCACCACTGCGGGTCGCCCACTCCTTGTAGAAATCGGAAACATGTATCGAGACCACAACGGTCCTCCTCGCGCACAGGCGAACAGCGGCTTCGTGCCGACTGCCGACGAACACCGCGAGTCTCGAACGCTCACATCAATGTGAAGGTCAAACGCTGACGCAGTAGGTTCGCTCACATGCGCATCGGAGAGCTGGCACACCGAACCGACACGCCCCGGCGCCTGCTGCGCTACTACTTCGAGGATCGACTCAACGCCAGGTAAATTCCAACGACTTACACAAAGTCACTGACACGTCCGGCGAGCGAGGTACCAAATGCCGAGGAGCGCCACCGACATGTCGGTGGCGCTCCTCGGTCGTGGAAGGGGGCAGCCGCGGTTGCTGTTCTTCGGCAGCCCACCCCGGAAGTCGCAGCCGGGGCACGCGTCCTCGCCTTGGATATGACCCTCGTACCAGCCGTGGACGGCCGCGTGCAGGATCGCCTCCTCCACCGTGGCTTCGCCGTTGCGGACCGATGCGATGGCGTTGCCGACAACCACCCCGAGCGCAGCGTTGTCGGGTGAGGGGAACGGCGTGGACGGCATCGGCGAATCGAACGTCATGGCCGCAGCCTCCGGGCGGGCACGAGCCCCAGTCAGCCAGACGGAGAGATCCCGGGCGAGGAGGAGCCGCGCAGGTCGCTCCGGAATCCTCGGCCGACCGGCTTCCAGCCCTGGAACGTGGCCGGCCTCCAACGGCGTCGGTCCGGCACGGTGGTGTCGTCAGGCGCAGGCCCCCTGCTCTTTCGGCTGCGGGCAGCGGGGACGCTGATGCCCTGGTGGGCGGCGACCTCCGGATACCCCCAGAACTGCTGGTCGTCGACCATCGAGTCCTCCTCGATCGCCGGTGATGAGCGTACGCAACGCGCGGCCGGGCCGGGGCGTATGGCAAGGCCGCCCTCACCTGTCCGGCGCGGGGCGGCCTTCTGCGGTTCTGTCAGATCTGGGCGAGGCGATTCGAGAGGTCGAGGGCGGCGGTCGCTACCGCGAGGGCGGTGGACAGGCCGAGCACCTCGTGGACGGTCGGGCGGACCAGGCGCGGCCAGTCGTCCGGGGCGGCAGGCCACGAGGCGAGATGCACCTCGGTGGTGGCCAGGCTCAGGTGAGCGGTGACGTCCCAGCCGGCGGGGGACGCTGGCTCCCAGCGAAGCTGAATGCGGCCAAGGGGGAGTCTCGGAGTTCCGGCGTTGAGCCAGGTGACGCCGAATGGGCCGTCGGGCAGGGCGGAGACGCGCTGCACGAGCGCGCCGCGCACACCGCTCGGCATGGGCCGTATGGCGAGGCCGTGTAGAGGAAGGACGTGCGAAGGGTGGGATCGCGACGAGATAGCAGCCTCCGGGGTGTGTTGCGGAACTAGGTCAGGCCCAGGCGAGGGCGTCGCTGACCGCTGCCGGGAGGTAGCCCTCCTGGCCGTCGTCGGCGATGAATGCACTGCCGTTCCGGACGACGACCTCCGCTCCCAAGTAGTGGGTGAAGGGGAAGTCAGGGTTGATGGCGAGGCGGATCGGCAGGTTGGGGTCAAGGTCCTGGAGTTGGCTGAGCAGGTGGCCGACGGTCAGGTAGTGGGGCACGGAAACCTCCGAGAGCGGTATGGGGTGGCAAGGCGTTTGGTGCTGTTCGGAACAGGCGGTGTGGAGGTGCGGTTAGCAGTGGGTGACGAGGGCGACGATGGATCCGGCAACGGCCTCGGCGGGAGTGTGGAGGCCGAACTCCTGGACCCACGGGGCGTCTCCGGCGGGCTGTACCCGGACTCGCCAGACGATGCCGCGCTTCCAGGCGGCGGTGTCCTCGGGGAGCCAGCCGACGTAGACGTGACCGTCCGGGCTCGTAGCGTGGACGTTGGCTTCTGGGGTGTCGACGATTGCCCAGCCGAGGGCGTTGAGGAGGTCGAGCACTGGGTCTGCGCAGTGGTCGGAGGAGAGCCAGCGACGGTCTTCCACGGCTGGGCGGACGACGGCGGGCAGGAGAGCGGCAGCGGCGTTCACGGTTGGACGAACCCTTCGTTGACCTGCAGTTTTCCCAACCCCCGTACGTTGGCATGAGGTGTGCCGAAGTACGTAGTCCTTTCCCGGCGGCGTCTGCCGTGGGCGAACTGGCAGGCGACAACAGAGAATCCGCAGCCCGGGAATGGCTTGGCGGGCGCGGTTGTCCTAACTGAGTTGCGGCAACGGGCCGCAGGGGACCGAAGGGGGAGCAGGGATGGCGGAGCCGAACAGACACTGGGACGGAGCCGGGCTGGAGTGCAAGATCCGCGCCGCCGGGCGGCCGTGGACGGTGGGCGACATCACGATGGTCGCCGACGGCCAGTGGGCTGTCGGAGCGCAGTCCGACGGACGGCAGGATGAGGGCGCGATGGTAGCGGATCGGATCGCGGATGGGCGTCGCGTCGAGTTGACGTTGGAGGAGCTGGCCCGCGCAGTGGGCTCCCATGCCGAGGATGCCCACTGCGACGACGACCCCACCTGACCGATCAGCGGTGCGGCCCCAGACCCGCCACCTGCGGGCCGACAGCGGCCGAAGGAGCAGGCTGATCGGGCGCCTGACCCAAGGTGCGTGGCGCGCGCCCGGAGCGGGCGACAGCGGCCTGCGCCAGCCGGACTGCTGGGACCCGGTCCGCGATCCCGGCGGCTTTACGCGCTTCGATCACGTGGCTGATGGCCTGCAAGGAAGTGCGCGTCTCCGCTTGGGCGACGCGAAGGTCCGCCGCTGAGCTGGTGATCCGTTCCAGGTCGTAGAGGGCCGGCACGTGGCCGGGCCGGGTAAGAGCGTGCAGACGGTCCCGGTGCACGGCTACGGCGTTGTCGGTGACGACCAGAGCCGAGCGGATGAGCATGGCTGAGCGCAGGAGCGGGTCGTCGCTGGGGCGGCGGGCCGCGAGGGATTCCAGAGCCTCGATAGGGCGGCCCCAGGCGTTCTCGATCAGGGCTGTGGCCTGGTCGAGCGCGGTGGCGTCGGGCATGGCGGAACTCCTGGCACTCGGAGATGGTGCTTCGGTCAGAGGGGATGCCCCGGAAGGCTCGGAGCCGAGGTCAGCGGCTACGGCGTGGGGTCGACGGGCTGGCCAGCGGCCGGGCCCCGAGAGCGGGTGCGGGATTGCTCGACCGCCTCTGTGCCGAAGGCGCTGCGCGGCTGCGGGCGGCCATGACCCGGAGGTCGGCGGCTGTCTGCGGGAAACGTGTGGCCCGTTGGACGGCCTGGGTGACGGCAGTGCGGCGCACGTCGAGTGGGGACGGAGCCCGAGGAACCTGGGGGACGGTCGGGCCGACAGGAGTGAGCGTGACCAGTTTCTCCACCTTGCGATCGAGCTGGTGCCGCTCCCGCATCACCGGGGCTGGATCGACCATGGCGGCCGCCGTCGAGGCGATCAAGTGGGACGGGGTGCGGGCTGTGAAGACCGCCTCCGCGCGGGTGCCCCAGCCCGGTGGACCGGCCCACAGCGTGACGGTTTCGTCGTCCCAGCCGGACAGGCGGTTGTCGATCAGGATGCCTGCTTGTCCGTCAGGGGCGATGATCTCGACGGTGCCGCGCTCGGCCCCGCCGTCGCGGGTCCAGCCGGCATCGGTCAGTGGTCGGACGGTGTCGGCCCAGTGCAACGACGGGTTCGCCAGAAAGCGCGCGTTGTCGTCGTAGGCGTCGGCTTCGGCGTAGTCGTGGGCCAGAGCGGTGGTGAGACCAGCGACGAGCTCGGCCGGGATGACATGGTTGAAGGTTGCCGTCCAGCGGGGTGCGGAGACGGCGTCCTCGGCTGCGGTGTTCTTCCACAGCTCGAAGTCGTCGCCGAACCAGCCGATGCGAATCCTCTGGTCGGGCGAGGTGACGAGGAGCTGGCAGGGGCCCTCGTCGAGGTAGTGGTGCGGCCAGTGAGCGACGGGGGCGAAGCCGGCGTCGCCGGTCCCGTTGGAGCCGGCCAGGTACCTGGGGCTGACCAGTACCTCTTGGTACTGCTGGGTGGTCATAGTCAAGGCTCCGAGCGCGTAGGAGGGGAACGCGCCCGCGTGCGCAGCGCAACAGGCTGCTCGGCGGCACGCGGGCGCCATGGCGATGGGGAGACGCGGCGGGCTCTCAGTGCCACCCCGATCACCGGCCCCGAGAGGGGGCCGACTGGGCGGTGACGGCTCCTTGCACCCGTGGTTGTGGCTGGGGTGCGTGGCTGAACAGGGCGCTCGGCGTGGCGGTGCTCCGGCGCAGGGCCACTGTGGTGCGGATGCTGTCCGAGGCCAGCGAGGTGCCGGTGTGAGTACGGGGTGCCGAGGCGACGGGGACCGGGGGCGCCGAGTGCTCCCGCTTGGCGACAGGATTACTCCAGCGCTCGACGGTTGCGTAGACCGGGCCCAGTGCCCGCCCGGCGTCGGTCAGGACATAGGGGTCGCCGTGGCGCGGCCCGGTACGGGCGACCAGGCCATCGGCCTGAAGCCGGTTGAGCCGTCGCTGGGCGACGCTGTTGTCCAGGCCGACCTCCTCGGTGATGCGGACGAACCGCATGGGGCCGCCCGCGTCGAGAACCTGGATCACGGCGGTCGAATGCCGCAGGTGCAGACGGCGCACAGCGTCCTCGACGCGTTCGGCACCGGCTACCTCGCCGGGCGACAGGGTGGTCTGGGGCCAGACCGAAAGGGCACGGTGCACCCGAGACAGCGATTCGCCGAACGCGCTGAGCTGGTACGGAGCCCCGTGGCGATCGTCGGCGCGGGTGACCAGCCCATCAGAGTGCATCTGGACCAGCCGCTTCCCAATCAACTGCGCACTGACAAAGGGGAGTTGGGCGGAAACCTCATGCACACGCATGGGGCGCCCCTGCTGCGCCAGGGTCTGCGCCGACCAGGTGGTCCATTTCGGTGCTATCAGGGAAAGCGCGTGCTCGACGCGTTGGGCATCGACCGAGCCGATGGAGGCGACGGAGGGCTGCGCGGTGGTGGGCATGGTGCGAACTCCGGTGGAGACAAGGGGGTGCGGGTATGTGGTGAGGTCGAGTGGTCAGCGGGAGGAACTCTCGGCTCGGAGGCTTTGGAGCACTGCGCCGAGGCGGCGGTTGCTGGCGCGGATGCCGCGGTCGCGCAGGCCCCGGCGTAGCGCCTCGCGGTTGAGGCGCTGTAGGCCGGCGGCGACCTCGCGGGCGATGGCCAACAGACCCTGATTGTCAGGAGCGCAAATCGCTCCATGGGCTGAGGGCCGCTGAGGAGAAGGGCTGTCCAGCAGGAGGCGGACATCCAGCAGGTCCCAGACCGCTTCCGCCTCGGTCTGCTCCTGGCGTTCGAGGTCGCCGACTTCGGTTGCGTACGGCATCACGAGGTCGTTGAGGGTGTGCTCGCCGGATCGGCACTGCTGCCAGGCCGCAACGAGGTTGCGGCGGGCAGATCGGGCGTTGGCGCCGGTCTGGGAGAGGCCGCCGAGCCGTCGCAGCAGGATCGGCAGGACAGGGTCGTCGGAGCGATCGGAGGCGTTACCCCGCCGTAGTTCCTCCAAGGGGCGGCCGTAACGGTGCTCGACAAGGCGGCGGGTGTAGATCGCGGTGGACATGAGGGAGGTCCTTTCTGCGGAAATCAGCGGGAACGGGAAGGCTGGGTGGCCACACTTGTTACGGGTGCGGCAGATGGAACGGCGGTGTCGCCTGAAATCACCGCAGAGTTGCTGCGGCTGAGGGCGGCGGATACGCGCGGCGTGGCCGTACGAGCGGCACGAAGGACCGTCTCGCCCTGAGGCGTAAGCGAGAGGAGCTGCCCCGGTCGGTACAGTCCCTCGCTGGTGTCCTGGTCCAAAAGCCCGTCGGCGACCAGCCGCTGGACGGTTTCGGGCCAGATCTCCGGGCTGGGGCGTTGGCCTCGCCCGTCGGAGAGGTAGATGAAGCCGTAGACCCCGCTCTGGTGGAATCGCAGTCCGCCGGCCTCGACGGCTTCAAGGGCCCTGAGCGGGCGATCATCCGAGATGGCCCAGTCATCGTCCCGGCCAGGACCCTGTTCCTGCTCCTTACCCAGGTCATGCACTGCCGCCTTCGAGGGGGCCCCGACTTCCTGTTCGGGCAGGAGACGACGGAAGGCGGAAATGGACCGAGTGAGCTGCTCATAGGCCGCACCCCGGCGGGCGACTAGCAGCTCGATCTGCGGCCCGGTGGTACGCAGGACGCCGTACCGACCGTGCATGCCCGCGGGATCGCCCTGGGCAACGGGCACAAGCAGGTTGATGGCGGACTGGGCGGAGCGGGCCAGTTCGCCGTGGAGTTCGTCGACATCACGGGCGGCCTCGGCGACCATCGTGCCGACCAGGCCGAGGGGTTCGCGCAGCGGGCGGTTGCCGCTCAGTTCCCAGGGGTCCGCAACACCGAACTCCTCGGCGATGAGGTGTGCGCCGGGTCGCTTGGCCGGGTCGTGGGGATTCATTCGGTCGCCTCCATCCGAGCGAGCAGCGAACGGACCAGAGTGGGCAGGCTGTCTGGACCGTTGCCGGTCCAGACACGATCGGTCGCCTTGCCGCGGACGTACGCGGCGTCTTCGAGGAGACCGTTGGAAATCTCCATGCAGGCATCGGTGATCTGGGAGGCTGCGAGCAGGGACTCGGAGAGCACCTCGACATAGTCGCCCGGTGCGAGACCGGCGGCCTCGGCCGCAGTACGGATCGCCGCCAACTCCAAGGCGCTGAAGGCAAAGTCAAACTCGGTGCCCTGCTTCACGCTTGCCGGCGCGGCGAAGGTCGGGTCCGGCGCTTCCGTGGGGATGCCCACACGCGTGCAGATCTGATCGACCGAGGTGGTCAGTTCGGCGACGGACGCGGTGAGCCATCCCAGCGCGGAGGCGTAGGAGGCCAGGGTGAACAGCCCTGCCGGCGTCGCGGGGAGCGGCTCGTTGGCCACGAAGTCTTCGAGGCTGCGGTTCAGTTCGCAGACCACTCGGGGTCCGGCTGAGAGTGCTCCAAGCGCGGGGCGCAGGTAGGAGCGGCTGGCGGCCGTCAGGTACTCGGCTGTGAGGAATCCCGGAGACGCTCTGCGCGGCATCGGTGAGGAGGGCCGCCAGTTGGGTACGGGCCAGAGGGGTGCGGTTGGTGGTCATCGCTGGGGAGCCTTTCGGGGAGTGGCGGTAGTGGGCTGTACTGTTGCTGGAGGAGCTGCTGGGGCGGTTGTCGGCTGGTCGACCGCATGGGGAGAGCGGGATCGAGCGGCCTGCACGCGCGCTTCGGCGGCAGGGGCCGTCTCGGCGTCCTGGCGGGGGCCGGTGCGGAGGTGTGCCGTGCGGTAGACCGCGTAGTCCTGACGGCTACCGGCGGCGACGAGGTAGATCTCGCGCTTGTGGTGCGAGGCGGCCGGGGCCGGGCGGAACTGGATGACCATCCGGTAGGCGACGGACGGGTCGACGTAGACCTTGTGGAAGCCCGCGAGGCGGCCCTTCAGCGGCAGACAGTCGTCGCTGCCATGGACCAGGTTCTGCAGCTCCAGAAGCGCCAAGTCGCGTATTTCATGCGGAAGCTCTCGCAGATCCGCGATGGCGTCGGGGTGTGCGGCGAAGGCGAAGCGGGCGCGGCTCACACCGACCTCCCAAGGCTCGACCGCTGGGGCATTCCCGTCGACGGCGCGCTGTGGTCACCGAGGCTGGTCTTCCGTATCCCGGAGGCGCCGGCCGACCGGGTGAGGGCGGTTCGGGCCCGGATGGCGGCGGCGTCGCCGAGGTGGGCCGGTGGCCGCGGCAGCGGGCTGCTGCGGTTGTCCAGCCAGTGCCTGGCGGTGGCCTCGTCGGCGAAGGCGCCCTCGCGCATCGTGTACGTGTGGGAGTCGAAGTCCCCCTCTTCGAGGAAGACGCGAATCGGCGCCTGAGCGGCGATGGAGTCGCGGGTCAACGTCCACGTCTCGCACGGGTCGAAGTCCGAGGTATAGCTGTCGAGAACCGCGTACCGGTTGCCCGACGTGCGGAGCCGCTGCTCGATCCGCGCGGTGAGATCGTCGGCAGGCTTCATGAAGCCGTCGTCGATCTGGGAGATCCGCTCGGGCGGACAACCACGCTCGATCAGCCAGTTCTGAGCCAAGGACACGGTCGGGTGATAGGCCGACTCGAACGTGAAAGTGTTCTGGCTGAGATTCCGAGCGACCTTGATCGCGCGGATCTGGGGTTCGCCGGGAGGGCCCCAGGTGACCGAGCGGTGGTGGGCGAGGACGAAGCTGTGAGAGCCGTTGGGAGCGGTGTGGTGCTCGGCTAGAACGGTGAGGTCATCGCCCCAGAACCGCTGCTCCGCATACTCGGAGGCCGCATCAGCGGGCTCGAAGTCATCCAGACAGAAGTCGAGTTCGTTGCTCATGCTGCCAGTGCCAACTGCTCGGGCGCGGGGGTGGTCAGCACGCGGTGATTGGGTCGGGTCGGGCTCGTCGTGCACGCGGCGAAGGGGCCGTCGGGAGCACGGAGATGAACTAGTGCCTGGTCCAGGTGATCGCGATGCCACGTCGAAGGACCAGACAAACCAGCCTCGGCATCGGTGAGTTGCTGCCACGCGAGCCAGAGAGCATGCAGCCGGGCGACAGCCTCAGGGTGTTCGCGCCACTGCGCGCACCACGGGCGAGTTGTACTGATCTCTCGGCCATACACCGGGAGGAAGAGGTAGTTCACCCAGTCGCTGAGCGCGGCCAGTTCGACGGCGTGCGCCTCACCGCCCAAGGCGAGGATGAACGCCGAGGTGGGGCCGTCTTCCTGTGCGGAGTCGGCCGCCTCCGTGGTTGGGACGTTGCCGGTCGTCTGGGGTGCGGCGGGCTCGGATCGCAGACGGTCGAGGATGACGCCGTGCTGCCTGACCTCGGCCATCGTCTTGGCGAGGGTGCTGGCGAGGTCGTCGAGGTCCTCGTCGGGGACGCGGAACGGTTCAGGGACGGGGGCGGTCTTGCTGGTGTCGGACATGGGGGCGTGCTCCATCTGTGGGACGGCGACATGGGGAAGAGGATCCGGAGAAACTGCGATTTGGCCCGGCCGGAAAAATCCGGTAGCGAGGCGCTGCGCCGCCATGCAGCAAGGCGACGCGACAAGGGCCCGCCATAACTCCTCTGCCTGGAGGACCTGTTGCGGAATTTGGAGAGCCTGCGCGACGGTGGCAGCAGAGGGGTCAGCCGTGGCTGCGTGAGGGCGGTCGAACGGCGCCCGGGCTGGGCACAGAGCCGGGCCGAACCGAGGGCGGCGAGAGTGGGCGCGGCCTGCTGCGGGTGAGGGCGGCTTGCACCTGCGCAGGGGGAGGCCCGTTCGGCGAAGGAACCCGGGCCTTCGGCGGCGGAGCGGGATGGCCGTTCGCGGTCTGCCAGCGGGTACGCACTTCGTCGAGTGGACCGAGCGCGTGCAGGGCGTGATTGATGAGCCGCCCGGGTGCCAGGGCTTCGTCCTCCGCCAAGGCCCGGATGGTGCGCGCAGAGGTTGCCGCGGTGCGGGTGACCGAGGAGCGCATCACCGACTCGCCGAGCCATTCGGCGCTGCCTGGACCCACGCCGTCGCAGATGGCGGCGAGCTGGTCGCCGGACAGTGTGTCGTCGGCCAGCAGACCACGGCGCTGGGCCTCCCAGAGCAGGGTGATGCGATCAATGGGCTCGCCCCGGTGGTGCAGCGCGCCGAGGCAGCGGTAGAGCTGTCCGTGGGCTGGGTCGGCGAAGTCGCCCGGCCGCAGCCAGCCGACTACCTCGCCCATGGCCTTCGGCTGCTCAACGAGGACGGAGAGAAGGAACCGCTCGTCCTCGGCGACCCGATCGGCCCGAACCGGCGGCGGCGTGACCGGGGCGGTGGCCGGCGAAGCAGCAGGCTCGATCGGGCGCGGTTCGGTTCCCCACCGCTGTGCGAGGTCGCTGAGCACTCCGGTCAGTACGTCCGCGTGGTGCAGGGCTCCCTCGACTCCGCCCTGCAGTGCGTCGGCGCGAGCCGCTTGATGAAGGCGGATCGCGTGTTCCGTAATGCTGCGATGGATCGCGCCCTCCAGCACCATGCGGCCGTACACGGGCGCGTGCGCGGGACGCGGGCAGACAGAGACCAGAGTGTGGGCGTACGTCGTGGTCAGTCCCCGTACGTGGAGGCTGGCTTCAGCGACCGCGTCGGTCACCCATGACAATGGCACGGACTTCTCGGCTGCCGACGCCGGGTGGCCGTCGTCTCGGAGCTTGCGCAGCGCGGCGAACATCGCCTGGTGGACCGGCCGGTAGAAGTGATCCGGCGTGAGCCAGTCAAGATGCGAGAGCTGGCCCGGGTCGAGCAGTACGGAGCCGAGTACCGCCTGCTCAGCGCCCAGCAGCGGGTTCATCGCTGACCCCCTGCCTTGGAAGCGGGTGGTTCGCTGCGGCGGTCACGGAGGTCGGCGACCGTCTCGTCGGCAGCGGCCATCGCCTGGGCGAATTCGCCCAGCAGGCTGGTGAACGTGGGGTCCGTGACGACTATCGAGCCGGGCCCACTGACCAACCGCCACTGACCGTCGTGCAGAACGACCGGCGAGTGTCCGAGCCGACCGGGACGCGGCGTGGCCGCGCTCATGCCGACAGCCCGAAGTCGTCGCGGCCGTGGGCCTTCGCATTGGCCCGTTCGGTGATGGCCTTCGTCGCACGGGCGGAAGCCGGTCCGAGCACCTTGGCGGAGGGCCCCTTGTACCAGGGCCGGAGGTCGAGCATGGCAACCCGGATGCCGGTGGCCAGGAGCAGTGCCTTGCCCTTGGGCAGGGCACGGATCGCGTCGGGCGGCAGGATCCGCTCGGTGCGCATGCTCACCGAGGTGGACTTACCGTCGTCGTTGGTCGACACCGAGGTGGTCTGGACGTCGTGGTCACCGATCTGCCTGCTGAGGCGGTCGGCGAAGTCGGAGTCGTCGATGCCACTACCGACGATCTTGACGGTGGCGGCGGACCAGAGGGCATCCATTCCCGCATCGCCCCAGCACCGCTGGCCCTGCCGGTAGGACTGCAGGATCGTCATCGGGATGACGCCGCGGCTGCCCAAGTGGCTGTACAGGTCCGGGAGATCGCTGATCTTGCACACATTCGCGGCCTCGTCGAGGACGCACAGGGCGGGCGGGTCGAGTCGTCCGCCGGAGCGCTCGGCGACGACCACGGCCGCCCGCATCACGGCGTCGGCAGCCGCGGCGATGACCGCGCTCGCGCTGCCTCCGCCGTCCTTGCTGAGGAGGTACAAGGTGTCGTGGGACGTGGCGAAGGCGAAGGGCTTGAACTCGCACAGGTCCTTGCTGGGCGTGACCCAGGCCGCGACGTCGGGGTCGAGCAGGCAGCTCGCGTACTGCCTTGCCGTTTCGAAAATGCCGTCGCGGGTCTCGGTCGCGCCGGAGACGGTGCCCTGGAGCTGGGCGGCGACCGCGTGGTGGCCGACATCGGTGAGCAGGTCGACCGGGGTCCGGTCGGCGGGGGAGGCGAGCCAGGCAAGGACATCGGTGATCGGACGTCGGTGACTGGCGGCAGCTAGGAACAGAGCCCCGAGCGTGTTACTTGCCGCGGTGGACCAGAAGTCGGACCCGTTCGAGTCGTCCACGCTCGCGGCGACGAAGTGTCCGGCCAAACGTTTCGCCCCGGCCAGGTCGCGGGCATCGGCCAGGATGTCCCACCACATCTCGCGCGGGTGGTGGGCGATCTGCTGGGGGTCGAGAGTCCAGATCGTGCCGACCTCCGAGCGTGCGTCCACCGTCGCGGTGAAGGCATCGTTCGCGGCCTTGTTGCTGGTGAGCAGGACGGGGCCGGGCGCCGCGAGAATCGCGGGGATCGCGAGTCCGGAGGTCTTGCCGCTTCGCGGAGCCATGATCGCGACGATCACGTGCTCCCAGGACGCACGGACGTTGGCCCGCCCCGGGGAGAGGGCACCGAGCAGGATGCCGCGGTCGGCAGGGGCGACCTCTTTTACACTCCCGGCCGCTCAAGGACGGCCGCAGGCTCCTGGCCTTGGTGGTGATCTCCTTGTCCAGCAGCGGTGCGAGGTCGGCCTTCCGGGCGAGGCCGTTCTGCGGGCCGCCACGCAGCCGCATCCACAGCACCAGGCCGAGGACGGCGAGGCAAACCGACAGCAGACCGGGGATGATTCGCGCACCGACCAGCAGCGCGATGGGGCTCAGGTGCGGCCACAGCATATCGGGGTGAAGCAGCGCGTCGACGGTCCGGAACGAAGTCCAAGGCCCGCTGCCGAAGAAGGAGTTGATGAGATTGCCGCTCAGCCAGGCCAGCGAACCGAAGGCGAGCGCGATGCCGAGTATGCCGAAGAGGAGGTAGAGGAGCACGTCCGACCCGGTGGTGGTCGAGGGCGCGCTGGTACGCGGTGCGGGCATGGTGGGTCCTGGAAGCGAGTGCAGGCAAGTGATGAGGGCGGGGCGTGTGGCGCTCTTCTGCTGGTCATCGGGGCAGCTCCTGTTCGGGAGAGGGGTTGGCAGGGTTATCGGGAGCGGGGGGCCCGGTGCGGCGGAGTGCGCGGCGACGTCTCTGCGGGACTGGTCCGGGGCGTCGTGCGCCGGGCGGCGGCATGCGGCGAAGAGGTACGGGCAGCGCGCTGGCGGTTCGATTCAGGATTGCCATTGGAGGCTGTCCGGGCTGGGGCGACCGGGTCGGCCCCGAGGACGTCGCTGAGCAGCTCCCTGGTCCGCAGGACGTTGACCGGCTCGTGGTTCCTGGGATCGGGGAGTTCGGCAGGGCACGCGGCGATCCCGTCCTCGGCGATCTCCAACTGTTCCTGGACGTCGCGGAGCATGCCGTGGGCGGCAGCCAGCCGCGTCCAGGTCTCGAAGGCGGGGTTGTGGTTCGGGTCATCGAACGCCCAGACGGGCGCGGGTCCAGCCGGCGGCAGCGGCGACGAGTTCGGTCAGCTGCGGCAGAGCCCCAACAAGTGCACCTTTGACCTCCTCGGTGATGCCGGCCACTTCGTCGGGCGTCGCGATCTCGGTGAGCCGGGCGATCATCCCGGCAACGGAGTGCGGGTCGGAAGGAGGGTGGGACAGGTAGCGGACCTGCAACGGCTTCTCGGAGCGGGGCGCCTCGCTTCCATGGGCGAGCCGGTTGTTGTGCTGCATCGCGGCGCCGACGGCATCGCCGTTACTCGGGCAGCACTCGGGCACGGTGGCTCCTCGGTCGTTGTGGTGGATTTCCAGCTAGGGGGACGCGGCAGACTGGAGGTGAGAGCGCGCGAAGAGGTCATCTGAGTCACCGCGTCCGAGGACCGGGGGCCTGCGGCGGACGTACGGCCACGGTGGCCTCCGTCGCCCCGGCGGAGGCCGAGGAGACCTTGGCCTTTGCCGCTGCAGGCGAGGTGGTGAGAGCGGCGCTTCGGGAGTCGGGGAGCCTTGGCCGGTGCGTTCGTGTCATGGCCGCGGGCTGCTGCGAGCGGCCGACGCGGCGCAACTTGGCTTCTGAGTCCACGAGTTCCGACTGCGCCGAGCTGACGAAGTCCGCAGCGAAGCCGAACTGGTCGGCGAGTTGGTACGCCTCGTCGTCGAGGTCGGTGATCTGTTCGCCTGCTGCCTCCAGTGCTTCCCGGACACGCTCCAGTGCGCCGTGTTCTGGATGAAGGAGGTGGTCGACCGCCCGTCGAAGGTCCTCACCGTTCTCGGCAGACCTGATCCGGTCGGTGAGTTGGAGGAGTTCCGCCCCGGCGGGGTAAGGCCCGACGAGGTGTGCCGGGGCGCTCATCCTGGCTGTGTCCAGGGAAGGCGCGAGTTCGACACGGTAGTGGGCGGTGCGGAGCATCTCGGCGGCGTGGGTGGCGATGGCGACCTTGTCGGTGATCGGGGTGGTGGTGGGAAGACGATGGCGTCGGCCGTACCAGTCCTCAATCTGCTGGAAGCCAGCGTGCTTGAGGATCAAGGCGGAAAGATCGTCGTTGGCACCTTGTGCCACGACGCTGCCGCTGAGCTCTGAGGTGATGGTGATCGCAGGGGCAGGCACTTGGGTCTCCTGGTCGCGGGGCATCGGGTGTGGAGCGGTGGGCAGGTGGACCAGTTCGGCGGCGAGGCGACGGCGCTCGGTTTGGAGGCGGAAGGCGTCGCGGTAGGCGTTGTGGAGGCTGCCGTCCTCACGAACGAGGGTCGCCACGACGTGGACTGTCGGGGCTGGTTGCGCAGGGCGGCACCGAGCAGTCAGAAGTGGGGGTTTTCGGTGGGCCGGTCGGCCTCGGTAGCGGCTCGGAGCAGTTCGGTGAGGTCTTCAGGCTCGGAGGAGCGCTGGTCGAGCCACCAGCCGGCGCGTGTGATGGTGCGAGCGGCCTCCTCGATCTCCTCCCACTGCGTCTCGCTGGTTTCGCCTTCGAGGACCAGGGCGGTGTAGGCAGCGGCCAGAACCTGATGGCGACAGCGCACACCCCAGGCGACGGCTCGCTCGGTGCCCTCCAGAGGAGGCATCCGGTACTGCTCTGACGAGGCTTCGGATTCGGCCTGTTCTTCGGCTTGCTTGGCCTCCAGCCAGGCGGCCTTGTCCTGCTCGTCGCCCTCCTTGGCTGCCCGCCAGCAGTCGGTGCACTCCTTCCGGGCGAGCCATTCGGCGAAGCCGGCGCGACGATCGGCCGTCCGGTTGGACAGGTCACGCTCGGCCCGGTGGCCGCAGGAGTGGGTGATCTGCCAGATGGTCTTCACAGCCATGGGAACTGCTCCTTAAGGGAGTTGGGTTAGCGATTGCGAGAAAACGCGATGCGAGGGTCGACCGGCCGGGTGGTCGGAACGGAGGAGGCGGGGGCGGGCACCGGCGCCTTGCCCGGAATGCGGGTGCGGGCTGAGCTAGCGGCGAGCGCGGCGGCGCTGATGGGGGACTTATGGGCGGTGAAGCCCTGACTGCGCTGGTGGCGCACGGCTGTTGTGGCTGCAGGAGGGCGACGAGCTGCTATGTCGTGGGCGAGGCGGGGCTGCACCGCGACCTGGAGGTCGGATCGGTGCATCGACACCGTGGCGCTGGCGACCTTCTCCATGGCCTCGCTGCGGTCGGTGGTGATGGGCAGCGTGTAGATGTCCAGGTTCGGGTTGTGCCGCCAGCCGTGTTCTTCCAGGATGAGCCGGCCGCCGAGTGCGGAGGAACGGTCATCGGTGGCTGCGACGATTCCGAGCTGCGGATGCTCGGCGAACGCGACGTCGGGATCTACGCGCGGGAGCCGGTTCCGGGCGGGAGCCGCATCCGAGGCAAGCGAGGGGTCGAACGCGGAGTCCACGTCGACCTGGTAGCCGGCCCTACGCAGCATCGCGACGGCCTGGGTCGCGCGGTCCTGCCCGTCACGCTGCTGGTCGGCCAGTGCGTACAGCGTCGGTTGGCCTGGGACGGGGTGAAAGTCGAGTCCCTTCAACATCCATGTGCTGGCGGCGAGTTGTTTCGGGTTCGCGGCGACGATGCCGTAGTCGGGGTGGCGGCCGACTGCGACGTCCGGACGCGAGTCGTAGTGGGTGGGCATGGCAGATCCATCCGGTGCAGGCTTGGGAAGAGGGGCGGTCGAGGGCCGGGATGGTTCTGCTGGTGCAGGACATGGAGCGCTCCGAGGCGGGAAGCGGTCAGCGACCGGGAACGGACGAGGGGCGGGCCGGCGGCAGCGCAGGCCGTACGGACGAAGCCGCTGGCAGTGGTGCTGGGGCCATACGCTGTGCCGGGTGCCCCAAGCACCGACGACGCGATCCGCAGGATGGTGGGGCGTTGGGGGTAGTGGGCTCCATGAGGATCCGGCGATCGGCCGGTTTGGTCGGGCCGGGACTCGGTGCTAGAGGTGTCAGCGCGAACGACGCGGGGCCGGCGGATTCGACGCTGCCGGCGCGGGAGGCGAAACGGGTGCGGCCCCGCGGTTGCCGGAGGTGGACCGAGCAAGGGCCACCTGAGTACGTTCGGCCCGACCGGCCTGATCGGGGTCCGCCCGGCTGGCCAGGTAGTCGGCAGCCCGAGCAAGGGCCGGGCCCTGGAACGACAACTCATCCGCGTAGCGCCAGCCCTCGGAGTTGCGGATCTCCTGCGCCCGGCTCGCGTACAGATCCCGTGATCCGGGGAGTGACGCGTCCATGAGTGCCATGACCTGATCCCACTCGTGCTGGATCTGGCCTGCACGTTCCAGAGTGGTCTCGATTCCGCGCAGTCGTCGAAGGTCCTCGCTGACCGGTCCCTCGACGTAGTCGGCGCCGGTGGCGGCAGCGCGGACACCGGTCAGCACCTCGGGGCCGTAGTCGAGGAAGACCTCGACGTGTTTCCAGGCTTCGGCGTTGCGTTTCACCTTGCCGTCCGCATAGCCCTTCCGATCGATGGGCCAGCCGTCTTGGCCGCAGAGGGAGTTCGAGAGCGTGTCCCAGGCGTCGGACGCCTGCCTGATACCGGCGGCGGCGGAGGCCAGCGCGGGGACGCGCTGCTGCCAGGCCGGCTGATCTATGGGTGCCGCTGGCTGGCCTTCATGAGAAGGGGGAGTAGGGGGCAATGATGAGTCCTCGTTCATGTGCTGGTGCTCACCGCGAACGCGACAGCGAACCGACGGTGGGTGGGGGAGAGGCAGGAGCGGTGTTCTGCCGGCCGCCGGAAGACGCACGGACCGACATGGCTGTAGAGGTGCGAGCCGCTGCTGTCGTGCGATGCGAGCGGGAGTGAAGCTCGCGGCCCAGCCTCTCCCTCACGAGATGCAGCTCCTCGCCGAGGTCGGTCAGACGGCTGGCGAGGATGTCCAGCTCGGAGGTACTGCCCCGGGCGCCGCGGGCGCGGCACCACTGCGAGGCGGTTTCGAGCATCTGGTGCAGCCGGGCCACAGCACCGAAGTCGTCCGTGACTGCCTCATGGAACAGCTCGGTGAACTCCTCGGGTCGGGCGGCGGCGAGACGGTCGTTCCAGTCGACGGCCGATGCGACGGCGCCCGGACTTGAGGGCGGGGCAAGGGCCCCTTCATGGGCTCGGTGGCCTGGTCGCAATACGGTTGATGGCATTGGTTAACTCGCAGTGGAATATGGCCAGTTGGTCTATGCCGACATGCGGGCGTCGGTGTCGAACAGCTCGCGTTCGGCCGGGTGCAGGATGTGCTGTGTGATGAAGCTGCGACCTGCGACCTTCCACAGGCCCCGGCCCTTGGTCAGGGCGGATACCGCTTGGGTCTCGACGCCGGTCAGTCCGAGCAGCGATGCGGCAGCGGCGAGCTGGTCGGGCTCCTGGCGGTAGATGATGCGGGTGGAGCAGTCAGCCAGGAGGCCCTCGGCCAGCACCCGGCCGCGCGAGCCGGCATCGCCTGCGCTGAGCAGGTCGCTGAGGCGGTGGATGACCATCAGGTTCGCGATGCCGAGCCCGCGAGAGAGCTTCCACTGCGACTGCATACGTTCGAGCAGGCCGACGTGCCGCATCACCCGCCACGCCTCGTCGTAAATCACCCAGCGTCGGCCGCCGTTCGGATCGGCGAGCGCGCTCTCCATCCATGCCGAAGCGCAGGTCATGGCCAGGACCAAGGCGGTGTCGTCGCCGGAGCCGCCGAGGCGGGAGAGGTCGATGGACAGTATCGGGGTGGTCGGGTCGAAGGCCACCGTCGAGGGAGCGTCGAACATGCCGCTCAGGTCGCCGTGCACAAGACGGCGCAGGGCGTGTGCGAGGTCCTGTGCGGCGGTCCCCATGTGTCCGGCCTGGTCGCCGAGGGCTCGGTCGAGGCGCTCGGGCGTGCCGAGGGCGTGCGCGATCTCGCCGAGCAGCGGCACTGTGCCACTGGCGTCGGCCTCGGCGACGACCAGGTCAAGAGCGAGGTCCAGGGCTGTGTGCTCCATCGGCAGAAGGTCGCGCTTCAGTACGGTGCGAGCCAGGCCGGCCAGGAGCAGGAGGCGGCGCTTTCGGACCTCGTTCGCCCAGTCGCCCTCGCTCACCGAGGCGGGCCGAGCCGGAGCATCCAGAGGGTTCAACCTTCCCGGGAGCCCTGGTCCCAGCGCGATGCTGTAACCGCCGAGTGCCTGCGCTACTGCTGTCCATTCCCCCTTGGGGTCGCAGGGAACGTAGACCCGGTAGCCATGGGCAATCGCCCGGGTGGCAATGCTCTTGGCCAGCGCGGACTTGCCCATGCCGATGATCCCGGCCAGGACGGCGTTGGGATTGGTGAAGCCCTCGATCCGCCCGCTGCTGTACAGCGAGAACGGGTCGTAGCAGAACGCTGCCTCCGCGTGCACGTCCCTTCCGATGAAGATCCCTTCGGCGCCCAGGCCGCCCTCGGCGAGGAAGGGGTAGGCGCCGCTGACGGTGGCTGTGGTCATCCGGTGGGCGGGCAGACTGAGCTTGCCACCCCGAGCGGAGGAGGCGCCGGGGCGTCCGGACGGCGGGTACGTCGGCCGCAGTTCCGGGTCGAGGTTCGCCTCGGCGCGGTGCTTCGGTGGGGCGCCGGCGAGGCGGGCTTGACGGCGGGCCTCGGCGAAGCCGGCACGGGCGGCTCGCTGTTCGGCGCGTGAGGTCTTGCGGGGGACGAACAGGTGGGAGGCGCTGGCGCGGGTGCGGGGCATGAAGGTTTCTCCAGACGGAAGGCAGGTCAGTGGCGGATGAGGCCGGTGAACGGCGCGTGCAGGTCGGCCGGGGTGGTGCGGCGGCGCACGAGGTGCGCGGTTCGCTGGTGGCGCTGGCAGATGGTCAGCTCTGGCGCCCCTTCGGGCAGGCCGGCCTGGCACGTCTCGCGTCCGGGAACCTCGCCGGAGTCCGGCCGGGGCGCCGCGTGGTACGCGGTGTGGACGTGATCGGCGGCCTGCCAGATTCGGGTGCGGGCGGCGCGAAGCTCGTCGCCCTCGGTCGGGACAAGCTGGCCGGTGCGGGCGGCATGAGCATCGAGCAGCCCGTGCAGCGAGACGAGATGGGCGTGCAGGGCGTCCAGCTCGGCGCGGGTGGTGACAAGAGGGCCGCCTGGAATGTTGAGCGCGCGGTGGAAGTCGAGCGCGGCGGTGGCGAAGGGCACGAAGTCCTGCGCGGTCGGGCTTATGGTGCGGGACATGGGGGTGCTCTTTCGGAGGGGAGGAAGGCCGGCGTCAGGCGGCGAGGGCGAGCGGCATAGCGGCGGCGGTGAACGCCTCGGCCTGCTGCCAGGTCAGCGGCCGGAGGTCGATCTGGGCACCGACGGCCGCGGTCTCCACGACCGCACAGGCGGAACGCAGCTCCTCCTCGGAGTCGGCCGAGACAGTCAGAAGGCCGGTCAGGGCGACATCCGCGTGGCCCGCGATGAGCTGCCGCTCACGGGACTTGATGTCCTGGTACTCGATCGAGTCCGCCTCGGAGTCGACCTGGCCGCGCCGGGCTCGCTCGGCAGCGTCGGCGATCACGCTGGCCTTCTTGCGCTGGACATCACGCAGGGCGGCGTCCAGTCCCTTCGGCTCGTACGACAGCGACAGCGTGCGCCGCACCCCGGCGGTGAACAGGAGCTGGTGCAAAAAGCCCGCCGAGGTCTCGGTACGGGGCCAGTTCTCCACCCAGTACGTGGAGTGGACGGCCGAGTCGGTCGCGATGTGGTCCGACTTCTCGACGACCACGACGGGACCGGCAGCGCCGGGGGCGGCCGCGGGGCGTCCCGCGGTGGACCAACGGTCGAGCGCTGCAAGGGCCTTGGGGTCGTACGCCGTTCGCACGACGGCAGCGATCTCCTGGTCGGTGAGCCAGCCGGTGGGGTTGAGCCCGGCGGTTCGCGCGGCCTGATCGAAGGTGGATATCAGCTGTGCCAGGACGCTGAAGGCCCCGGTCAGGCCGCCTCCGGCCTGGTTGATCAGACGCCGCGCGGCCTTGGCATCCAGAGACACCGCGACGTATGCCTCATGCGGCGCCGCAGCCGGGCCCGCACTCTGGATCAGCTCGCTGTATATCGCGCCAGCGACAGGGGCGTTGGGCTGGCCGTGCTCCTCCCAGTACCGGCGCAGCGCGTCGCCGGAGTCCGGGACGGTGCGTTCGATCACCTGGATCCGGGCGACCTGACCGGTGCGGGCGAGCGCGGCCAGCGCGCGTCCCCAGCCGTTGACGTTGGCATTCTGGGTGCCGGGGTCGAGCAGTGCGTAGGCTCGGGAGGAAACCTTGACGACGGCGGTCAGGGTGCCTGTGTGGGGGTTGTGGACCGCGCCGTATCGGCGATCGGGGGCCGTGACCACCCGCAGGCTGGCCGCAGTGCCGGGCAGGTGGAGGAGACCTTCGCGGATTGGACGGCGGGAGGGGCGGGTGAGCCAGATCAGCTGGCCCCGCATCCGGCGCAGGGCGTACCGGGCGACGATCGGAGCCCAGTCAGCCAGGGCGCGGCCTCGGTGGCGGACGAAGGTGAGGAGCGCGATGACGGCCCAGAGAGGGATGAGTTCGAGCGCACCGACCACGCCGCGGGTGAGGACCACGGCGAGCAGGAGAAGGCCGGTGAGACTGACGACGAGCAGCTGCGGGGCGGTCAGGCCGAGCAGGATGCCTCGCTTGCTGCGGTGTGGGAACTTCACGGTGGCCGTGGCTTCGGCCTGAGGCTTATCAGACATGGTGGTTCCAGAAGGTGAGAGCGGGTGGAGGGCGAGGCGCGCGGCGCTCTTCTGGAGGCCATGGCAAGGCTCCGTTTCTGTGATCCGCGGTGCGGGGGACGGGGCGGGCTGCAGGATGCAGCCCGCCCCTGCTGTGGTTGGTCAGGACCCCGACGGAGGCTGCTTGGGGAACACCCAGCTCGTCGGCGTCGGGGAACCGGTTGGCGACGGACCGGTGGAGGGTGGCGGTGCGGCAGGGCTGCCCGTGCGCCCAGGTGCAGGGCTGGCAGGCGGCGCGGCGCCAACGCGGGTCATGCTGACGCCTGGAGCCGACGCACCGACGAACTGACCACCCGGGGTGGCCCCTTCGGTGCCCCCCGACTGGTCCTCGCCCGGCCGCGTGATGAGTGGCCGCGATGCCGGGACGCTGGATCAGGGATCGGCCCTTGTCACCGGAGGCGTTCGCGTCTTCGCCGTACCGGAACCGGGTCTGCGGCTTGGACGATCCGGCATCGATGCCCTCCTTGCTCAGGTTGCCACCAGAGGGGCTGATCCCGGATGCGACGCCGTCGCTGCCTGCCCCGGGGACCTTGCTCGGACCCTGCGGTGCAGGAGTGCCGGTGCTGGCCTGCATGGCCAGGCTGCCCGCGGTCTTCGCGGCCCCCGCGGCGACCGCCATGCCGGCAACGCCGGTGCGATGCAGGTCGTCGTGGCCGCCCCCGTCGCTGGCCCAGTGGACGAACTTATAGGTGGCGTACGGGCACAGCAGGACCAGCACCATCACAACGATGCCTGCCAGCGCGTCGGACAGCGCGGACATGCCGTCGTGAGCATCCGACTTGCCCATCGCCGAGACGCCGATGAGGAAGACGACGGTCATCATGAGTTTCGAGACGACCAGCGTGGCAGTGGCCTCGATCCAGCCGCGCCGCCATCGCTTGGCGACCTCCCAGCCTCCGCCGGATCCGGCGAAGACGGCGAGGGCGACCAGGATCAGGACACCGACCTTACGGGCGACCATCACGCCCCAGTACATGAACGCGCCGATCGCGCACCCCAGGGCGACAAGAGCTGGAACTCCCCAGCCGAGGCCGAACATGGCCCCCAGTTCGTTGACCTTCACCACACGGCGAATCGCGTCGTCGACCGAGGTGTTGGCTGCTTGGAAAAGGCCGTCGGACAAGACATCGACGAGGGTGATGGCGACGGTGGTGAAGGCGACGACGCAGAAGCTGAAGAGGACGCCGGTCATGGTGCCGATCGCGGCTTGAGCCAGGGCGCGTTCGTCCCGCCGCCAGGCAGCGAACATCAACTGGATGCAGAACGTGCCAACCGTCAGCGCGAGCCCGATGGGTAGCAGGAGTTGGTAGTTGTCCCGGAACCATCCTGCGTTGAGATCGATGGCGGTGGTGTTGTTGACAGCCTTCGCGGCGAGATCTGAAGCGCTGGCGGCCAGTTCGCCCGCCGACTTCGCGATCCATGCGCCGATGCCGTCGGTGACGGCCCCGGCCGGGTTGGTGGCGAAGTTAACAGCACCGCACACCTTGTCCATCAGCGGAAAGTCGCAGACTCCCATGGCGATACCTCCTTTCTGGGTTGGCTGTCAGGGCGCGACGGACGGCATGACACCGGCCAGGGCGCAGGGATGGGAGGGGCGGCACTGGACCGCGAGGGTGGTGACGCGGTTTTCCGCACCGCCGGCAGGCGAGCCCTTCCAGGCGATCGACTGCTTGCCGGAGACCGTCACGGCGTAGACATACGCCTGCGTGACCGTTCCGGGATCCGCCTGCAGGGCCCGGGTGAACGAGTCCGGGAAGTGCCCCTCGGTCACCTTGGCGGTGGCGAACTGGCCGTTGGCGGCCATTTCCTTCCACAGCACAGGCGAGGGGACAACCGCGTCGACCGAGGCAGGGTCGGCGTACTTGATCTCGGCGGTCAGCCATCGGTGCAGGGCGGTCAGCAGCTCGGCCTGCGAGTACGCGCGGGTGTCATAGGACCACAGCGCGGCTGCAGCTGCCTTCCCGAACGCGATCGGATCGTGGGTGTTCGGCGGGACCGGAAGGGCGTGAGCGCGTTTACTCGGTGAGGGCGATTCGGCGGGTGAAGCGGCCGAGGAGGCAGCGATCGAACTCTGATGCGGTTCACTGGTCTTGGAGGTTTGCCTGCTATCGCGAGTGAGGTAGGCGGCCAGGCCGGCGAGGGCGACGAGCACCACCAGGACGGCGGTGCCGAGCAGCACCCGGCGGCGCACGCGAGATGCGCCGCGGGGGTTCGTGGAGCGGGAAGCCATCAGTGGACCTGGGATCCCAGCGTGCTGAAGAACGCGACCACACCGTTCGCGGCACCCAACAGGAGAGCGGCGCCGGCGCTGACCAGCACGCCCTTCTTGCCGTTGGCCTCGGCCTGGTGGCCGCCGGAGTGGTGGCCCCATGCCCACACGCCTGCACTGACGGCGAGTGCGCCGACTACGGCGATGATTCCGAAGAGGTTGACGCTGCCCATCACATGCTTGAGGACCGGCAGGCCGGGCAGGCCGCCCTCGTTTGGCTTGATCCCAGGGTCGTAGGCGAGTTGGACGACCTTGTCGGCGAGATACATTACGAACTCCAGTTCGATCTATTGCACGCTGAAGCCCGTCGGCGAAGCGGCGGTGCGAGAAGGGGGAGAGGAGGGGAAGCGTCTGTAGGTTCCCGTTATTTCTGTCGTCCGCGGTCGGGGTGACCTGCGGCTTTGGACGGGTGTCTCGACATTTTGTCGGCGGTTTCGTCCCACCGTTCTGTCGAATTCCTAGGGGCCGGGAACCCGCGGGTGTGGAGTTCGTAGGCTGCGGCGCTGCGGCCCTCGGGGGTGAGCGAGTAGTAGGTGATGCGACGTCCAGGGCCGCGTCCGGGTGTTGCTCGACGCATCCAGCTGTCGTCGTCTTCGGGGCGGCTGGTCAGCCAGCCGGCTCGTCGGAGTCGTCGGAGCTGGTCTGAGACGGTTCCCTGCGGCAGGTCGGTCCGTGTGTGGACCTGCGCTCCGTAGAACTCCTCGTCGGCGTGGTCGAGGAGGTCGTGGAGAAGCGTGAGGGTTTCCCGGCGGATGTGAATGCGCTGGGCGGCGATGCCGTCGAAGGGCTTCAGGGGGCCGCGCTTGCGCCGGCGGCGGAATGCGGCTGTCGCGTCGGCGATCGTGCCCGCGTCGGGTGGGGGGAGCATCTGGGCGGGAGAGAGGGCATCGTGCATCAGTGTCTGGACGTCGGGCTGCTGAATGCTGCGCAGCAGTGACTTGCCGCGTGCGGTGAGGCGTTGGGGTGTGGTCTGGACGGAGCGGTGGTAGAGGCGGTGGCCGATGTCGTCTTCGAGGCGCTGGAACTGTGTGGTCAGGGCGGTCTGCATGGCTCCGAGGTAGTCGCCAGCGGTGGTGAGGTTGGGGAAGGCCATGGCGATGTGGAAGCGGTGCAGCCGAAGCCAGCCGTGAAGGGTGCCCTCGACTGCGGCGCGGATGTCGCGTGGGATGGACGTGGCGAGCTTCGCGACCATGACGGTCCGGCTGTGAACGCCCTGCGGTCGCAGGGGGATGCCGAGTTGCTGGAGTCGGCGACGGATCGTCTCGTCTTCGGTGCCGACCTGCTGAGCGATGGCGAAGGTGGAGCTGTGGTGGGTGAGGTATTGCTCGCGCAGCCAGGCTTCGTCGATGGGCAAGGGGCGGCGGGAGCGGTAGATGGTCAGCTCGACGGCTTCGGCCTGTTCGATCACGATGTGACAAGGGAGGTCGATCTCCTGGGCGATCTGGGTGAGGGTCTTCTCCTGCTGGGTGTATTCGCGGTTAAAGAACTCGGGTGTGAGCATGGCGCGGGCTCGTTCGCGCAGTCGCCAGGAGACCAGCGGCGAGGTGCGGCTGGTCCATTCCCGCGGCTCGGCGCCGAGGCGTTCGAGGGCGAAACGGACGTGAGTGATGGTCGTGCCCAGTTGCTGGGCGGCATCGCCGGGAGTGCGTCGCTCGGTGAACACGATGCGCTCAAGGGCGCCCAGGTCGACGTCGGCGAGTGGTCGGCCGGGCAGGGACAAGTCGGCGGCGCACTGGTCGGGCGGCTCCCAGGTGAGGGGTTCGACGATGTCCAGTTGGTCGAGGAGAGAGCGGGCGTGGGTGTGTAGGGCATGGCGTTGATCGAGGGTGAGGGTGAGTAGGAACGCGAGGTAACGGCTGCGGTCGCCGGCTGATTGCCAGGCCAGGGGGTGGGCGGGGTCGGCGAGGGCGGAGCCGGTCAGCAGCTGGTGGAGGTAGCGCTGGGCCTGGACGAAGCGGGGCGTCTGGGAGGTGCTGGCGGGAGATTCGCCGGGTTGTGTCCCGGTGTCGAAGCAGAGCTGTTTCCAGGCGTCCCAGGTGATGGGCTCCCCTGGGATGAGAGCCCGGCGTCGCTGGTAGTCGATGGCGCTGCCGTCGTCATCGAGGAAGTCGGCAAGACGGCTGAGCGCGGTGAGCACGTCTGGGTGCTTCTCGATGCTCCGTCGCAGGACCAGGCCCATGGTGTCGGACAAGTAGGGGTGGAGGCGGTCGGTGATCTCGCGGGTGCTCTGCTGAGGCTGGCCGGGCAAGAGCAGCAGTGCAGAGGCCATAGCCCGGAAGTAGTCTTCGTCCGTGCCTTCGTGCGGAATGAGCCGAACCGTCCAGGTGGACCAGAGCAGTTGGGGAAGGTGCCGGAGGCGGTTGGTCGAGACCTCGGAGTCGGCTGACGGATAGCCGGCCCGGTCTGTGGCGGAGCGCAGACGCAGCCGGTCCATCGGGCGCATCTCCGGGTCGGCAGCCTGAAAGAACCGTCGGTGGGCGCGGGCGGACAGCTGATGCCAGGGTTGGAAGTCCATTCCCCGGGGCGCGGGAGCCAGCGTAGCTTTGCCTTGTTGGCGCAGGTGACGGATGGCCGTGACGGCTTCGGAGTCTGTGCCGGCCAGGATCGGCTGAGCGATGTGGGCGAGGGCGCCGCGGACCGTGGCGGACAACGGCCGAAGGCGGGCCTTGTGGGACGGTGGCGGCTGACGGCTCCAGTCGTCGACCACCATGGCTCCCAGGCCGTGAAGGTCTGTGGTGCTGATCGAGCGCAGCAGCCAGGTGGTGCAGGCGTTCAAGTCGGAGAAGACCGCGTGGGCTTCGGCTCGGTCCCGCTGGGCCAGCAGACCATCGATCCAAGCTTGCGCCTCCAGCAGCCGATGCCCGGCCGGCAGCACGACCGCGGCCGCTGTGCTCAGGACGATGCCGCAGGTCGAGGTGTCCCTGCCTGTGTGCAGGCAGCTGCCGGGAGCATTGCGGTGCGTCCGCCGCGGCATCGCTCGCCGAGGCGCGGTGTGACAGCGCGGGCAGACGTCGTGCAGCAGCACCTGGTGAGTCGTGCAGGCGAATGTCCAGGGCAGCCACCAGTGCAGCAGCCAGCGGCCGTCGCGTTCGCTCAGGCACTGCGGGCAGAACCGGCAGCGGGGCTCGCGCTGCGGGCCCAGCGGGAATCCGCCGTCGAGCACCGCCGCATCGAGACGCCCTGCGGGCAGAGCGGCAACGTGCTCCAACTGCCGCAGAACGTGCGGTTCCAAACTGGTGACCAGCGAGCGGGTGGCGAGGAACGGGGGCAGGTGCAGGACCTTCAGCAGGGCCTGGATCGGCAGCCCGTTGCGGCGAGCGAGCGCCTCCAGCCAGCTGTCCAGGCCCTCCCCGGGCAGGGGAGCGACGCGCAAAGGCAGCACGCGTAGCGGTGTCATGACGCGGCCTCCGTCCCGGCGTTCTGTCGCCGGTGGGCGAGGGACGCGGCCAGCTGTTTGCGGGCCTGCTCGGAGGCTTCATCGAGGCGGACCTCGTCCAGCAGGTCGCGGGTGAGAGCCTCGCCGCCGGTGCGGATGGCGCGGTAGCAACCCCGCATCAGCAGCGTGAAGTACGACCCGATGTGCCCGCTGGTGCGTTCGAAGAGGTAGCCCTCCAGGCGTGTCAGCTGGCCGGGTCGGTGCTCGGCGAGGACGAGTTGCCGTTCGGTGGCCTTGAGCAGGCTCCGCCAGTGCCGGCGCCCCGTCTCGTCGGTGAGGCTGAAGGGCGCGACCCCCAGGCGGGTCCAGCGGCGGGCGGTCTGGGCCAGGACCACGTTCTTGCCCGACAGGCCGTCGGCGAAGAACCGGCGCTCGGCGAGGCCGACGCCGACATAGACGAAGGTGACGGGCAGCTCGTTGGCCAGCCACTTCAGGTGGTTGGAGACGGCGAGGCCGTCGCGGCGGTCGAGGTCGATGAAGTGGACGTCGTCGATGATGCCCAGCTGGGTCTCGCAGGACAGCACGCAGTCCAGTGCGTGGCTGGCCAGGGTGGCGGCGTTGGCCCGGTCGGTGGCGGGGTGGCCGTAGAACTCGCAGATCATCCGGTTCAAGGTCCGAAGGGTGGTGTTGGAGGTCAGCCCGACACGGAAGACGGGGATGCGTTCGTGCCCGGCGGTGGTGACCTGGCCCAGGCGGCGCATCTGCCCCCGGTCGAAGGTGCGGCCGAAGAGGTTGGCGATGGTGGTCTTGCCCAGCCCCGGCAGGGCGTCGATCACCGCGGCCGAGCGGATGCGGTCCCCGTCCTGCCGGTTGGATGCGACGATCTGGTCCAGCTCATCGTGGACAGCGGACAGCTGCGGGGTCGCGACGATGCCGAAGTTGGCGTGCCAGTCGTGCCGGGCGTCGTTGTAGTCCTCGGCCGCCTCCTGGCCCAGGGCCGATAGCTGGCGCAGAGTGAGCGTCTCGGGCCGGAGCCGCGGTGCCTCGTCGACGAAGCGTCGCCAGCCTTCCTTGCGGGAGAGACTGAACAGGTTCGGCTGCCTCATTCGATCACCTCGAAGGCATCCGCGTAGTAGTCCTCGCCGTCCGGCGAATCGAAGATCTCCTCTTCGTCGTCGCTGTCCCCGACCGGCGGATCAGGCACCACTGTCAGCTCGGGCGGCGAACTGGCCGTGGCCTGTTCGGGCAGGGTGGGCAAGGACAGCACGTTGCGCTCGGCCGACAACCGCACCGCCATGCGGCGCTCGCGCCGGCCGGTGACCATGCCCTGGTCCCAGCGAGCCAGCAGATCTCCCAGGGCCTCGGAGGCGTTGATGTGCCGGCCTTTCCGGGCAGCCAACCGCCGGGCGTAGGCGGCGGCTTCCGCGCTGAAGGCGGACTCCAGCCCTGGGGCGTGTTCCCACTGGAGGGCGTGCCAGGAGTTGTCGTCGGGGTCCTGGAAGTAGACGAAGCGGACATCGTCGGGGTTGACGTGGAACGGCCACCGGCCGGCGAACCGGCCGCCGTAGGGGCTCGTCGCCCCGCGCAAGCCGTCCAGCGCGGGCCCGTTGTAACGCAGCCCGTCAACGTCGACACCGTAGTGCTGGATCGTGCGCGGCTTGACCTGCAAGAACTCGAAGGCCAGCTCGGCAGTGGCGGGCATCCGCAGCCGTCCGGCCCGGTGCAGGCCGATGCGCAGCATCTCCAGCGGCGACAGCTGAAGCTTCGGCCACTGCGGGACGACCAGCCCTTCATGCCCGCGACGGTGGAAGACCTCACCGATCCATTCGCGGATGACCTCCTCGACCTCGTGGATGTAGAAGAACGCCTGATCCTCGATGCCCTCGCCGCGGCTGTGAACGTCCGGGCCCTTGTAGGCGGGCAGGTGCTGGATCAGCCCCTCGCGCAGCGTGCGGAAGAACCGCTCGACGGTCGGCTTGTCGGTCGGCTTCTTCGGCTGGGCCGGCTGGATCGACATGCCCAGCCGGGTGCAGACGCTGATCACGTGCGCGGACATAAACGCTCGCCCGTGATCGATGACCAGCGTCTCCGGCGGACACAGCCCCCTTCCCGGCACCAGGTCTTCCTCGGTGAACACCACCTGGTCCCACAGCCCGTGATAAGGAGCCAGCTCGGGACGGGCGGCATTCTCCATCGGCGGGCAGACCGCCTCGAACAGCACCCCGGCGACATCGACCGCCTTGGTCGAACACGCGGTCACCCGCAGGCCCACGATGCAACGGGAGAACAGGTCCTGGGCAACCGTGAGCTGGACCGGAACCCATCGGCAGGTGACCGGCTCCATGGCGAAGATGTCCAGATCCTGCGTGTCGAGCACCACGAACTCACCCGGTCGCGTCGCCCGCAGCCGCCCGTAGGTGCCGCGTGGGCGATCTGCGATGGAACGACGGGCCTTGGCGCTGCCGGAGACCGCGTTTGTGCCCTTGGTCAGCTCGGCCAGGCGACGGTAGGCCGTAGCGCGGGACGGCAACGGCACCCAGCAACCGAACTCTTCCTCCACCCGGTCCTCAACCCGGCGGAGAACCGCTGAGCGGGTCGGCGTCGAGGCGTTCACCGACTCGGCCAGCATCCGGCGCAGGGCTTCCTCCCAACGCGGATCCACCCGCGACCCGCGGCCCTTGAGGGCCCGGGTGTCCACCAACCCGGCCTCGCCGGCCTCGCGGTAGGCAGCCACCCACCTGTCGATGGTCCGGTGCGAAACCTCCAGTTCAGCGGCCTTGGCCGCCGTCCGGTCGCCAAGCGGCAGATCGGGATGGAACTGTGGGTGCGGCTCGTTGGCCCCAGCGCATTCCGGGTGGCCGGACCGATAGCCGGTCAGCACTTCCCTCACGTGCCGGGCCCGTTCCCGCAGCTTCGCGCGCTGGGCGGCAGACAGATTCGCCAGCAGGACGGACGCCTCCTGACATTCCGGCTCTGTCCCCTCGTCCAGGGACCGGGCGCCGGCGGCCAGCCGCCCGAGAGGCAACGTGCTGAACTCGCCCGTCCGCTCATTGCGCAGCGTGGCGACGAGCCCTTCGAGCTCGACCACCTCGACCACGTCGCCGCAGTAGAGCAGCTGAACTCCAGGGAAAACGGTCACTGCCCGGTCGCTCATGCCACCACCTCGAACGTCGTCGCCGAGCCCATCGGCCGGCGCAGGTCCGCGACCAGGGATCCTGACCAGATCAGGTGCAGCACCAGCGGACGCACCGCTTCCTGCGGCATCTCGTCGGCCAACGCTGCCTCGATGCCGCCAATGGTCGACTGCTCTCGGGCCGCGGCGACGACCGCGGGCATCCGGTCCGTCTCCAGCAGCTCAGGGCGCCGAAAGCCTGCGAGGAACCGCACGTTCTCCACCACGACGGGATCGCCGCCCGACCAGGTCTCATAGGCCCAGCCGCGGCGAGCGCACACATGGTGCGTCCATGCGAACTGTGCAGTCACTTTCGGGTCCTTCATGCGTGAGGGGGCTTTGACATCAACGACGGTCACCAGACCGTCGGCGTGGACAAGCAGCAGGTCAGGAACGTGCTGCCGTAGCCGGTCGCCATCGCGGCCGGCCAGATGGAAGGGCTGGGAGGCGATCTCCACCACCCCGGGGTCAAAGTCGGCCAGCAGAATGCGAGCCAGCTCCAGCAGGCTCTCGTAGGCCACCAGCCGACCAACCGTGGCGGCGTAGTACCAGCCCGAGTAATGACGACGGCCCTTGTACCAGCGGAAATCCCGCACCGGCAGACCGCCGGTCACCTCGGCGACGACGAGCCGGTCCAGGCCCGTCTCAACGAGCTGACCATCCGCCTGCCGATAGCGGGCGGAAACCGTCTCACCTTCTGTCGTGCCGTTCCTGCTTGAAGCGCGTGCCACGAAGACCCCCTGTGTAGGTGATACCGACACCGGGACAATGGCCTGCGGCCAGCGGTAACCTGCGGGAAAGGCACGGCAAACCAAGCGAAAGGCTGGTTCTCGAACCGAGGTGGCGTTCGTCGGTCACGTACAGCAGGCCCGTGGATCTGGGGCTCTGGGCGACAAGTTGATGACAAAACGCTGAGACAACGACATCTCCAATGAGAATCTACAGCGTCGGTCAGACGACTCGGCGGGCCGCGAGAATTCGCGATTTCCAGGACGCGAGGGTTGCGATGCGGACCACGTCACCGGTGTGCGGGGCGTTGATGATCAAGCCCTGGCCGATGAACATGCCTACGTGCTCAGGAACTTCGGCCGTACCTTCGGTGAAGACGAGATCACCCGGCTGGAGAGCATCGACGGATGCCGCCTTGCCCTCTTTGACCTGCGTGTACGTCGTTCGTGTCAGGCTGATCCCAGCAGCCCTGTATGACTGCTGCATCAGCGAGGAACAGTCGCAGCGCCCCATGGGGTCGGGCCCATGGGAGCTGGTGCAGCTCCCGCCCCACTGATACGGCGTGCCGAGCTGGCCGAGCGCCCAGCGGATCGCCGTGCGCACCTTCGGCGGAGCGCCGGCTGGAATCTTGTATCCGGCCGGCACCGCGCCGGCCGGAATGGTTCCGAAGTCGGTGCCGTCCCCACCACTCGTGCAGCCCCCCGCGGTACTCGGCGAAGGACTGCTGGTGCTGCCTGCGTCGGACGGCGAAGGGCTCGGCGTCCCACCGTCGGTTTTGGCCAGCAATGGCGCGATCGCCTTCTGCAAGGCGGTGGCCAGCGGCTCCCACTTGGCATACGCGTCGGGGAACCCGCTCGCCTGCACAGCCTGGGCGGCCTGGGTGACGGACAGAGACTGCCAGCCCGAGACCTTCTGCAGTGCCTCGTAGAACTTCGTCGCGGCGTGCACCGGATCGCGGACCTCGTCTGCGGTACCCCAGCCCTGCGACGGACGCTGCTGGAACAAACCCAGCGAATCTCGGTCCCCGTAGGTGAGGTTCCGCAGGCCGCTCTCCTGTAGTGCGGTCGCCAGGGCCACGATCTGCCCCCGAGTCGGGATGTTCATCGCGACACCGGTGGCCTGGATGGTCTTGGCGTTGGGCACCTGCTCGGCTGGCACATCCAACCCCGGCACGGAGACGGTCCCCTTGCCGCCGCCCAGGATCGCCTTCACCTGAGCGGCAACGGCTGAAGTGTCCACAGCCTGCGCATCGTTGGACGAACAGGAGGCCGAAGCAGTACCAGCAGCGAGAGCGAGGATCGGAACGGCCAACATCAGCGGACCGGCTGCGAAGAGCCCGACGACGGCTCCGGTGGTCTTCTTCATCGCCCCCGCCGTTCACCGAGGCTTCGGCGCGGCCCGGGCAACGGTGTTGGGCCAGGGCGCGGGGGTATGAGGGCATGCTGCATCGCAGCGGCTCCTTGGTAGTTCGTAGGAGGCGCGGCGCCGACTGCTCATGCAAAGCCGTCGGCACCGCGCCGATGTGAATCCGCCTTTCAAGGCGGGCCCGGGCCAGAGGAGTTGGTAGGTCCCGGACGCCGGCCTCGGGTCATGCGCGGCAGCCAGCCGCGCTCGTAATCTCAGCCAGTACACCGCGTCTCCTTACGGCCTCGGGAACGAGGGGGCAACCAGTCTTCCGCGCGGCTTCTTTGGACGAGGCAACACGGAAAAGCGCAGGTCAACGAGGGTGGGACTGCGCTCCTTCCCGCTGACAAGGCGAGACGGTAGACCGAGATTCCGGCCGCACCAAACGGCCCTCGACCCCGGGCCCGGAGCACGACACGGTTCGTTAGGTGCGGCCGGAAATCACGGTTAGCCTCCGGCACAACCCCGCTCGAAACGACCGCTGTTGAGCGCCGTCCGGAGCGGGCCCAGTCTCACCGCGCCCTGAAAGAGGCCCCGCACATGAGCTACACGCTGCACCGAGGCGACGCCCTGACCGTGCTGAAGAACCTCCCGGACGAGAGCGTCAACGCCGTCATCACCGACCCGCCGTACAACTCCGGCGGGCGCACCAGCTCGGACCGCACCAGCCGCACCGCGCGAGCCAAGTACGTCACCAGCAACAGTGCGCACGACCTGCAGAACTTCCCCGGAGAGAATCGCGATCAGAGGAGCTATCGAAGCTGGCTGACCGCCCTGCTCACCGAGGCGTACAGGGCCTCCACCGAGCACTCGGTCGCCATCGTCTTCTCGGACTGGCGCCAGGAACCGACCACGTCCGACGCCCTGCAGATGGCGGGCTGGACCTGGAGCGGCACGATCCCGTGGATCAAGCCCGCCAGCCGGCCTCGCAAGGGCGGGTTCAAGCAGTCGGCCGAGTTCATCACCTGGGGCGTCAAGGGCAGCCTGGCCAAGGACCGGGACCTGTACCTGCCCGGCCACTTCATCGCCTCCCAGCCGCGCAAGGACCGGGTGCACATCACCCAGAAGCCGGTCGAGATCATGCAGCAGCTCGTGCAGATCTGTCCTGAGGGCGGCACCGTCCTCGACCCCTTCACCGGCAGCGGCTCCACGGGGATCGCGGCCCTCCGCGAGGGACGTCGGTTCGTGGGTGTCGAATTGTCCTCGCACTACGCAGACGTGGCCGAGCAGCGGCTCCGCGCGGAGCTGACGCAGGACGACTTCGTCCTGGCCGGACCGGCAGAGTGATCATGAGAGCAGAGAGCCCAGGGCCAAAGGACCGCAGACGCCAAAGGGCGGCTGGGGCATCGAGAAACCGATGCCCCAGCCGCCCTTTCACTTGCGTCAGGCCGCCTCGAACGCTCGCCGGATCAACGGCGCCGCCTTCTCCAAGTCGGCCGCTGAGGCGAGACGCACCTCCAGATCGCCAGTCCCAAGATGCCCGATGCCGCGCATGTCCCGGGTGAAGCCCTCCTCCAGGGTGACGGTCCCTGGATCGAGTCTGAGGTACACCAGGATCGCCTCGTGCTTCGGGCGGAAGATCACCGATGCCACGTTCACCAGCCGCCGATAGGCGATGTAGTGGCGGAGGGGCGCCACCTCGATCTCGCCCCACGCAGTGAGAGCGTCGTCCAGCTCCGCGTACAGGTCCCGCAGGCAGTCCGGGACGAGGCTTGGCCCCGACGATGCGGGAACCACCGGAGCCGTCGGCGTGTTGTCGGCCACTGCGTCCCGCTCTCTGTTTCGCCGAGACGAAGGAGCGCGCGACGAACCGGGCGAGGAGTCCACGAGCAGCAGGCTCAGCAGGTCCCCCTCGAAGACGCGGTAGCGGACCAAGTCGATCCGCTCGGGCAGCCGCTGCACGGCCACGCGGTCGTGATGGGAGAAGCTGGCCGCGATGCAGACCATCCTTGGACGGCTCCAGTCGATGGACTCGGCTGCCTTCGGGCCCAACACCTTCCGGACGAGCGCTTCGACCTCGTGGTGTGCCGACTCCAACCACGACAGGTAGGAGACGGCCTGCGACAGCACGCCGCTGTCGGAGCCCTTCTTGTACTCGATCACCACTGGGCTGCCGTTCTCGTCCAGCCCCAGGGTGTCGATCCGGCCCCGGTGCCACGGACCGGTCGGGTACTCCGACGCCAGGAACCGGATGCCGAGCATCTGCTCCAAGCCGGCCTCGACTCGCCGCTGCAACTCCACCTCCAGCGCCACAGTCGAGCCGGGCAACTCGACGTCGTGCCCATCCGCGTCGCGCCGGAACAACATGAGCTCGGCCACCAGCGTTCCCCTCCCGTGATCTCTGCAAGATGACCAATCAACGGGGGCCCCTGGTTATTCCGCATGAAGGTAGTCAATACGGCACGCTGCGCCAGGAGTACGAGGACGAGTTGGGCTGGTCACTTCACGCTCCGAGGATCGCTGCCGGCTTCATCGGCACGCCGCCGCCTCGTCGTCGAACACGGTGAAGTCGACATCCAGGCGGGCGTCGTAGACGTCCGGAGGATGCCGAGTTCATGGATGGAGTGCTCGCTGAACCGTTCGATGTTCGGTGAGGCACGGCGAGACCTACGTGAGGGCGAGTAGGTCCAGGACTTGGCCCACAGTGAGCTTTTGCCGGGCAGGCTGAGGAGTATGTCGGAACCTGGTGCTTGCGGAGTCGGCCGTAGTGGGTGAGCCCGATGTGGCGTGTCGGTACCGGCTGGCGGGACGTTGGCCACGCTGGGCGCCCAGCTCCCCGTCAGCGTAATGATCCGCTTGGGTCGGCCGGAATTTCCCTCTAGCGTCGACGGCTGCGAGTCGGTGAGTGGGCGTCGAATCCGTCGGTGGAGCGCATTCCTCTATAAGGCTCGTGTTGATCATTGGGATTCTCAGGGAGCAGGTATGCAGCGCGACAGCGCCGAAGTTGGGGACGCCGGGAAAAACGAATGGACTGCTGACCCAGAAGCAAGTCGAAGGGGTGCTTGGATTGAGGTTTTTCTTCAAGACAGCCCGAGGATCGCTGAGGATGAGGCGCTACGCGTGCGCGGAATGCTTGCGAACATGATTCGTTGAGAGTGAGGCGTCCCCAGGAAACTGGGGACGCCTCACCTCTATGCTGCCAGCTCCACTGCGGTCTTCCAGTGAGGAGCCAGGCGCTCCTTCACAGCCTGGGGGCTGTTGAACTTGGAGCGGTGTGCTGGCGGTTGCACCACAATGCAGTGCAGATAGCGCTTGACGATGGCACGCCGCTGACGGAGGGTGCCCGACGTCCAGTTCTTGAGGAGTTCCTCCGGTGGCACCGTGGACACGGGTGTGCTTTCCGCCGCCTCAAGGGCTTCCCGGCGCATCGAGATTTTGCGGTTCAGGGCGGCCAGCATCGTGAAGTAGTCCTCTTCGGCCACGTCGATCTTCTGAAGCGCCCCCTCGGACCACCGGCGAATCAGGTCGCTCTTCCGCGAGAGTGCCTGGTCTAGTTGCGCCTGCAGATCCGCGACGTTGGCCGCGGATTGGTTCAGTTCGGTCTTTGCACAGTCCAGTTGTTTGTGGAGAAAGGCGGTCATGGCTTCCTCGACTGCCAGGTCGGCAGTTGGAGCAGAGATGGCGGTTCCTCCGCATCCGCCCCGGTCGGATGGTGGGCATTCGTAGTTGCGGATGATTTTTCCGGTCCTGCGTTGCTTGTAGCGGTGTCCGACGAGACCGCGGTGGCACTTGTTGCAGCGCAGGATTCCGGAGAGGAAGTACCTGACGACCGGCGTTGCACCCGACTCTCCCGGTTTGATGCCAGCCTTCTGTCGTCGGCGCTGCAGTTCGAACTGGACCTGGGACCAGATCTTGGGACTGATGATGGGTTCCCATGACCCCAGCAGCGGTCGCCCTTGTTCGTCGAACAGCACCAGGGTCCAACCATCCCCTGCTGTGACCGCGTTGACCCGGTGCCGACCTGCGTAGGAGACCATGCCTGCGTAGCGCGGGTTGCGGAGCATCTTGGCGACCATCGTGGAGGACCAGGTCTTCGCCGCAGGTGGCTGGACCCCCTCGGAGTTGAACGTCTTGGCTAGGCTGTACGCGGATTCGCCGGCCAGGAAGTCCTGGAAGATGCGGGTGACGAGGTCGGCCTCATCGGGAACCAACTGTCCCTTGTGCTCTCCCTTACGCACCCATCCATAGGCGATTCGCCCCTGGACCTGACCGTTCTGTGCCGCGGAGAGGTGCTGGCGGGCGACGCGGCGCGCGGTGTCCTCGGAGGACTTGAGCGCCATCACGCACATCATGCGGGCCATGTGGCGGTCGCTGTCGTTGATTAGGTTCATCCGACCGCCGGTGGCTCCGGTCACCGGACGCTTGACGTACTCGACGATGTCGATGAGGTCTTCGAGGTCCCGTGGCTGGCGGACGAGGCGGTCGAGGTCGTAGAGGATGACGCCGTCGATCACGCCCAGGGCGAGGTCGGCGAGGAGCTGACGGAACTCGGGCCGCAGGACGACCCAGTCGATGGTGCCGTCGGGCTTGGTGATCTTGCGCTTCTTGAACGCGGAGGTGTCGTTCTCCCGGTAGATCTTGGCGAACGGGCCCCAGCCGAGGCGGGTTCGGCTGTCTTCGGCGTCCTCGAGCTGGCGGTCGACGCCCGCCTCCAAGCCGAAGCGGTCGGAGGAGATGCGGAGGTAGGCGCCGGGTCGCTTCGGTAGGTACGACGCCAAGTGGTCGTAGAGGTTCAGGGTGACCTGTCCGCCGCGGGCGTGTGCGGGGACTTCGAAGTCCTCCCAGGCGGTGGTGAGGGTGGCGGCTGGCACGGTGTCGGCTCCTGGTGCTCGGTGACTCCGATACCGGGCACTTTCCGACGAACCCCACGGTTGGGCGATGCCGCGGATCCTCCGTAGAATCCGCGGCCGCACGGAGGGATACTGATCACCATGCGCGTTGACTTCGATCCTGCAGAGATGGCTCCGAACGAGTTCTACAAGCTGTTGACCGCCACGGTTGTGCCGCGGCCGATCGCTTGGGTGTCAACAATCGACCCGTATAGCGGCTGTGCGAATCTTGCCCCGCATTCCTTCTTCAGCATCGCCAGCGTGCGGCCGCCCGTGGTGCTGTTCAGTTCCGTGGGCCGCAAGGACACCTTGCGGAACATCGAGGCCACCGGCCAATTCGTGGTCAACTTCACGCCGGAGGAACTCTTCGAGCAGATCAACGACACGGCCACCGACTTTCCGCATGGGGTGAGCGAGTTCGAGGCCGCCGCGATCGAATCCGAGCCCAGCCTCCGGGTGAAGCCCTTGCGCGTTGCCGCCGCCCCGGTGGCCCTGGAGTGCGAACTGCACAGCACGGTGCGGATCGGCGACGGGACCGTGGTGTTCGGGCGGGTGCTGCACGCCGTGGTCTCGGACGGCGTTCTGGTCGAAGGGCACCCGGAGATCGACAAACTGCGCCCGCTGTCGCGGCTGGGGAAGAACGAATGGGGGACGGTCAGCGGCGTGCGCGACCTCGCCCGTATCCGGCACGAGGACTGGCAGGGGCCCGCGGCCGACCGCTAGCCGCAGCAGCACATTCACGGGTTGGTGGGAGCGGCCCCGATATCGCGGAAATACGCACGGGCGTTCCGCCGAGCGTTCCGCCCAGCGTTCCGCGCCAGTTCATTTCGGGGGTACTTCCCCGGCTTCGGAAACTCCGGGAACGTGGGTCGCGTGGGTGACCCGAGGCGGTCGAGGAATACTGCCGATTCAGGCCGCCGACGAAGGCAGTTGACGGTCGGCAGCCCGCGGTCGGCGACCGGTGATCGGTCTCCGGAAGCCGGCCAACGACAGGCGGACTCGGGAGCGAACGGTGGACGATCGGGCTTCTGGAACGACGGAACCAGCGGATGCTGCGGGCGCCGGAGGCCATCTCCGGGAGCGGGTCGCCGGCGCCGCGTTCAGCCGGCGGGCCGTGCTGCGCGGCGCGGCCGCCACGGCGGCGGTTGGCGCCGCATCGGTTACGGCAGCGGCATCTGCGTTGGCTCGGGAAGCGGGTTCGGCGGCATACGAGGACCGGCCCGCGTACGCCGCCACCCCGCACGACGAGAACCGGTCCCTGCGGGTGATGACGTTCAATCTCCGCTACGCGTCGGACACCCGCCCGAACTCCTGGGCCGAACGCCGACCCGTGATGCGGAAACTCCTACGCCGGGAAGCCCCGCACGTGATCGGAACCCAGGAGGGCCTGTACGGGCAGTTGCGCGACATCGCGGCGGATCTCGGACCGCATTACGGCTGGGTGGGCACCGGACGGGCCGGCGGAAGCAAGGACGAATTCGCCGCGGTCTTCTACGATGCGCGCCGTCTGGCCCCCGTGGAATACGACCACTTCTGGCTTTCGGACACGCCCTACGCGATCGGTTCCAGGACCTGGGGAAACACCGTCATTCGCATGGCCACCTGGGTGCGATTCCGGGATATCGAATACTCCCAGGATCACCTGGATCACCAGGATCACGAGGATCAGCGAGAATTCTTCCTCCTGAACACCCACCTTGACCATGCCGTGCAGTACGCACGGGAGCGCTCCGCCGAACTCATCAAGGAACGCCTGGCCGCACTGGATCCCGCCCTGCCGCGCGTGGTGACCGGTGACTTCAACGTCGCGGCGCACAAGAATCCCGTGTACGACGCCATGACCGGCGGCGGTCGGCTCGTCGACAGTTGGGACGCGGCCGACGGGCGCAGCGCGCAGTACGCGACCTTCCACGGATACCGGCCGCTGGTCCCGGACGGGGACCGCATCGACTGGATCCTGACCTCGCCGTCGGTACGGACCCGATACGCCTCGATCAACACGTACGCCGTGGACGGACAGTTCCCGAGCGATCACCTTCCGGTGCAGGCGTCGATCGCGTGGTGAGGCGGGCGGGGCCCGGACACGGAGGGGCGTCGGCGCGGGACTCCGGCGGTCTCATGCGATGCCCCCTACTGACGGTTGGCAGAGGCGGAGCCCCGTACCTGGAGTCCGCCGAGGAGGTCCTGGGTGGCCGCTGCGACGGCGTCGACGGCCTGCTCGAACACCTCGCGGTTGTGCGCGGCCGGGGCGCGGAATCCGGAGACCTTGCGAACGTACTGCAAGGCCGCGGCGCGGATGTCCTCCTCGCTGACCTCAGGGGTGGCGGGCGGACGGAGCGTTTTGATGCTGCGGCACATGCGTCCAGTCTGCATCCTCGGGAGCACGCGGGGGCGGATCAGCTGAGACCGGTGACGCGCATGGTGATGTTGAGGCGCCCGGCGGACATGCCCGTGGCGGGGTCCCCGGAGCCCGGGTAGACCCTGGGCACGCCGTGGTACACGAACCGCGACGGCCCCCCGAAGACGAACAGGTCGCCCGAGACCAGTTCGATGTCGGTGTACGGCTTGGTGCGGGTCTCCGTGTTGCCGAAGCGGAAGACGCAGGTGTCACCGATGCTGAGCGAGACGACCGGCGCACTGGAGCGCTCCTCCTTGTCCTGGTGCATGCCGAGCTTGGCCTCGCCGTCGTAGAAGTTGATCAGCGCGGTGTCCGGGGTGTACACATCTCCCGCAGCGGCGTCCTGATACGCGTCGACCAGCGCGCGCCGCCCCAACGCGACCATCCAGTCCGGGAATTCGGCGACCCGGGCACCGTTCACGTCGTCGGCGGTGCGCCGGTACGCGTACGGCTGCCAGTGCCAGCCGATGCACACCGTCTGGACGGACATCACACCACCGCGCGGAAGCCTGGTGTGCCGGATGGGGACCGGACCGCGCGCCCACTCCCGGCAGGCGGTGACCAGCTCTCGTTGTTCGGCGGGGGACAGCCAACCGGGGACGTGCACCGCCCCGGGCGCCAGCTCCCGACGGACCCGGCCCTCCGGACCCGCTGACGTCCCGGGGCCATGGGCGGGGCCGTGGCTCCTGCCCGGCCCGTCGGCCCCTTGGAGCGGCCCGACGTCCTCGAAGCCGGGAAGCGGGGTGCTCATGAGCTTGTGAACTGCCTTGATGCGGTGCGAGGAGAACTCCGACGGGCTCGGCCCCGAGGTGATGACCGCCGGTGACCGTCGTCGTTGCTGCCCTAGTTGTTGATGTTGCTGCGGTCGTTGTTCGCGCGCTGTCGCTGTTCCTGCTTCCAGCCTGCCATGGGGTGAATGAAGGAACGCCCCGGGGCGGTCGGCCGGCCGGCCCGACGGACGGAACCCGGTGAGTGGAAAGGGATGCGAGGCGGGTGGCGCCGGGGCGCGCAGCGTCCTGGCCGTGCTGTCAGGGGGAAGGGGACGGGGGCCGGTCCGCGTGATCTGTCCGGCGCCGGTCCGTGCTGGTGTCGGTCGCGGGGGAGGGGCGGTACCGATCGGAGTGCCTGCCTGGTCAGGTGCGGCCAGGTGTGGGGCGTGGAGGTTGCCGGGTGACCCAGCGATGGTCGATGAGCCAGGTGCCGCCGTCCGGTGTGGCGCCGCGCATACCGTGGAGGGTGTCCGGCCCGGCCAGCGCGACCAGCCGGGAGTCGCCGGCGGACGCGAACCCGTAGGTGCGGGACGGATCCCACGCGGTGCTGTGGCGGAGCCGACGGCTCATCTGGGCCCAGCCCAGCGGTGCGGCGGCGACCACCCAGGCGTCCGGTCCGCCGGCAGTGAAGCGGCGGGCCGCACGTAGCCAGGACGCGGCGCGCTCCGGCCAGTCGACCAGCGCGAGGACGGTCCCGCCGGCCGCCCGCCACGCCTCCGCGAACGCCGTCGCGGACGCGACGGACGCGTCGTCCCTGCTGTGGCCGATGGTGAGGGTGGCGGGGGCGGTACGACGGCGGCGACGTGCGCGGTCGCCGTCGCCCGGAGTGGGCGGAGCGGCCAAGAGAGCCAGCAGCATGGCCAGTTCGACGTCGGTGTGCGGGGCGGGCGTGGCGAACGGCCCGTACGCGTCCGTCTCGTACTGAGGGATGCGCGGGGAGGGCGCAAGGCGGGCGGAGGCGGTGGGGGCGTCGCCGAGGGAGGTCGGCCGGGGGCTGCGCACGGCGGTCAGACGAGCGTCGGCTGAAGGGCGCCTTCGTGGGTCAGCAGCGCGATCTTGCGTTCCACACCGCCCGCGTACCCACGCATGGTGCCGTCCGCACCGATCACTCGATGGCACGGGCGCACGAGCAGCAGCGGGTTCGCTCCGACGGCGGCTCCCAGGGCCCGCACCTCACCGCGCGGGATGCTGAGCACCTCGGCCAGCCGCCCGTACGTGGTGGTCGTGCCGTACGGGATGCCGTCCATAGCGAGCCAGATGCGCTCTTGCAATTCCGTGCCCGTGGTCTGGAACTCCAGGTCGAAGCGGGTCAGCCGGCCGGCGAAGTAGGCCCGGAGCTGCCGAATCGCCTCGGTGAACGGGCGGACGTCGCGACGCCAGTGGGTCTCGACGGTGGGCGCGTTGCGTTGCCCGGGTAGGGAGAGCGAGGTGAGGGCGACCCCGCCGGGTACCGTGCGCGACTCCACACCCACGAGCAGCAGCTCGCCGAGCGGACTGTCGACGGTGGTGAAGTACGTGACGGAGGCAGCGTTCGGGGCAGGGGCAGGGGCAGGGGCAGGGGCAGGGGCAGGGGAGACGGGGGCGATGGGCGGGGGCGTGGAATGGGTGCGGGGGGTCATGGCGCGTCCTTGGGCGTGACGATTCCTGGGATTCTTCTACCTGCGGTTTCTTCGAGTCTGCCGGGTCGAGAACGCAGTTTCTGGCGGGAATCGGACGCGGAGGTTCCTGCCGGGGGAGCGGCGGAGCGGTGCGCGAGGAAGGGCTCGGGGGGACGGCCGGCGTCGTGCTTCGTGAGCTGTTGAACGGCGAGCCGCCGGGTGGGGGAGGCGGACGCTCGACGCGGCAGAAGATCGGAATTCCGGGCGGCCCTCGGGGTGGCCCCGGCGGCCCGTTCAAGACGGGGCGCCAGGGCCGGCGCGCACGTGCTCTCGTCCGTGCGTGGGTGTTCGGCTAGGCGGCCTCGACGACCTCCGTGACCTCGGCGCGCACCGCCACCGTCCAGATCTCCAGCAGCACCGCATACTCCGCCATGTCCTGAGCCGTCCAGGCCAGACCGTGCCGGGCGCGCACGAAGCGCCGGATCGAGTCGTTGGCCTCGGAAGCAGGAACGGGCGTCACCGTATGGGCAGAAGGAGTTGGGGACATGTGAGACATGCTAGGGGCAGCCACTGACAGAGCATCCCCACGTGCTTCAGTCATAGAGCCCCCGAGCGCTCTCCACCGATCGACCTGACTCCACCTCAACTCGCTGACCAGCAAAGACCGTCAGCACCTCGCCCTCCCCTCCCTGCCTGCATGTGTCCATTCCCACACGCTCCGCGTTCGCCCCCACCCTGTCCGCCCGCCCCCGAACCGTCAACAGGGCGTCATACGAACCGGCCTTCGAAGCCGTCGGCCTGATCTGCGGTGAGTCGACGATGTGGGCCGGTGAATCGCGGCTCGACTGCGCCGCACGGCGGGGGGACGGGCGTGTGCTGTGGCCGGTATTCGGTCCGCAGCTGCCGCCGGCCTCCCCTGGGGCCCCGCCCCCGCCCCCGCCCCGCCTCGTGTTCCTGTCTCCCTTCTGGTCCATGACGACTCATTCCTGGCCGAACTCACGCTGGATTGCGCCTCCGAGCCGAGCCGAACCGAACCGGGGCGACCTTCGTGGCTCGCGCCGACGCTGCAGCGCACCCGCAGGCCGGTGCGGTGCACCAAGAATCCTGATGGACGGCCTTGAGCGAGACCGGTCCTTGGATGAATCGATGGCGGTGGAGAATCCCTCCGGCTCTCCGGCTCTCCGGCCCTCCGACCGGCCGCCGGCCGGTCCGTCGACCTGCCGATCCGTCGGTGGTGCACCGTCGTTGAAGGGTTTTCGCCTGATCGGGTGGTGTTTTCCGTGTCGGGCCGGGACCTGCTGGTGCTGCGGTCCGCGGAGACGGGTGTGGGGGAGGGGAGCCGCGGGGCTGGCCGGGGCGGTTGGTGGTGTGTGTGCGAGCTCCTTCGTCGTGTGGCTGGTGGAGGTTGGCTCGGAGTGGCGTTGTCAGTGGTCGCCCGTACGGTAGTGCCCGTATCTATCCGAGCTGCTGGCGCTTCTCGGACCCGCCCCGCTCCCGTGGCCAAGGCCACGGGAGCGGGGCTTTTTCCGCCCTCCCTTCCGTGGAGGTTCTTCCGTTCAGTTGCTGCTGGGGGATGCCAGGCGCCGGGTGTCGGTGCCGAAGGCCAGGTGGGTGGACCTGGTGGCGAGGAGCCAGGTGTCGTCGATCTTGCGGAACGTGTCCTCGTAATGGCCCACGTTGGTGGGGTGTTGCGGCGGGACCATGCCTGCGCTGAAGCCGTCGATGCGGTAGGTGGTGAGGTAGGACGTGGCGGTTGCCGTCGTGGGGGAGGTGACGGTCACCAGGATGTTCGTCATCAGGCGGCGTGACAGGCGATCGGGCGGCCGGGTTCCGAAGTACGCGCTCAGGGCTGCGCGGCCTGCGATGCGACGGTTGCCGTGCGGCCATTCCCAGATGCCGTCGGGCGTGAAGAGCTCGGCCACGGAACCGGGGTTTCCGAGGTCGAGACGGTGGACGAAGTCGGTGATCAGCCGCTCGCAGGCGCGCTCGGCGAGTAGTCGTTCCAAGGGGGTGATTGCTGCATCGGTCATGGGCGGTCCTGGGATGCGACAGTGGGGAGTGGGGAGTGGGGTCGTGCGCTCGGGGTGAGGGCGGATCTACCGGGTCGGGTGCTGTGGAGAGGTGAGGACCTGGTCGTTCGGCGCGGATGCCGTGAGGGAGCGCTTGGAGGCGGCGCCTGGGGCGGTGCTCTTGGCGGTGCCGCAGGCGGCCTGGGCTATGTAGTCGTTCATGGCGGTGTCGATCGGGCTGGTGACGGGCTGGTTGTTGGCGTCGAGCTTCTGGTAGCGGGTGAGGTTGAAGCCGAGCGAGACCTGGCGGCGGCCGTCCGGGCTGGAGAGGGACCAGGTCATCGCACCGAGCACCAGTCCGTTGTGGCCCCAGAAGTCTCCGCAGGCGGAGGTCGTTTGCAGGAGGCCGAGGCCGTAACGCATGAAGGAGCCCTCGATCGGCACCGTCGTCTTCATCTGGCGCAGCTCTGCCGGGGCGAGCAACTCGCCACCGAGCAGGGCGCGGTAGAAGCGATTGAGGTCGGGCATGGTCGATATGAGGGAGCCGGCCGTGGCGGCCCAGGACATGTTGTAGACGCTGAAGTCGCGTGGCGGGTTGAAACCGCCGTAGGCAGCCTCGTACATCTTCGCGTGCGGGCCGGAGAGGGTGGCCGACTGCGGGAAATAGGTGTGCCGTAGGCCGGCTTTGTGGATGACGTGGCGGGTGACGTACGACTCCGGGGATTGGCCGGTGGCCTTTTGCAGCAGCAGGCCGGCCAGGACGTAATTGGTGTTGGAGTAGTGGAAGCCCTGGCCGGGCGTGCCGAACGGGGGTGCCGCGATTCCCAGGCGGGCCAGCTTCTCCGGGGCGAACTGGCGGTAGCGGTTGCCCTCGAAGCTGTCCGCGGTGTTGAAGACCGCTCCGGAGTATTCGCCGATGCCGCTGGTGTGGTTGAGCAACATGCGGACGGTGATCGTCTGGCCGCGCTCACCCGTCACGAGGTCGGGGAGGTAGCGGCCGATCGGGGCGTCGAGGTCGATGCGCCCCTTGCCGACCTCCTGGAGCACGGCGACCGCGGTGAAGGTCTTGGTGATGCTGCCTATGCGGTGCTCCATCTGCGCTGACGTGGGCCGCCCGGTGTCGACGTCGGCGACGCCGACCGCTCCTCGCCAGGTGTCGGAACCGTCCCGGACCGCGGAGTAGGCGCCGTACATGCCGGCGTCGTGGAACGCCTGGAGGGACTTCTTGAGGGCCTCGTCGTCGAGGACCGGACTGCGGTGGGGCTGTCGTGACGTCGCGGCCAGGTCCGGTGTGTCCGTGGCCGCCGTCCGCAGTGGGGCGGGGGAGGTGAGGGTGGTGGCGGAGGCGGCGGTGGGGATGCTCAGGAGGGAGAGGGATAAGGCGGCGGCAGCGGCGGTGCGGGCCAGCCGCGGGTGGCGGCGCGGGGAGTGGGCAATCGACATGGTGGCTCCGTGAGTTCGTGCGCTGGCGGGCGGGTGCGGGTGCGGGTCGGGGGCGAGGTCGTTCATTGGTGTTTCACTGCTTCGGGGTTTTTGCCGTGCTTTGATTCTGGCGTTCGGCGCGTCGCCAGACATCAACCCACGGGTTTACCTTGATCCCGATTTTTCTGGTGGGAGTAGGAGTGTGGTGTGACGTCCCGCGCCTCCACCCCAGGATCCGTTGAGGCTTCAATGTTCTGGTGGTGAGGCGTGGCGCGCGGGCGTGGGCGAGGATGGAAGGGCCGGGGCGATGCGGCGCGCGCAGCGGCCGCGGGGCGGCGCCTCGGGTGGCAGTACCCGCAGAGCAGTATCGGGAGGCCCCGATGGATTACCCGGAACTCTATGAGCTGGTATTTCAGGCCCCCGCGGTGGAGGACGACGTGGTGATCGTCCGGCGTACCGACCGGGCGGGAGCGGGCGGGTATCCGATCTACGAGGACGAATCGGGGATCGTGCGCGCGGAGATCAGTGACCGCGGCGAGGTCCGCATGCTGGCCAGCGGGGGACACCAGGCGCCCCGCACCCCGCTGCTGGCGAGGAGGCTGGTGACCTGACGTGATGGGTTGATGCGTCGCGACCGTGGACCGCGCGTTCCGTGAACCGGAGTCGTCACAGGCCGCGCAGGTGGCGGCGTGGGCGCGGAGGCCGGTTCGCGGGCTCTGCCCGTGGGCGGGGGGCGGCCGCGGACGTGACTCCGGAGTCCGGCGAGGGCACCGCACGGAGCTTCGGTGGAGTGCCGCGCCCGTGGTCGGCCAGGGGCTCCCCGGATCCTGCCCCGGCGCCGCCGGATTCGACTCCTGCCCCGTCCGCAGTCCCGGCCCCGTTGTCGGCCCGGGCCTGGCTCTCCGCCCCGGTGGTGTCTCCGCTCAGCACGGCCAGGGCGCGTTCGAGGGTTTCTCCGGTCAGCTGTATCCGGATCCTGGCCAGGCGCTCTAACTCGGTGTGAGACACCGTGTCAGCGTACCCGCCCTCACGAGGCGCCCGGGCTGCGCCGAGGCGCGCGGCGTCGAACGAGGCCACGGCGAGGGCGGCTTGGCCCAGGAGGCCACCGGCCGCGTCCGCGACCTCAGGGAGCGGCGGGAGCGAAAGGCGTCTACGAGGCCGCGGCAGGTGTGGCCAGTGCGTGGGCGACGGCGGCCTCGGCGTGGAGCCGGGTCGTCGGGAAGACGGGCACCGGGCTGTCCTGCGGGCGGACGAGCAGTTCGATCTCGGTGCAGCCGAGCACGACGCCCTCGGCTCCGGCGGCGACCAACTCGTCGATGACGGCGCGGTAGGCGCTGCGGGAGCCGTCCTTGACGACGCCCACGCAGAGCTCCTCGTAGATCACGCGGTGCACGGTCGCGCGCCCGGCGGCGTCCGGGACCAGCACCTCCAGGCCGTGGTCCGCGAGGCGGCCGCGGTAGAAGTCCTGCTCCATGGTGAAGGCGGTGCCCAGCAGGCCGATGCGCCGAAGTCCCGTGCGGCGCACGGCCTCCGCGGTGGTGTCGGCCAGGTGCAACAGCGGCACGGCGACCGCGGACGACACCTGGTCGGCCACCTTGGGCATGGTGTTGGTGCAGATCAGCAGCAGTTCCGCGCCCGCTGCCTCCAGGGCCCGGGCGGCCCCGGCCAGGACCTCCCCGGCCTCGTCCCAGCGCCCCTGGACCTGGAGGCGTTCGATCTCCGCGAAGTCCACGGAGTAGACCACGCACGCGGCCGAGTGCAGCCCGCCCAGCCGTTCCCGCGTGAGCTCGTTCAGCAGGCGGTAGTACTCCGCCGTGGACTCCCAGCTCATCCCGCCGATCAACCCGATGGTCTTCATCGGGTCACTGTCCCACAGGGGGCGGAGCCGTCCAGGGCGAGGGCGGGACCGGTCGCCCCGGTGCCTCAGCGGTCCCAGCGGACGGGCAGCCGGTCCGTGCCGCGCATGAGGAGCCCCGGACGCCAGGTCGCCGGTTCCGCTGTGTCGTCCAGGGCGAGGCCGGGACAGCGGTCCAGGAGGGAGCGGAGGGCGATCCGCCCTTCCAAACGGGCCAGCGGTGCGCCGAGGCAGAAGTGGATGCCGTGGCCGAACGCGGCGTGGCCGCGCGGATCGCGGGTGAGGTCGAAGTCGTCGGCGTCGGCGAACCGTTCGGGGTCGCGCGAGGCCGAGGCCAGCGAGATCAGGACGGCGGAGCCGGCGGGGATCACCGTGCCGCCGAGTTCCACCGGTTCGGCAGCGCAACGCCAGGTGGCGGTCTCCACCGGGCCGTCGTAGCGCAGCATCTCCTCCACGGCGTTGTCCAGAAGGCTGTCGTCGGCCCGTAGGGCGGCCAGTTGGGCGGGGTGCTCCAGTAGGGCGCGCACGCCGTTGGCGATCAGGTTGACGGTGGTCTCGTGGCCGGCGACCAGGAGCAGGAAGGCCGTGCCGATCACTTCCTCGGGGGAGAGCCGGTCGCCGTCCTCGTCGCTGGTCCGGATCAGGTCGGCGAGCAGCCCGTCGCCCGCTTCGCGGCGCAGCGAAGCGATCAGGGTGGTGAGGTAGCCGGACATCGCCTCGACGGCCTGCTGCGCCGCTTCGGGGCTGGTGGGCGAGACGAGCTCGTGGGACCAGCCGCGGAAGGCGTCGCGGTCCATGGAGGGGACGCCGAGCAGTTCGCAGATGACGGTCATCGGCAGGGGGAAGGCCAGCGCCTCGATGAGGTCGGCCCGGTCGTCGGACGCCGTCAGCATGGCGTCCAGGAGCTCGTCGGTGATGCGTTGCACGCGGGGGCGGAGCGCCTCGACGCGGCGGCTGGTGAACTCCTTCGCGACGAGTTTCCGGAGCCGTGTGTGGTGCGGTGGATCGACGTCCAGCATGTTGGTGAACAGCGGGACCCCGTCACCGTCCGTGCGGGGCAGGTTGGCGCTGCTCCAGTCCTTGCCCAGGCGCGGATCGGCGAGCGCGGTGCGGACCGCCTCATGGCCGACGACCAGCCACGCCGCCTGGTCGTACGGGGTGAGCACCGGGTGGACGGGGCCCTGGGCCCGCAGTTTGGCGTAGTACGGGTACGGGTTCGTGACGAAATCCTGGCCGTAGGCGCGCAGGTCGACCAGAGGGGGCGCGCCGGGGGCGGGCGCAGGGGCGGAGGCCCGGGCTTCGGGGGACGTGTATATGTCGGAGCCGCGCGGGGCTGGTGGGTCTGTCGTGTCCTCGGAGGCCCGAGGGGTTCGTCCGTCCTGCGGGGCCTGCGGATTCTCCGGCATGGGCCGTCCCGCCTCTCTCGACTCGCATCCGTGTCGGCGTGCCACAACACTCGGTGCGCCGCCGCACCGTGCGGTCCGGCTGCACTTCCCACGGTAGGCAGGACGGGGTGGCGCTTCGTCGTTCCAGCGGAGGAGCCGGCACGGAGGGACGTCCTCCAGACGCAGTGCGACGACGTCGTCGGTCCGGTGGAGAACGCTCGCCCCCTCGCAGGGGCGCGGTCGCGGCGGTTGGCGCGGGCCGCCGCGACCGCGGTCCTCAGCAGCGGGCGTGGGCGGTGATGTCGGCGCTGAACTCGTCGATCATCGCGGGGGTCACCGTCGGGCGGCACTGGCCGATCGCGGCGAGGTAGTCCGCGGTGCTCGCGCCGAGCCGGCCCGGGGCGGCGGACCCGCCGCCGATCGCCTCCAGGTCCCGTTCGAACGACGCCTGGGCGGCGACCCGGGCGGCGTGCTCGATGTCGGCCGGCGTGAACAGCTCACTGGCCGCGACCAGGGCCGCGATGTCGACGTCGGGCCGCCCGTCGGTGTAGCGGGACCAGATCGCCGCCCGGGCGGCCGGGTCGGGCGTCCCGATCGGGATCAGGTAGTCGAAGCGCCCGGGGCGCAGGAACGCCGGATCGAGCGAGCGGATGGAGTTGGTGGCGCACACCAGCAGCCGCTCGTCCTGCTCCCGGAAGCCGGGGATCAGCTTGAGCAGTTCGTTGGTGACCCCGTGCAGCCCGCCCGGCTGCGCCGGCTCGCTGCGCACCGGTGCGATCTCCTCGACCTCGTCGATGAAGACCAGCACCCGCTCCAGTTCGGCGATCCTCGCGAACGCGCTGCGCAGGGCCGCCGCCAGGTTGCCCTCGTCCGCCAACCGGGACGGCAGCAACTCGACGAACGGCCAGCCCAGCCGGGCGGCGATCCCACGGGCGAAGGTGGTCTTCCCGGTGCCCGGCGGCCCGAACAGGGCGATCGCCCGCGGTGGCCGGACCCCGTGCCGGGCCGCCCGCTCCGGCTCCGCCAGGGGCAGCACCACCCGCCGTTCGATCAGGTCCTTCTCCGCCTCCATGCCGGCGACCTTGGCCCACAGGTCGGTGGGCAGGAACCGGCCGCCCAGGTCGTCCAGGAGGCTGGCCGCCGGCCCGTGGTGCGGCTCGACCTTCTCGAAGTACGCGACCGCCGGCTGCCGGGTGTACCCCGCGTTCAGCAGGCCCTCCCCGAGCAGGTCCTCCTCGGGGAGCACGTACGCGATCCGGCTCACCCGGGCGGCGATCAGGCGCCGCTCCAGTTCGACCAGCAGCGCGCTGGCCAGCCCCCGGCCGCGCCAGGCCGAGGAGATCGCGATCCGCATCACCCAGCCCCGTTCGCCCGCGACGCAGGCGAGCGCCGCGCCGATGGGGGTGCCCTGGTGGACGGCGACCACGGCGGGCTGCCGCGAGGTCAGGGCGCTGATGCACTCGGCGAGCGAGAAGACGGACTCCTGTCCCAACTCGGCCGTGGAGTCGATCAGGTGGACCACTTCGGCGAGGTCCTTCTCGCGGTAGTCGTGGATGAGCCAGTTCACCGGTGCCGCCCCTCGTTGGTGTCGCTGATGTTGCTGACGTGCAGGTGAGGCTAGGGGCGGGGGCCGGACGGGTCCTGTGCCGCGGTGCACAATCCGCGGGCCCGACCGCTACGGTCCGTACGTAGCGCCGCAGGGCCGGATGCGACACCGGCGGACGCCGCTCCGGGCCGCTCGACGGGCAAATCCACTGGTTGGCGCGGCCCGCCCGGTGCCATGCTGAGCGACGTGAACGGACCCGAGATCGCCCTCAGCTTCGCCCCTGAACTGCACCTCTTCGTCGGAGCGGCCCGCAGCGCCGGTCGCACGCCCTTCGTGACCGACGGCGCCTCGACCCTCGGTCACGTCGTCGAATCGCTGGGCGTCCCGCTCACCGAGGTCGGACGGCTGGTCGCGGACGGCGCGGAGGTGTCCGTCTCGCACGTCCCGCAGCAGGGCGAGCACATCGAGGTCCGTGCCGTCGAGCGTCCGCAGCGCGTCCCCGGGGCACCGCTGCGGTTCCTGCTCGACGTGCACCTCGGCACCCTCGCCCGCCGACTCCGCCTGCTCGGGGTCGACGCGGCGTACACCAACGAGGACCCGGGCGACGCGGCCCTGGCCGCGCGCTCCGCCGAAGAACGACGCGTCCTGCTCTCCCGGGACCGCGGGCTGCTCCAACGCCGGGAGATCTGGGCGGGCGCCTACGTCTACAGCGACCGTCCGGACGACCAACTCCGGGACGTGCTGGGCAGGTTCGCGCCCACCCTCGCCCCGTGGACCCGCTGCACCGCGTGCAACGGCCGCCTGGCCGCCGCCGACAAGGACGCGGTCCACGAGCAGCTCCACCACGGCACCCAGCGCACCTACGACGTCTTCGCGCAGTGCACCGCGTGCGGTCGCGTCTACTGGCGCGGAGCCCATCACGCCCGCCTGGAAGCCATCGTCCAGGAGGCGCTGCGGGCCGGCACCGGCTGAGCGGACGGGCTCCGCTCAGCCGCCGCCTGCCGCCGTCCCCACGAACTCCTCGATCCGCGCGAGCGTGCCCCCGGTGTCCGCGTGCAGGTGACCGGCCATGCCCAGCGCCTGGGCGGCGTGCACGTGCGCCGCGGTGTCGTCGACGAACAAGGCCCGCGCCAGGTCCGCCACGCCCGCCCGCCGCAGTGCGAGCAGGTAGATGCGGGGGTCGGGCCTGGCGCAGCCGACCTCGCAGGACAGCACGGTGCCGTCGACGGCGTCCAGCACCCCGGCGGCGGCGAGCGCGGGGCGCAGCTCCGGCCAGGCATTGCTCACCAGGACGGTCCGGGCCCGGCCGCGCAGTGCCCGCACCCCGGCCACCACCTCGGCGTCCCACCGCTGCCTGGCCGCCAGGTCCCGCCGGATCTCCGTCATGAGGGCCGGGCTGCTTCCCAGTCGCCGCCGGACCACGCGCCACCAAGCCTCCTGACCGGTCCGGCCGATCAGTACCTGGTCGTCGTTGCCTGCGAACAGGGCGGCCAGGAAGGCGGGTTGCCGCATGCCGAGCCGGTCGCCCCACGCGGCCGCGGCCGCCGGCAGATGGTCCGGTGACAGGACCCCGCCGACGTCCAACAGGATCGCCGGACCGTCCGGACCGCCCTCCCCACCACCGGGTTCCCCCGACCCACCGATGCCCATGTGCCGCCCTTCACTCCCTCGCGACCCCGTTCCGCTCCAACGGTCCCCGTGGCGCCTCGGCTCCCTGACTCCATGCATCAAGAACAGAATTGATGCCACATCAGCAGATGTCACGTCAGGAGCGACGCGCCCGAGCCTCGGCCGGCGGCGCCCGCGCGCCGGCCCGTCCGCACGTCTCCCCTCGCGTCGGCGCCTCCATCGCGGCCCGGTCCGCCCGGCCGGAGGGTGGCTCACATTCCGGTACGGGACCGGCGATGCCGTGCCTGGGGGTGCCTGGGACGCGCCGGGCGCCTGGCGCGCGCTCGGACCCGCGGTCGGCGTTCGGCTCCGCCCGGCGCCCGGCTTCCGCCGCGCCAAGTGCTGCACCGAGGGCCCCTGGGGGCCTTTCCCGGGCCCCTTTAGCGGCCCTCTAGCCCAACTTGATGACGACACGCCGGAGCCACCCACCGTCCAACGGGTGAATACGTGCGCCTCCGCCACCCGAAGAGCCGACGTTGTCCCCCGAATGCGACGTTCTCCGGTGGTGCCGCGCTCGAATCCGGCTGACGGTGATCACGTCGCTACTGCGATCCGATGTGCCGACGAAGTGTCAGCCTTCGCAGTCGCGCCGAAAGGAACATGACTCCATGCGCACTGCCCGCACTCTGTTCGCTTCCGCCGCCGTCATGGCGGCGCTCACGATCACAGCACCCGCCGCGTCTGCCATGGGTCTGGCCGAGGGCTTCACCTCGGGCATCGGGACCTCGGTCAGCGGCGACGACCACGGTCGCGGCGACCGGGACCACGGCGGTCGTGGCGACCGCGACAACGGCGGCCGTGGCGGCCGCGACAACGGCGGTCGCGGTGACCGCGACAACGGCGGTCGTGGCGGCCGCGACAACGGTGGCCGCGGTGACCGCGACAACGGTGGCTACGGCGACCGCGACCACGGCGGCTGGGGCGGTCACCACCGCCACCCGCACGGCGGCGTGCACACCGGTGGTGGCGCGCTGGCCATGCCGGTGACCGGCGACTGGGACACCAGCAGCAACTACGGCGACGACCACGGTGGCCGTGGCGACCGTGACCACGGCGGTCGTGGCGACCGCGACAACGGTGGCGGCCGCGGTGACCGCGACCACGGTGGCCGTGGCGACCGTGACCACGGCGGTCGCGGTGACCGCGACAACGGTGGCGGCCGCGGCGACCGGGACCACGGTGGCTGGGGCGACCGCGACAACGGCGGTCGCGGTGGCGACCACTGGGGCCGTCGCCCGCACGGCGGCGTCCACACCGGTGGCGGCGGCATGGCGATGTCGGGCAGCGGCCTGGCCGCCGGTTCCGTCCTGATGCTCGGCGGTCTGGGCGCCGGTGCCTACATGCTGCGTCGCCGCAACGCGTCGGGCACCGCAGCCTGATAGGGCTGCCACCTCCGGAGGTCGATGTGCAGTCGCGGCCACCGTCCTCGCCGGGCGGTGGCCGCGGCGATTGCGTGGACGTCACCGCAGCTCCGCAGGTCCGTGCGGACCGACCGGCCCGCTGACGCCGCCGCGCGCGGCGGCTCCTCCGCACCGCGCCCCGCCCGCTCACGAAAGGCCCCCCATGACCGCCCAGCAGTCTCCCCAGCCGAATCCGAACCCCGATCCGCCCAAGGCAGCCGCCGCCCGCCCCGTGGGACGCGGCTTGGTCTGGGCCGCGGGAGCATTTCTGCTGGGTTCCTTCCTCGTCTACAACTCCGTCGACACCACGGCGGACGCCAAATCGCAGTCCCGTCCCGGGGCCGCCGCCCACGACGGGCCCACCGCCCCGGTCTCCGACCTGTCGCTGCCCCGCTCCGCCCCCAAGCGGCTGACGATCCCGGAGATCGCCGTCGACGCGCCCTTCACCTCGCTGACCCTCGCCCCCACCGGGCAGCTCAATCCGCCCCCGGCCGCCGACAAGAACCTCGTCGGCTGGTACCAGGACGGCGCGGCGCCGGGAGAGCGCGGTGCCGCCATCGTCGCGGGACACGTGGACACCAAGACCGGCCCGGCGGTCTTCCTCCAACTGGAGACCCTCAGGCCCGGCGCCACCGTCGAGATCACCCGCGAGGACGGCATCGTCGCCACCTTCAAGATCGACTCGGTCGAGACCTTCAGCAAGGCGAGCTTCCCCAACGACAAGGTCTACGCCGACACCCCGGACGCCCAGCTCCGCCTGATCACCTGCGGTGGCTCGTACGACCACAAGGTCAAGGACTACATGTCCAACGTCGTGGCCTTCGCCCACCTCATCTCGTCGAAGCACGCCTAGGCGAGCGCGGCACGGTCCGCGCACCAGCCGGGTACCGGGAGCCCGGGTCGGCCTGCCGCCGGCCCGGGCTCCCGGCCGTCCGGAAGGGACGCGGCACGGGGCGCCGCCCGACACGCGGCGGCGACGGAGCTGCTCTCGCCGCGGAACCCCCGGGGAAATAATGACGAATATGAGGAACCGAATTCCGCTCCCCGACGGGGTGAAATGAGCGCCGCCCGCCGCAATCCGCCGGGTCGGCGCCCGGTTCGAAAAGCGAGCGGCCAGGGCAGTGCCGCCACCGACCGTCTCCTGCGCATTCTGCTGCGCCGCCGGAAACAGCCGCTGAGCGCCGGGGACGTGATGGTCACCGACCGGCCGGCGGTGCGCCGGGCGGTCTCGGCCGCGGCCCTCGGCAATACGATGGAGTGGTTCGACTTCGGTGTCTACGCCTATTTGGCGGGCACCTTGGGGAAGGTGTTCTTCCCGGCCAGTTCGCCCGGCGCCCAGGTGGTCTCGTCGTTCGCGACCTTCGCCGCCGCATTCCTCGTGCGACCGCTCGGCGGCATGGTTTTCGGCCCGCTCGGGGACCGCATCGGCCGTCAGCGGGTTCTCGCCGCCACCATGATCATGATGGCGATCAGCACCTTCGCCGTCGGATTCCTGCCGGGTTATCAATCCGTCGGTTTCGCCGCGCCGATTCTGCTGTTGATCTGCCGTCTGGTGCAGGGATTCTCCACCGGCGGCGAATATGCCGGAGCCACCACTTATATCGCCGAATATGCCCCGGACAAACGGCGCGGTTTCCTCGGCAGCTGGCTCGACTTCGGCACCTTCGTCGGCTATTCGCTCGGATCGGGCCTGGTCACCGTCCTCACCGGAGTGCTCGGCGAGGACGGACTGGTCTCCTGGGGCTGGCGGCTGCCGTTCCTCGTGGCCGGACCGCTCGGGCTCATCGGCCTCTACATGCGGCTGCGACTGGAGGAGACCCCCGCCTTCCAGCGCGAGGCGGAGCAGGCCCACCGAGCGGCGGAGGAGGCCCGCGCCACGGGTGGCGACGACCCGGTGGAGGACGCCCGGCAGTCCGGCCACGGTCGACTGAAGGAGATCTTCACCAGGCACTGGCAGGCGGTGCTGATCTGCATGGGCCTGGTGCTGCTCTACAACGTCACCAACTACATGGTGACGTCCTACCTGCCCACCTTCATGACCGAGACCCTCGGCCAGGACCCGCTCACCGCCCAGCTCCTCGTCCTCGGCACCATGATCGTCGTGGTGCTCACCATCACCACCGTCGGCCGCACCTCCGACCGGTGGGGCCGCCGCCCCGTCTTCCTGGCGGGCAGCCTCGCCCTGATCGCGCTCGCTGCTCCCGCGGTGCTCCTGATCCGGGCCGGCGGCATCCTGTTCCCCGCCCTCGGCTGCCTCATCCTCGGCCTGCTGCTGGTGTGCTTCGCCGGCACCTCCGCCGCGACCCTTCCGGCGCTCTTCCCGACCCGGCTGCGGTACGGCGCGCTGTCCATCTCCTTCAACATCTCCGTGTCGCTGTTCGGCGGCACCACGCCACTGTTCGCCTCGGGGCTGGTGCAGCTCACCGGGAGCCACATGGTCCCCGCGTACTACCTGATGGCCGCCGGCGTGATCGGCTTCGTGTCGACGCTGTTCCTCCACGAGACGGCCGGCAAGCCCCTGCGGGGCTCGGGTCCGATGGTCGAGACCGAGGAGCAGGCCCAGCGGCTCGTCGCCCACAGCCGCACCGAGGCCGGCCGCCGGGCCCGGGACATCTGGATCCGGCTCCGACACCCCTGGTCCCGGCACTGACCGCGCGCCCTCCGGCCGCTGCGGCCCCTACGGCCGCACGGTGCCGTCCCAGCGCCAGGCGGTGCGGCGCGGACGTCCGGGGAGGGCGGTGCGTCCGGTCGCCCAGAGCAGCGTCGGCCACGGATCCGCCCCGGCCGTGACGTCGGGGAACAGCCGGGCCAGCACCCGCGCGCACACGTCGGCCGGCGGATCCCAGTCCAGTCCGAGTCCCACCGCCAGGTCATGGGTGTGCACCACCGTCTCCACGATCCCCATCGCCGCGAACCCCTCCGGGTCCGAGTTCCCGAAGACGTGATGGGCGCGGACCTCCGCGGGCGTGGTCCGCACCATGGCGACCAGCAGGGCGCCGCACGCCTCCAGGGTCTGCAGGAGCCCGGCGGGCCCGGCGGCGCGGTCCGCGTGCACCGCGTTGGCCGGTCCGCCGGGACGGTTCCGCCGCCAGACGAAGGGCACCGCGCCATCCAACGGCGGTGTGCTGGGCCCCAGTTGGGCCGCATAGGCGAACAAGTCGTCACTCAGGTGCTCGACCGTCTCCCAGCAGTCCCAGGCCAACGAGCCGGCCGCCCGGCCGTCCCAGGCGGAGGCGGGCGCGGTGCGCAGGAGCGCCACCGCGAGCCGGACGGCGTGGGCGAGGTCGTCGGCGGTCACGGGCCCAGGGGCGACGGAGGCGGTGCCGGCGGGAGGGGGCGGTCGATGCTCCGCTCCGCCCTGTGTGCTTGATCGGGACATGCCCGGACCGTACCGCGCGGGCCGGAGCGGGGGAGTGCCTGGTGGGAGCGGGACGGGGGCCGAGCGGCGTGACGCGACGCACTCGAACTCCGACGCGCTGTCGGTAACTGTCCGAATTTGACGGTCTATCATCGGCGCCATGTCCGCCCCAGAACTGATTCGCATCGTGTCCCGTGACTCTCCGATGGCCCTGGCCCAGGTGGAGCGCGTCCGTACCGAACTGGCCGCGCTGCACCCCGGCATCACCACCGAGGTCGTCCCCGTCAAGACGACCGGCGACCGATGGATGGGGGCGCTGTCGCAGGTGGAGGGGAAGGGCGCGTTCACCAAGGAGGTCGACGCCGCCCTCCTGGCGGGCCAGGCGGACCTCGCGGTGCACTGCGTGAAGGACATCCCCGGTGACCGGCCGCTGCCGGCCGGCACGACGTTCGCGGCCTTCCTCAAGCGGGACGACGTCCGGGACGCGCTGATCCACCCGGGCGGGCTCACCCTCGACGAACTGCCCGCCGGGACCCGGATCGGCACCTCGTCGGTGCGCCGGATCGCCCAGCTCGCCGCCTCGCACCCGCACCTGGACTGCGTGCCGATGCGCGGCAACGCCAACCGCCGGATGGAGAAGCTGGCCGCCGGCGAGGCCGACGCCCTGCTGCTCGCCGTGTCCGGGTTGGAGCGGATCGGCCGCCCCGACGTGATCACCGAGATCCTGTCGGTGGACGCCATGTGCCCGCCCATCGGCGCCGGCGTCCTGGCGCTCCAGTGCCGCGAGGACGACACGAACACCATCGACGCCGTCAGCGGCCTCGGCGACCCCGCCACGCACCGCGAGACCATGGCCGAGCGGATGCTGCTGCACGTCCTCCAGGGCCACTGCAACAGCCCCATCGCCGGGTTCGCCACCACCGACCGGCGCGGGGAGCTCTCCCTGCGGGCCAGCGTCTTCACGCCCGACGGCAAAACCGTCCTCAACGCGCACGAGTGGGCCGGTCCGCTGACCCCCGAGACGCTGGGCACCTCCGTCGCCGTCGCGCTGCTGCGGCAGGGCGCCCGCGAACTGATCGACGGCATCGCCCACTGACGTCGCCGACCGGCCCCGCACGCGACGGCGCGCACCCGCCCTCGACACCGCCCCGTCCGGCGGCGACGGCGACGCGGCGCTCCGCGTGCGGGGCCACCTCTGCCCCGCACGCCAGCCGGTGAGCCGAGCGGTGCCCTGGGCGCCCGTCGTGACGGCGGCGGAACGCCCGCGGCCCCCATCGACCAGGCGGGACGGGCGGACTCAGCGGGGCGAGAGGTCCATGATGCGCCGGACCAGGTCGGGGTAGGTCCACCCGGCGCCCGCGGCCGCCCGCGGCAGCAGGCTCGTCGCCGTCAGGCCCGGGAGGGCGTTCACCTCGATGCACCTCGGCTCGCCCTCGGCGTCGCAGCGGAAGTCGGTGCGGGAGTACGCGTCATCGCCGAACCCCAGGGTCCGGTGCGCACGCAGGGCCAACTCCTGGAGCCGCGCGGTGAGTTCGCCCGGCGCCTGCGCCGGGCACACCTCGTTGACCGCGCCCGGCTGGTACTTGGCCGCGTAGTCGAACACCGCCGTGGTCAGCTCGATCTCCACCACGGGGAGCGCCTGGCCGCCGACCACGCCGACGGTGAATTCCCGCCCCGGGAGGAACGGTTCCGCCATGAGCTCCACGCCGCCGGCGCGGGCCTCGGCCGCGACCTCCGCCAACTGCGAGGGGCCGGCCACATGGTGGACCGACACGCTGGAACCGCCCACCACCGGCTTGACGACCACCGGGCCGTCCGCAACCAGGCGCCGGACGTCCGGCGGCACCTCGGCCGCCCCGGGCCGCCACACCACCCGCTCGATCACCGGCACGCCGGCCGCGCCCATCGCGGCCTGCGCCCGCCCCTTGTGCCAGGCCGCCGCGCACGCCGCACTGCCCGCACCCGTGAACCGCAGGCCGGCCATCTCCAAGAGCGCCTGGACGTGCCCGTCCTCGCCCCAGCCGCCGTGCATCGCCAGGAACAGCAGATCCGCGTCGCGGAGCAGGTCCAGGACCGGGCCCCCGGTCAGGGCGGCGTGCATCCGCCGTCTCCACTGCTGCGCCTCCGAGAGGGACGGCGGCTCCTTCCCCACCGTCGACGCGTCGACCACGTCGCCGGGATGCAGCGGTCCGGCCAGGACCGGCACCGCGGCGGCCGGGTCGACCAGCGTCACCTCGTGCCCCAGGTCGAGGAGGGCCCTGGCCACCGACCGGCCGGAGGCCAGGGAGACGTCCCGTTCGGCGCTCTCTCCGCCGCAGAGGACCACCACGCGCATGTTCGTCTCCTTCGTCTTCGTCCGTCTCCGGCCCGCGCGCTGCCGGCGCCGGCGCATTCCTCGACGATCAGCCAGGACGTCGAGGGCGGGCAGGGGCGTGGCCGCCGTCTTCCCCGTTCCTGATCTCGAAGGGGGAGCGTAGCGGCGGAACTTTGTTTTTCCAAGCTATGACTTTGGAAAGCCAAGTGGTGGGTGTGTCGGGCGAGGGGGTCCGGGGAACTCGGGCGGTTGCCGGTGGGGTGTCGCCCGGCAACCGCCCGGACCGTCCGGCCCCTGCCGGGGTGCCGAGTGGTTCAGGACTGTGGGCGTTTGCCGTGGTTGGCCGCGTGCTTGCGGCGCGACTTCTTCTTGCGACGACGCTTCGATGACATGGCATCTCCTTCCTGATTGCCGAATAAATGGCGCATTTCCGGCATGCCTACCCAGTAGTGGCGGTTTGCCACGGGGTGGTGGCGACGGGGGCGCGCGGTCGGCGCTTCGGTGCTCCTACGCGCCGCATGAATTCGCCCTGTGGTCGGTGGCACCCGCACGCACCCGCTATGCTTGCTGGATACAAGCAACGTATCCAGTGGACCGGCTGGATCACGGAGTCACGCATGCACGCATTCAGTGCGAGGGATCACGACGATGAGCAACGGCACGGTCCATGCCTGCGACGGGGCTGGGATCTCGGAGATCACCGCCACGTCGAGCCTGGACGAAGCAGCCGCGGGGCTCGGGACGGAAATGGTCCGATTCACCCGGCTGATCGCAGCTTGGAAACAACGGGTCAAGCACGACGCCGGGGCGGCCGACCGGGTACTGCTGGCCAGGCTGGTGTGCGGAGGCGACCAGCGGGCGACCGATCTGGCCGCCGACGCCTTCCTGGACCTGTCCACCGTCAGCCGACAGGTGCGCTCGCTGGTCGAGCGCGGCCTGGTCGCGCGCCGACCGGATCCGGAGGACCGGCGCGGTTCGCTGCTGACCGCCACCGAGGCGGGGCGGGCCCGCTTCGAGGACTACCGGCGTCAGCGTGACGCCGAGTTGGCCGAGATCCTCGAAGCCTGGTCGGCGCAGGACCGGGCCGACCTGATCCGGCTGATGGGTCGGCTCAACAAGGACTTTGCAGAACGTCAACACGCACGGCCGGGCCCAGACGGAGACCAGGGCGCCACCGTGGAGCAGGGAGAGATACGTAGATGAGCACAGCCACCTCTCCGCCAGGGGCGCAAGCCAAGGCGATACCCGGGGCCGGGGGACTCAGCCACCGCCAGATCCTCACCATCCTCAGCGGCCTGATGCTGGGGATGTTCCTCGCCGCACTCGACCAGACGATCGTCAGCACCTCCATCCGGACCATCGCCGACGACCTGCACGGACTCAGTGAGCAGGCCTGGGCGACCACGGCCTACCTGATCACCTCCACGATCGCCACCCCGCTGTACGGCAAGCTGTCCGACCTCCACGGCCGCAAGCCCTACTACCTGGCCGCGATCAGCATCTTCGTGGTGGGCTCGGTGCTCTGCACCTTCTCCACCTCGATGACCGAACTCGCCGGGTTCCGCGCCCTCCAGGGCCTGGGCGCCGGTGGTCTGATGTCGCTGGCACTGGCGATCATCGGTGACATCGTCCCGCCCCGGGAGCGCGCCCGGTACCAGGGCTACATGCTCGGTACGTTCGCCACCTCCAGCGTCGCCGGTCCGCTGATCGGCGGCGCGCTGGCCGGCCAGACCAGCCTGCTCGGCATCACCGGCTGGCGCTGGGTCTTCCTGGTCAACGTGCCGATCGGCATCATCGCGCTGTTCGTCGTGGCCAAGGTCCTCAACATCCCGCACACCCGCCGCAGCCGCCGCATCGACTGGTGGGGCGCGCTCACCATCACCGTCGGCGTCGTCCCGCTGCTGCTCGTCGCCGAGCAGGGCCGGGAGTGGGGCTGGAGCTCGGCGGAGTCGATCTCCTGCTACGTCATCGGCGTGGTCGGGATCATCGCCTGGATCTTCGTGGAGCGCTGGATCGGTGACGACGCACTGATCCCGATGCGGCTGTTCCGCAACGGCACCTTCAGCAAGACCAGCCTGCTGTCCGTGCTGATCGGCATGGGCATGTTCGGCGGGATGCTGATGATCCCGCAGTACCTCCAGATCGTGAAGGGCGCCAGCCCCACGATGTCGGGCCTGCAGATGCTGCCGCTGATGGCGGGCATGATGATCGCCTCCATCGCGTCCGGCCAGATCACCGCCAAGACCGGCCGCTACAAGATCTTCCCGATCATCGGCACCGCCCTGATGGTCGCCGCCATGCTGCTCTTCCACTACCGGGTCCAATGGGACACCCCGCTGTGGGAAACCATGGTCTACATGCTGGTCTTCGGCCTCGGCCTGGGCGGCTGCATGCAGACCCTGGTGCTGGCCGTGCAGAACGCGGTCCCGCCGCAGGACATGGGCGTGGCCACCGCCTCCTCCACGTTCTTCCGTCAGATGGGCGCCACCGCCGGTACCGCGATCTTCCTGTCGGTGCTGTTCAGCACGGTCGGCGACAAGATCGGCGACGCGTTCAAGAGCGCCGCGTCCACCGCGCGCTTCCAGAGCGCGCTCAAGGACCCCGCGGTCCTGCACGACCCGGCCAGCAAGCCGGTGCTGGACATGCTCAAGCACCCCACCAGCGGTGGCTCCTCGGGCGTGCTGAGCGACTCCTCGTTCATCCAGCACCTGGACCCGCGACTGGCCGAGCCGTTCAAGCGCGGTTTCGCCGACTCCATGCACACCGTCTTCCTGATGGGTGCCGTCGTCGTCGCGCTGGCCTTCGTGCTGATGTGGTTCATCAAGGAGGTGCCGCTGCGGCAGATCTCCGGCCTCCAGGCACGGGCCCAGGCGGAGGCCGAGGCCAACGGCGAGGTGCCGGCCGCGGCGGACGCCGCTCCGGTCGCCGTCCCGGCCCCGGAGGCGGTCGTCCCGGCCGCCGTGGCCGCCGAGAGCGTCCCGGACGCCGCGTCCGGCGCGTTGATCAGCGGCACCGTCCGCGACAGCGGCGGCCGGCCGGTTCCCCAGGCCGCGGTCACCCTGATCAGCGTCGGCGGGCGGCAACTCGGCCGCACCACCACCGACGCGGACGGCGGCTACGCGCTGCCGACCACCGGGCCCGGCACGTACGTGCTGATCGGCTCGGCGGGCGCCCGCAAGCCGCAGGCCCTGACCGTCGTGGTGGGCGCCGAAGCGGTCTCGTTCGACCTGACGCTCAGCGGCGCGGCCGGCCTGTCCGGCGAGGTCCGCGAGGAGAAGAACGACGACCCGGTCCCCGGTGCGCTGGTCGTGGCCACCGACGTCCGCGGCGAGGTCGTGGCCTCCGGTGTCGTCGGCCAGGACGGCGGATTCGCCTTCGACGAACTGACCCCCGGCAGCTACACCCTGGCGGTCAGCGCGGAGCGCCACCGTCCGTCGGCCCTCCAGGTCGAGGTCGCCGCCAGTTCCCGCAACTGGTACGAGGTCCGGCTGACGCTGGGCGCACAGGTCCGCGGCACCGTCCGGACCGCCCAGGGCAACTCGGTCGACGACGCCCGGGTGACCCTGCTGGACCCGGCGGGCAACGTCGTCGGCAGCGCCACCAGCGGTCACGACGGTGAGTACGTCTTCACCGACCTCGACAGCGGCGAGTACACGCTGATCGCCAGCGGCTATCCGCCGGCCGCCGCCCCGCTGCGGCTGACCGCCTCCGGACAGGCCGAGTGCGACATCGAGCTCAGCCACGACACGGCGAACTGACGCCCGTCACGGCGGCACGGCGAGGGCCCGGCGACTTCGGTCGCCGGGCCCTCGCCGCGTGCCGGCGGGCCCCCAGACCGTGCCTGCCTGGGGGAGCGTGGCGCAGGTCCCACGGTCCGGCCGGATGCCTGCCGGCGCCCGGCCCCGCGCGCATGAAGTGCACACGGTGGTGGGCCGGGGCTAGCTTGAAGAAGGAGGAGGCACTCACATCTGACCGCGCACGCCAGGCGCCGACACCGCGAGGCGGGTCCCGGTCGTGCGTGAGCCGGTGGCCTCCTGAGGCGAGGGAGGCACCCATGTCAGACTTGATCATGATCGGGTACGACAGCGCGGAGCACGCCAAGCGGGCGGAGAGCCGCATCCTGGAGCTGGAACGCAAGCACGCCGTCGTCCTCACCGGCCTGGCCGTGGTCTCCGCCGACGCCGACGGGCACACCCACGTCGACACGCACGACGACATTCCACGCCGCGCCATCGCGACCTCGGCCACCGCGGGAGCACTGTGGGGCCTGGTCATGGGCATGCTGTTCCTCATGCCGGCCATCGGGCTGCTGGGCGCCGCGCTGGGCGGACTGGCGGGCAAGCTCAACCAGTCCGGTCTCGACAAGCGGTTCCGCGACCGCGCCCACGAACTGCTCGAACCAGGCAAGGCCGCCGTCGTCGTGATGGCCACGAAGCTCGACGAGGGCCAGTTCGCCGCCGCCCTCCAGCCCTTGGGCGGAACGGTGCTGAAGACGTCCCTCTCGCAGTCCGACGAACACGAACTGGTACAGCAACTCGTCGGGGCCCCGCAGACGGCCTGAACGCAGCGGAGCTCCGGCGAGGTCCGCCCGCCGTCGCCGAACCGCCCGGCAGCCGGGCCGCCGACGAGACCGCGACCACCGCCCACCTGCACCGCCGCAGCGTCGCACCGCACCGCCGGCCCCCGGCTGGACCGCGGCGCGCTGCGGCCCCGGGCACCCCCGCTTAGGCTGCCGAGCATGAGCGAGCGAATCACCGGACGGTCCCCGTCCCGCGCCCACGATGGCGAACGACGCGGACGGCGGGCATGAGTCCGCACTTCGACGTGGTGGTCCTGGGCGCCGGCCCGGGTGGGTACGTCGCGGCAATCCGGGCCGCCCAACTCGGCCTGCGCACGGCGATCGTCGAGGCCAAGTACTGGGGCGGGGTCTGCCTCAACATCGGCTGCGTCCCGTCGAAGGCGCTGCTCCGCAACGCCGAGATCGCCCACCTCGTGAACCGGGAGGCGAAGACCTTCGGGATGCACGTCGAGGGCAGTGTCACCTTCGACTACCGGGAGGCGTACCTGCGCAGCCGCAAGGTGGCCGACGGCCGGGCCAAGGGCGTGCACTTCCTGATGAAGAAGAACAAGATCGAGCAGTTCGAGGGGGTCGGCGCGTTCATCGACCCGCACACCCTGCACGTCACCCTGGGCGACGGCCGGACCGAGACCCTGTCGTTCGACCACGCGATCATCGCCACCGGCTCGGTGACCCGACTGCTGCCCGGCACCTCGCTCAGCCGCCGGGTGGTGACCTACGAGGAGCAGATCCTCTCCGACGAACTGCCGCGGAGCATCGTCATCGCCGGCGCGGGCGCCATCGGCGTCGAGTTCGCCTACGTCCTCCACAACTACGGCGTGGAGGTCACCCTCGTCGAGTTCCTGGACCGCGTCGTCCCGCTGGAGGACGTCGAAGTGTCCGCCGAACTCGCGCGGCGCTACCGCAAGTTGGGCATCAACGTCCTGCCGTCCACCCGTGTCGAGGGGATCGACGACTCCGGGGAGCGGGTGCGCGTCACGGTCACCACCGGCGGCCAGCGCCAGACCCTGGAGACCGACCAGGTCCTCCAGGCCATCGGATTCCAACCCCGCACCACCGGCTTCGGGTTGGAGAACACCGGCGTGCGGCTGACCGAGCGCGGCGCCATCGACGTCGACGGCCGGTGCCGGACGAACGTGCCGCACCTCTTCGCCATCGGGGACGTGACCGCCAAGCTGATGCTGGCGCACGCCGCCGAGGCGATGGGCATCGTGGCGGCGGAGACCATCGGCGGCGCGGAGACCATGGAACTGGACTACGTGATGATCCCGCGGGTGACGTTCTGCCAGCCGCAGATCGCCAGCTTCGGCTGGACCGAGGAACAGGCCCGCGACCGGGGCTTCGACGTCCGGGTGGCCAAGTTCCCGTTCACCGCCAACGCCAAGGCCCACGGCATCGGCGACACCGCGGGCTTCGTCAAGATCATCAGCGACGCCCGCCACGGCGAGATCATCGGCGCCCACCTCATCGGCCCCGAAGCCACCGAACTCCTCCCGGAACTGACGCTCGCCCAGAAGTGGGACCTCACCGTCCACGAGGTGGCCCGCAACGTCCACGGCCACCCCACCCTCGGCGAGGCGATCCAGGAAGCGATCCACGGCCTGGCGGGGCACATGATCAACATGTGAGCGCCAGGCACTTCCACCAGGGCGCTGATCAGCGAGAAGCCGCCTCACGGGCGCCGCGCTCCCAGCCGAGAGCACGGCCATCACCGCCCGCGCCACTTCTTCTCACGGGACGCATCCCGGAGCCACGATGGGAGGGGAAGGTGAGATGCCATGAGGATCGTGCCTGGCCGGTGGAATGCCGAGGTCATCGCGATGGTGGCGGTTCTGGTCGTGGCCGGCGCCGAGCTGCTGCTGCTCGTTCTCGCCACTCCCCGGCAGCGCCCGGTGATCAGCGGCGTGCTGCTCGGCTCCGCCGCTGCCGTGTTGGTGGTGTTCGGCGAGGCGTGGCACGTACTGCGCAGACGCGGTCGGCGGGGCCGGCGTTCGCGACGGCCGCGGCCGAGCGACGAGGCGTGGTTCAGCGCCGAGACGCTGGAGGGCTTCCCGGTCGACGGCATCCGACGGTGGCTGGAAGGCCCTGACGCGCCTGATCCGAACAGGTTCTACGCCGCCTGGGTGCTGGCCACCCACGGCCGTGACGTGCGGTGGATCGTCCGGCACCTCGATCTGCCGGAGGAGGCCGTGCGGCTGCTCGTCGAGGCCGCTCGCGAGTGCGGAGGCGCCGGCGGCTGACCCCGGTGCGGGAGCCGTGGTCAGGCGCCGCCGAGCTGGATCGCCTTGATGAGCAGGAGCAGGGCGCTGAGGATCAGGTACCCGCGCAGGGCGGTCATCCCGAGTCGGGTGCCGGTGGACCAGCGCACTGGCTTGAGCAGCGCCAGAGGTGGCATGCGCCAGGCGAGTTTCTCGGCCTGTGGCAGCACCGGCGCGGGGGGTGCGGGTGTGCGCCGGCGGGTGATCCGTAGTGCGATGGCGGCGCCGGTCAGGGCTGTGACCAGGGCGATCGCGAGCCAGACGATGAGCCGGGCGACGTCGATGGCGGGGAAGAGCGTGGTGGCCATCAGCGTGCCGGAGAGCATGAGCAGGACGGAGATGATGACGGTGGCGAGCACGTTCAGCCAGCGGCGGTTGACCCAGGGGCCGAGGACTTCGGGGTCGTTGCACAGCAGGAGCAGGAAGACGCTGGCAGAGGGCAGCAGGAGCCCGGCCAGGGCTTGCACGGCCTCGGTGATCAGGCCCAGTGGCGCGCCGGGGAGGAGGACGATGGCGGCGGCCACCAGGACCAGCAGGCTGTAGGAGGCGTAGAAGGGTTTGGCTTCGCGGAAGCCGCGGTGCAGCGAGTGGCGGAGGTGGAAGACGTCGCCGAAGGCGTAGCTGGTGGCCAGGGTCACGGCTGCGGCGCCGATGATGCTCGCGTCCAGCAGCACGATGGCGAACAGCGTGCCGAGGATGTCGTCATGGCGGGCCAGGGCCTCGGCGACTCCGGCGGCGTCGGTGAAGTTGCCGTGCGCGCTCGTTCCCCGGGCGGCGAAGTCGGCGGTCATGATCAGGGCCGCGGCGCCGAGGACGACGACGAGGGAGCCGATGACGGTGTCGGCGCGTTCGTAGCCGATGAAGCGGGGGGTGATGCGTTTGTCGATCACGTTGGACTGTTGGAAGAACAGCTGCCAGGGGGCGACGGTGGTGCCCACGATCGCGATGATCAGCAGGACCGCCTCGCCGCTGATGCCGCCTTGGACGCTCGGCACGACGAAGTCGTGGGCGGCACGGGCCCACCGCGGATGTGACATCAAGGTCAGCGGAATCAGCAGCAGGCTGGCCGCGATGAAGGCGAACATGGCGCGCTCCCAGCGGCGGAAGGAGCCGCTGGCGGCCACGGCGATCAGCACGACGGCGGCGATCGGCACGACGACGTAGTCCGGGACACCGAGATGGCCGGCGGCCAGTGAGATGCCGATGAACTCCGTCACGAGCGTCAGGAAGTTCAGCAGGAACAGGTCGCCGACGCTGAACCAGCCCCAGAAGCGGCCGAACCGTTCGATGATCAGGCGGGCGTGGCCCACGCCTGTGACCGCGCCCAGCCGTACCACCATCTCCTGATTGACGATCAGGACGGGGATGAGGAGGAGCAGGACCCACAACAGGGAGTAGCCGTAGTTCTGCCCGGCCTGGGCGTAGGTGGCGATGCCGCCGGCGTCGTTGTCGCCGACCATCACGATGATGCCGGGGCCGACGATCGCCAGCAGGGTCAGCAGCCGGGCCTTGAAACCCGGTCGTTCTTCGGCGTGTTCGCGCGGGACGCGGCCAAAGGCGCCCTGGATGTCGCCGAGATGGGCCTCGTCGAGTACGGCACTGGTCCGCGGCGGGCGGACCGGGGGCGCCGGGCGGGCGACGGCCTTCTTCGCCGGGCGCTCGGTGCGGCCCTCCGGCGGCGACGGTAATGGCGATGGCGGCGTTGGCGTTGGCGGGGGCTTCGGCGCCGCTGGGCGTGACGTTTCCGGGACGCCGGGGTGGGCGGGCCGGCCGGGGGGAGTGGGGCGTCGTGGTCCGGGGTGCGCCGACGGTTCCGGGCGGCCGGGCCCTTCCGGTCGGCCCGGCGGCTCTGGGCGGGGCGGGGGCTTCGGCTGGTCGGGCCGTTCCGGTGGTTCCGGGGGGCCATGGGGCCGGTCGTGGTCGGTCATGAGTGGGGCGGTGCGTCGTGCGTCGGTGGGCCGGCGGCTGGCTCGTCCGCGCGGTGGGGCGGGCGCGGCGCGGGTTCGCGTCGGCGCCAGTCCTCGGGGATGACGGCGTCCAGCACGTCATCGACCGTGATGACGCCCAGGATGCGGTCCTCGTCGTCGACCACCGGCACCGTGAGCAGGTTGTAGTCGGTCATGAGCAGGGCGACGTCCTCGACGTCGGTGTCGGGGCCGGCCCGCACGGGGTCGCGGTCCACGACACCTTCCAGCGGGACCTTCGGATCGGCCTGGAGCAGTTCCACGAGGGTGATGACGCCGAGCAGCTGCTTCTCCTCCCCGACGAGGTAGATGCTGGTCAGGGCCTCGGGTTGCAGGGTCCGCGCCTCGCCCGCTGCCCGTAGTGCCGCGGCCACCGTGGTGCGGCCGGTCGCGGTGAGGACGTCGAGCGCCATCAGCCCGCCCGCGCTGGAGGGGTTGAACCCCATCAGGGTGAGCACCTTGGCGCGCTGCCCTGCCGGGAGCGCGTCGAGGACCGGCTGCCTGCGGCCCTGCGGCAGCTCGTTGATGGCATCCGCGGCATCGTCGGCGCGCATCCGGGCGATGACCTGGGCGATCTCGGAGTCGTTCCGTTCGCCCAGCAGCCGGAGCTGCGAGTCCGGCTCCAACTCCTCGAACACGTCGGCTTCCAGTTCCGGGTCGGCGTGCACGGTCTGGAGGATCTCGTGCGACTCCGGGCGGTTGGCGTCCTCCAACAGGTCAGCGAGGTCCGCGGGCTTGAGCCGTCCCAGGCGCGCGAACGGCCCTCGCACCCGAGCGGACCGTGCGTGCCCGATCAGCGGCTCGAAGGACTTCCAATCCCGCCAGTCAGGCCACCCGCCCCGTCCGCCCAGCACACCCCGGAAGCGCGGCGGCCGGCGGGTGTCCAGACAGGTGAGCACCCAACCGTCGGGCCGTTGCGCCAGTTCGATGTCGTAGGCCCGGACCAGTTCGACGTCGGCCACGTCGATCACCCGATGACCCAGCACGTCGGCGCGCAGCAGCACCTCTCCCTCGCGCCGCTCGAAGTGCCGCAGGTCGACCCGCGGACTGACCAGCGTGATCCGCTGCCCCTCCAGGTCCGCCACCTGCTCCGCCGGCAGGAAGACCTCGCGCCCGCCCACCCGCGCCACCAGGCCGGTGACCAGCGGATAGTCCCGGCCGCGCAGCCGCACGATGAGATCGGACAGGCGGCCGACCACCTCGCCGTTGCCGCCTACCAGTGGCCGGCGAAGAAGACCGGTCAGATGCACGACACGCTCCACGCTCCCAAACTAGGCGCATCCCGCGTGATCGGTACGGCAGGGGCTGCGGCGCGCCAGTGCAAGCCCTCCAGCGGCCCAGCACCGTCCCCTCCCAGGCGGGCGAAACGCTGTTCGCCGGTGAGGGCGTCGCCGGCGGGGGCGAGGAGGCGGCCCGGACGCCGACCCATGTCACCGTGCGGACGGGGAGGAGCACCACGTCAGGCTCCTGGACAGCATGCATCGGCCGTGCCCCTTCCCCGCTGGTGTGCGTGGGTGTCGGGCAGCGGGGTGCGGCACAGGTGCCAGTGCAGATCGCGGACGTACGGCACGCGGGAGAGCTGGTCGACGAGGTGGTCCAGGGGGCCGGTGTCCGGACCGTCCAGGGTGACCGTCGCCCGCAGGTGGACGGTGGCGCCGTGCCGGATGGCGTGCAGGGCTTGGAGGTGGGTGCCGGGTCTGCTGAGGGCCAGCAGGCACAGCGCGCGTATCTTGGCTGCCGCCTGGTGGTCGCAGTGGATGTGGATCGTGGCGGGCGTCGGGGCCGGGAGGGTGGGCGGTCCGTTCTTCCTCGTATGCGTGCGGGGCAGGAATCGCATGGGTACCTCGTGGGTCACGTCCGGTCGGGAAGCGGCGGGAGGGGGAGGGGGTCAGGCGGTGTTCCCGGAGCGGTTTCCGGACAGCGGCTGCGGGTCCAACGCGTAGCCGCTGCGATGCACGGTGCGGATCAGCGCCCGGTGGTCGGGGCCGAGCTTGCGGCGCAGGCGGGCGATGTGGACGTCTACGGTGCTCAGGTCGCCCATGGGTGCCTGCTGCCACACCAGTTCCATCAGCCGGCGCCGCGTGTGGATGCGGTCGGGATAGGCGGCGAGATGGGCGATCAACTCGAACTCCATACAGGTGAGGGGGAGTTGATGGCCTTCGATGGAGGCGCGTCGGATCGCGCAGTCGACGACGAGGCCGTCCACGCGGTACACGGGAGCCTGGGGCGGCTCCGTGGCCTCGGGGGTGTGCGGTGACCGCGCGACGGGCCAGGTCGTGTCCCGCGCTCGTGGTGCGGGCGGGTTCGCTCGGTCGTGGTGGACGCGGTCTGCCGTGCGGTGGCTCAAGGTCATGTCGTTTCCTGTCGGCTCGGTGTGTTGAGGACAGTCGTGCGTGGGGCGTCGGGCACCGCAGGCGGCGCCGGCTCGGGGTGCTGGTACGGCACGGCGGGCAGCGCTCACCTGCCCGCAGGAGCGGGCCGGATGGGGGAGCGGTGCCATGGCCTCTCCGGGCAGGGAAGCAGGCGCGGGTTCCCTACGGGTGCGGCGTTCGCGGAGCCGCTAGTGCCAGGTGGCTTCGAGGCGGGGCCGGCCATCGGGGCCCGTGACGGTGTGCCAGTGGGCGTGCAACCCAGTGGGTCGCTCCCGGCTGGTCGCCCCGGTCGCGGACGCCGGACGGGGCAGTGCGCGGACAACGGTGCTGTCGAGAGGACTGTCCGCGATGCGCCGCAGCACTGCGGAGAGCGAGTCGCGTACGACGCGGCGGGTGTTCCCGCGGCGCAGGGCGGGGCGGTGGATGTGGACAGCGGTGAAGACGGACATGCGGGAGTCACCTCCGTGGGGCGGCGCGCTGTCGGCGTAGGACAGGCATGGCCGGGGGCGAGTGAACGATGCGGTGGTGTGCGGGCTTCGGCGCCCGCGGGAGCTACGGAGCGTGTCCGGCTCGGGTGGCGGAGGAGGCGGCCTCGGTGAGGCGGTCGGCCGCGGGCAGCGGCAGGTCGGCGAAGCGGGCGAGCCAGTGAGCGTCGTGGCCCTGCTGGGCGAGGAGGTAGGCCAGGTGCACGCGCGGTTCGTACCTGGCGTGCGGGTCGCGGGGAAGGGGGCAGGTACTGGGGCCGTCGAGCAGGTACTCCCGCTCGGTGCCGTCCTTCAGGGCCAACTGCACCCGCGGGCAGATGTGGCCGGTGGGGCTCGGGTCAGGACGTTCGTCGGTGGCGTGGTGGCGCCGCCGGGCCGGTGCGGTGAGCTTGGTGAGGTGCGGAAGAAGGCGCATGGGTGCCCTCCCCTCTCCGTGAGGGGTCGGTGGGGTGGCGGCGGGCGGGGAGGTCCCGCCGCCACCCCGGCACGGGAGTGGTCGGTTGTCGACGTGCGGGGGTCAGTTGCCGAGGGCAACCTGGACGATCTTGATGACGACCAGGACCGCCGCGACCAGCAGGTAGGTGCGCAGGGCTCCCATACCGATCTTGCGGCCGGTGGACATGACGGGGCGGGTCAGCGTCTCCAGCGGCGGCATCCGCCACGAGTCGCGGCCGGTGCGGTCGATGGGGTCTTCCTTGGTGGCGGTGCGCCGGCGGGTGAAGGCGTAGCCGGCGGCCAGCACTCCGGCGACACCGCAGCCGGCCATGATGTCGAGGATGGCGGCCGCGCTGATGTCGGGGAAGAGCACCGAGGCGGTGAGGATGATCGACAGTGACACCAGGACGCCGACGACCGCCGCGGTGAAGGCGTTGGTCTTGGGCCCGTTCACCCACGGTCCGAGGACCTGCTTGTCGTTGCAGAGCAGCAGCAGGAAGACGGAGGCGGAGGGCAGCAGGACCCCGGCGAGGGTCTGCACGCCCTGGGTGAGCAGACCGAGCGGGGAGCCGGGGATGAGCACGATGGTGGCCGCGGCGGCGACGAGGCCGGCGTAGACGGCGTAGAAGCCCTTGGCGCCCTTGATGCCCCGGTGCAGGGAGTGCTTCATCCCGAACACGTCACCGATCGCGTACGCGGTGGACAGCGACACCGCGAACGCGCCGATGATCGAGGCGTCCAGCAGGGCGATCGCGAAGAGGACACCGGCGACCTTGCCGGCCTTGGCCGCGATGCCGTTGATCAGGCCCGCGGTGTCGGTGAAGTTGCCGAAGCCCTTCGTCCCGGCGAACGCGGCGGCGACCAGGCCCATCAGGGCGGCGGCGCCGATGACGACGACGGCGATGCCGATCCACAGGTCGACCTTCTCGTACTTCATGAAGCGCGGGGTGATGCGCTTGTCGATCACGTAGGACTGCTGGAAGAACAGCTGCCAGGGCGCCACGGTGGTGCCCACGATCCCGATGATCAGCAACATGACGGTGGCCAACTCGCCGCTGCCGCCGGGGATGACCGGGGTCACGAAGTCGTGGGCCATCTGCGACGTCTTGGGGTGGAGCAGGAAGTAGAGCGGGACCAGGAGGAGCGAGGCGGCGCACAGGGCGACGGCGATCCGCTCGAAGCGGCGGAAGGACCCGGTGAAGGCGGAAGCGATGATGACGGCCGCGGCCAGGATCACCGAGGCCGTCTTCGGCAGCCCCAGGTAGTCGGCGGCCATGGTGATGCCGATGAACTCGGTGACCAGCGTCAGGGCGTTGAGCAGGAACAGGTCGATGACACTGAACGCGCCCCAGAACTTCCCGAACCGCTCCAGGATCAGGCGCGCGTGCCCCACTCCGGTCACCGCGCCGAGACGCAGCACCATCTCCTGGTTGACGTACAGGACGGGGACGAGCAGGAGCAGGGTCCACAGCAACTGCGTGCCGTAGTTCTGTCCGGCCTGGCCGTACGTGGCGAAGGCGCCGGCGTCGTTGTCGCCGACCATCACGATCAGGCCGGGGCCGACTATCGCCAGCAACGTCTTGAGTTTGGCGGACAGGCCCCGGCGTTCGCCGGTGTCGTCGTGCTTGATGGTGCCGAGCGCACCGCGGATGTCGCCCACGTGCGCGTCGTCGAGGACTGCGCTGCGCGGTGCGGGAATGGTCTTGTCGCTGATCAGGCTGGTCATGGCGAGCCTCCCAATTCCCCCGTTGGGGAGCGGTGTTGAGGGCGCGCGGGAGCCGTCCCGTTGCGAGCGCGCAGCCCGGACACCCGGGACGGCGAAGGCCGTACGGGTGTCTGGGGCGTGGCGGCGCGTGCGCGTGGGAGAGGTGGTTACCGCGTACCGGAGGTCGAGAAGGACATGCGAATCCGGATGACGGGCCTACTGTGGCCCGGACTACTGCAACTGCAGTCCATGTCTCTCGCCTCCTCCCGGCCGGAGCGCACGTGGGCGCTGGACGACGCGGCAAGGAGCAGACCGGTCCCGATGACCGGTTCACCCCAACTCGTCAGAGCTTTGGCACTGCACGGCGTATTCCGCTTGTGGGGGAAGCCACTTGGGGTCACCCCTTAGGCCGGGGAGACCTGTCCTGAACCTGGGCGTCTCTCGACGTCGTCGGGTCAGTGGCCTGTGTCCGTGCAGACGCCTCACCGAACGAGGTGCCTTCTTCAAACCTCCAGAAGCATAACGGCATAGTTGCGAGATCACGCAACTGCTTGGCGAAGTCTTGACGCGCCTCGCCACGGAACCTGTTCAGGAAGGACGCTGGATCGTCGGGCGCATCCCGCTCCACGGTGGCCCCATGAGCGCTCACTCGGAGGCCGCCGTCGCGCTCGTCACCCGCGCCGTGCTGCCCGTCATGCGGGCCCAGCGCTCCGGGCACGTCCTCACCCTCTCCTCCCTCGCCGGAGCGGTCGGCGTCGACTTCTGCGTCGCCTGCTCGGCCGCCAAGTTCGGAGTCGAGGGCTTCATGGGATCCCTGCACCACGACGTCGCACCCTTCAACATCCACACCACCATCGTCGAGCCGGGCTTGTTCCGCACCGAACTCCTCGTGGACGCCTCCACCACCTACGCCGAGGGCTCCATCGACGACTACGCCGAGCGCACCGCCGCGACCGAGAAGGTCTGGGAATCCATGAACGGTGGGCAGAGCGGCGACCCCGCCAAGCTCGCCGACGCCCTGCTCAAGGTCGCCGACCTGCAAGCGCCCCCGCTGCGGTTCGTCGCCGGCGACGACTGCCTCCAGGCCGTCGAGACCAAGGCCAAGACACTCCTGGCACAGGTCGACGCCTCCCGAGCGCTGGGTTCCGGCCTGAACCACGACGACGCCTGAGCCCCGCGTCCACAACCACCGAGGAAAAGTCATGGAACACGTCACCCACCCCCCACCACGAAGGCCCCGGCCGAGCGCTTCACCGGCGATGTCTACCTCAACCTCGTCGAAGCCCCCGCGGAGCCCGCACGCCTGGCTGTCGGCCTGGTGCGCACCCCCGGCGCCCGCACCCACTGGCACTCCCACGCCAACGGCCAGCTCCTCTACGTCACCGACGGCGTCGGCCTGGTCGGCACCCGCGGGGCGTCATCGACCCCCGTGAACCGCACGTTGCTGTCTCCCACCCCTGCTGCGGCCGCCGTCCCCCGGGCGCCCCGGCATGCACCAGGGCACCCGTGCTCAGGCTCCGGTCAGCTCTTGGGCAGCAGGACGGTGTCGATGATGTAGACGGTGGCGTTGGCGGTCTGCACGTTGCCGCAGACGACCTTGGCGGAGCCGTCGACCGTGTAGTTCGCGCCGGAGCCGGACGTGGTGAGCTTGTTCTTCGCCAGCGTCTCGTACGAGCCGTCAGCGAGCTTGGCCGGGGCGAGCTTCTCGCCGACGACGTGGCCGGTGAGGACCTTGGTCAGCATCGCCTTGTCAGCCAGGACCTTGTCCAGCTGGGCCTTGGGGATCTTGTTGAAGGCGTCGTTGGTCGGTGCGAAGACGGTGATGTTCTTGGCGCTGTTGAGGGTGTCGACCAGGCCGGCCTTCGTGACGGCGGTGACCAGGGTGGACAGGGCCGGGTTGTGGGAGGCGGCGGTGGCGACCGGGTCCTTGGCCATGCCGTCGAAGCTGCCCTTGCCGTCCTTCGGGACGGCCGAGCAGGCCGGGCCGAAGGGCTTGGCCATGGTGTTCATGTCGCCGCCGGTGTCGCTGCCCTTGGTCGGCTTGGCCGCGGCAGAGGACGTGTCGGACGCCTTGTCCTTGCTCCCGGCGCCGTTGTCGCCGGAGCAGGCGGCCAGTGCGACCGGCAGCACGGCGGCGGCGGTCACGGCGAGGACGGTACGGCGGATACGCAGGGTGTTCACAGGGTTCTCCCAATGTCGTTGTGAGGTCGGTCTGTTGGGTGTGGGCGGTGGTCAGGTCACGGTGACCACCACCGAGTGCCAGCCGGAGGCGCCGTCCGGGGTGGGGCGGGCCCGTGCGTCGGTCTGGGTGTAGCCGGTGCGGTCGGTGGCGCGTACTTCGAGGGTGTGGGTGCCGGGCTTCGCGTCCCACTGCCACCACCACTGCCGCCAGGTGTCCACCGGGCCCTCGGCGGCCAGTTCGGCCTGGCGCCAGTCACCGCCGTCGACGCGGATCTCGACGCGGTCGATGCCTTTGTGTGGGGCCCAGGCCACGCCCGCCACGGCCACCGATCCGGCCTTGAGGGGCGCGAACGGTTTGGGGGTGTCGATGCGGGACTCGGTCTTGATCGGCGCCTCGGCCGCCCAGTCACGCTTGACCCAGTACGCGTCGTACGCGCCGAACGTCGTGAGCTCGATGTCCTGGATCCACTTGCAGGCCGAGACGTAGCCGAACAGGCCGGGGACGAGCATCCGGACGGGGAAGCCGTGCTCGAAGGGCAGCGGCTCGCCGTTCATCCCCACCGCCAGCAGGGCGTCCCGTCCGTCCAGGACCGTCTCGACCGGGGTGCCGATCGTCATGCCGTCGACGGAGCGCGCGACGAGCTGGTCGGCCGGGCCGCCCCGGGACGGCGGGCGCACACCGGCCTCGTGCAGCAGGTCGGCGAGCCGGACGCCGAGCCAACGGGCGGTCCCGACATAGGGGCCGCCGACCTCGTTGGACACGCACGTCAGGGTGATGTCGCGTTCGAGCAGCGGCCTGGCCAGGAGATCCTGGAAGCTGAGGGTCAGCGGCCGGCTGACGCCCATGCCGTGCAGGCGCAGCTTCCAACTGCGGACATCCACGCGGGGAACGGTCAGCGCGGTGTCCACGCGGTAGAAGTCGCGGTTGGCGGTGGTGAAAGGGCTCAGCCCCGGCAGCTTGAGGTCCACCCCACGCGGCAGTTCGGGGGCCGGAGAGGCGGGCGCCGGGAGTTTGACCGTGGCCCGGGACGCCGCCGCCTGACTGGCGCCGACCGCATTCAGCCGCAGCCCGAGGAAGCCCATGCCGGTGGACGCAGCAGCCACCCCGAACGCGCCGACGACGAAGCCCCTGCGATCCACACCGGAGGCCGACGGCGGGGAGGACCGTGGTCGGCCTGACACGGTCAGCCGCCCCGCCAGCAGATACAGCACCACCGCCGCCACAAGTGCTCCGACGACGGAGGGGACCGCATCGGTCACTCCAGTCGAATCGGGGCGTCCCGTTGCGGCCAGGGCGCCCACGACGCCGAAGACGAGAACGCCGGCCGAGGCCGCTTTCCGCGACCGCGGCGCCAGCATCCCCAACGCCATCGCGAAGAGCGCGAGCACGCTCACGATGCCGAGTTGCAGGATGAGTTTGTCGTTGGTGCCGAAGTTCCGGATCGCCCAGTCCTTGACGCCCGCGGGTGTCCGGTCGACGGCCGCACCGCCCACCGCGGTGACCGGGCCGGCTCCGGGACGTACCGCGACCGAGGCCAACTCCGCGACGGCAAGCGCCGCGTACCCGGCCACCAGGCCGCTCAAGGCGCCAAGGGCCGCGTGCGAGAGGACCTTCCGTCGCGTACTCATGCCCGGGATTCGGAACCGTCGGGCGCGCGGATTGGTCGAATGCCGAGAAGTCTTCCGCCCGGGCGAGAGGTGGCGGAACGCCCTCTTCGAACCGTGCGGCTGCCGGCAACCGCAGCGTCTGCCGCTGCGGACGCCCCTGCCGAGTCAGCCCCGCCTCCTCCACTGCCACGGGACAGCACCACGGGACAGCACCACCGGGCAGGCCGTCGACGGCGCAACGAGCCTCAGCAGTGACTACGGGCGGCCGAAGTGCGTGGGGCGGTAGCCGCTGCGCAGCGGGGCCGTCCGGACGTGCGCGCCCGGCTTCGGGGTCTCGACGTACGTGCCGCCACCCAGATAGATCGCGACGTGGTTGATGCCTGACGCCCGACCGCTGTTGGACCACAAGATCAGGTCATCGCGGCGCAGTTGACCCGAGGTGATCCGGGTTGTGGCGGCGTACTGGTCGGCGGCCACGCGCGGCAACTGGATGCCGGCCCGCCGGTACGCCTGCTGCACCAGCCCGGAGCAGTCGAAGCTGTTCGGCCCGTTGCCTCCCCAGACATGTGGTTTGCCGACCTGGGCCAGCGCAGCAGCGGGTTGACCCAGAGCAGCCCGGTACGCCGCACGGTGCCCCGATAGCGGCCCCACCTGGTGAGAACGCGTGCCTGCCCGCTGGAGTTGACGAGCAGGCCGGTGACGCTGAGGAGCACAAGCAGGCTGGCGACGAGGAACAGCGTGAGCGTGCCCGCGGTAGGTGCGCCCGGACTGCCTGCCTTGACGGCGGGGCTTCGGATGTCCGGCAACGCGTCCCAGTACGGGATCCGGCCGGTCGCCCCGAGGATCGCGACGATGGCGACGGTACCTGCCAGCAGCGTCATCAGGGCGACCCAGCCAGGGCGGGGTCGCCTTCCCTGACGGGGCTTTCCACCGGACCTTCGAGGCCACCGCCGTGTGTGCGCTGGAACTGCCCTGGGGAGCGCCGGCCGCTGAGGTTGGCGGAGGCAGGGGCCGGAGCGTTGGCCACTGTGAAGAATCGCGGTTGACGTCCGTCCAGACATCCTCAAGATCGGGGTGGTCAACGCTGTCCGGTGGGAAGCGGCGGGGTGTGTCAGCCCAGGCGTGATGCCTGGTGGACTGTTGAATGCCGTTTCTCGCTCGACGAGGAGTACGTGCGAGGGCCTTTCCTCGTGTCCGGTTCTCACGGCTGAGGCCGTGGTCGCTCGGCCGGGGCGGGCGCCTCTGGTGCGGCACGGGGCGGCACGGGCTCACCGCGGCTATGTCGGTCCTGGACGCGGGGTGTGTCGGAGGTTGGAGCCATGCCTTGGCCCAGGCGGTATCCCTTGCCGTTGTCCACGCAGATGACTTCGGGGCAGCCGAGCTTGTGGCGCAGCCTGCTGACGGTGGTGCGGACGGTGTTGGTGCGTGAGTTCATGTGGGTGTCCCAGATATCGGCCAGCAGGTCCTCGTGGGGTATGGGCCGGCCCTTGGCTTCCATGAGGAGTCGGAGCACGGCGAACTCCTTGGGAGTCAGGGTGACCAGTCGCTCGTGGATGCGAACCTCACGGCGTGCCTGGTCCAGGGTGATTCCTTCGTGGCGCAGGATCAGGGGGGCCGCGGTTCGGCGGCGTCGGCTGAGCGCTCGTATGCGGGCGACGAGTTCGATGGAGGCGAACGGCTTGGACAGGCAGTCGTCGGCGCCTGCGCGCAGTCCTTGGACCCTGTCCTCCACCTGGTTGGCAGTCAACAGCATTATCTGCGGCGGTACTTGTCGTCCGGCGACGCTGCGACACAACTCGTAGCCCCCGATCGTCGGCAGGTCCTGATCGATGATGACGACGTCGTAGTCGTTGCAGATGCTCAGCCGTTCGGCCTCGTCGCTGCGGTGAGCGAAGTCGACGGCCATGGCACTTCGACGCAGTTCGCTGGCGACGGCTTGAGCCGAGACGCTGTCGTTGTGAGCGAACAGAATTCTCATGGTTTTCCTTGCGCCCGCGGTGCCCCGCTCCGGGTGGCTCGTGCGGGGGCGGAATCGCGTGGTCGCGTGGGACCTCGCTACCTTCCCGGGTCAGATGTCGGAGGCCGGGGAGGGCTCCGCGGGGCGGTGCGCTGTGCCGGTGCGGATCAGGACGAGGAAGGAGTTGAGTTCCTTCTTCACGACGGGGGCCAGCAGGTAGAGGCCGGTGATGTTGATGACCGCCAAGAGGAAGAGCACCGCGTCGGCCATGCTGATCAAGGCACTGAGGGAGAGCACGGGACCGACGGCGACGAACACGATGAACAGCAGTTTGTAGAGGGTCTCGGTGGTGCGGCTGCGGCCGACGAGGAACGTCCACGCCTTGAGGCCGTAATAGCCCCACGTGATGATCGTGGAGAAGGCGAACAGGAGTACCGCGACGGCCAAGAGGTACGGAAACCACGGCAGTACGGTGGCGAAGGCGTCCGAGGTGATGGTCACGCCTTCGGGAGCCGTTCCGGTCTCGGCTGCCGTCGCGCGGGCTTGGTTCCAACTGGGGGTGGAGGCGATGACGATGGTCAACGCGGTCATGGTGCACACCACGACGGTGTCGATGAACGGCTCCAGGAGGGCGACCAGACCTTCGGTGACGGGGTGGCGGGTTTTGACGGCCGAGTGGGCGATGGGCGCGGAACCGAGACCTGCCTCGTTGGAGAATGCGGCCCGTTGGAACCCGATGATCAGCGCGCCGATGACGCCGCCGGCCACGCCTTCGGCGGCGAACGCCCCGTGGATGATGGTGCCCACGGCACTGGGCAGGGCCTGGACGTTGACCAGGATGACGACGGTGCAGGCCGCGAGGTAGATCCCGGCCATGACGGGCACGAGGCGGCTGGTGACCTTCGCGATCGAGCGGATGCCACCGAACAGCACGAGCCCGGTCAGCCCCGCCAAGACCAGGCCGAACGCCAGAGCACCCGTCGAGGAGCCCAACAGGCCGTCATCGCCACCAGTCACCGACCTCAGCTGAGCGAAGCTCTGGTTGGCCTGGAAAAGGTTGCCGCCGAACAAGCCGAAGAAGAGCAGGGCCACGGAGGCCAGAACGGCCAACACCTTGCCCAGGCCCGCCATGCCACGCTCGGCAAGGCCCTTGCGCAGGTAGTGCATCGGGCCGCCGGAGACGGTGCCGTCCGCGTGGCACTCGCGGTACTTGACGCCGAGTGTGCACTCCACGAACTTCGTGGCCATCCCCAGTAGGCCGCACAGGATCATCCAGAAGGTTGCGCCGGGGCCACCGATGGTCACCGCGACGGCGACGCCGGCGATGTTGCCCAGTCCGACCGTGCCGGAGACGGCGGCGGTCAGTGCCTGGAAGTGGGTGACCTCACCCGGGGCGTCGTTCCTGCTGTGCTTGCCGCGTACCAGGTCGACGGCCAGGCGGGCCCGCCGTATCTGCACGCCCTTGAACCAGACGGTGAAGACCGCGCCCGCGACGACGAGCCAGGCGACGATCCAGGGAAAGGAAACCCCGAAGAGGTTGACTTCCGCGAAGACGATCTCGGACAGGCCGGTGGACAGGGGCTCGACAACGCCGTTGACGGCGCTGTCGACGCCCGAGGTGAGCGAATCGAGAAAGGACATCAACAACCTCGCTGACTGGGAGTCTTGGACGCCACGGCGGCGCGACGGATCCGAGGGGAGGGGCTGCGCGCTGCGTGGGGGGCGGACGCGGCGGGTGTGCCCGGAGCGCGTAAGACGTCAACGTGGTGGTGGGGGAGCTTGGGCGTGTGTCCGGCTGACCACTGCTGATCTGGCATCCAGGCCGTCTCCTCGTCTTCAACGGGCCGCTCAGGGCCGCCGGTACAGCACCGCGCCGGCACGATGCGGCGCACTCTCAAGCAAGTGCGGTGCGGTCGCGGAGAGCTCGCTGCATGACTCGTGTGCCGTGTGCCGGGCACATCCTTGATGGCGAAGGGCGGGGCTCGGCCGGCGGTGATTCCCTCGGCGATCACCACCGTTTCGTGCACAGATAAGCAGTTGCCCGTTCACACGGACGTAAAAGTCGCTTTCGCCGGCACGATGACGGTCCGATACACCGACTCCGGGTATGTGTCGACTGCGCATTCCGGGGGATGGGGCGTCGTCCTGTGCGGCAGGGGCAGATCAGGCGGGGGCGCTGACATGGCCCTGCGGGACGGGCAGTTCGCACCACACGTGCTTGTGCCGGTCTTGGTGTCGGACCACTCCCCAGGCTCGGCTCAACGCGGCGACGATCGCCAGTCCACGACCGTACTCGTGGAGCCCGGGTGCCGACTGGGTTTTCACCACGGTGCATTGAGGCTCCTCCGGGCCTCGGTCATGCACGCAAATGAGCAGCACTCCTTCGGTACGGGGGGTGGGGTGGTCGATGTCCAGACTCAGTGCGGTGGGGCAGCCGCCGTGCTGGACGGCGTTGGCGACCAACTCGGCGACGACGAGTTCGGCTGCCTGGATGACGTGTTCAGCGCACGCGTGACGGGTCAGCCACTGCCGGACGAGATGGCGGGCGGACCGTGCGGGCCGGACTCCGAGGGAGTGTCGCGACCAGGTGACGGTGCGGTCGTGCTGCGTCGCGACGATGACGGGCAGCATGGCAATCACAGCCCTTCCTGCCGGGTCCTTCAAGGGCCCCGGTCTCCTTCTCCAGGTCCACCGAGGTGGCCGGTCGAACGTCAGGTGACACGTCGCGCCCGCGCCGTCGATGACGGCACCGCGCCGGGTCGAGCGATCTTCCGCTGCTGCGCCGCCGGGGCGGACCTTATGGACCTGTTAAGCAACAGCACCACGTACGGAGGGGGTAATGCGACAGCCTTTCGTCAGGGCCCCTGACCGACGAAAGTCTGCTGTCCGCCATGCCCATGAGCGCAGCGAAGGCCCGATGGGGCTCCCAGTCGGGAGAAGAAACGCTGAAACACCGCGGAGCTACCATGTATGGGTACGTTTTGGTGGTTTTTCTTTACTCTCGTGGCTTCGTTCCGATTTCCGAGTGGTGCAACGCGGCGACGTCGGTGGCGCCCGTCCGCCGTGGACTCTGCCGTGGCATTGGCCGCAGTGGCGTACGGCATCGGGGATTCCCTGGTACTCCCGGCGAGCGGACTGTTGACTGGCAAGCCCCACTGGGCGGCTGTCGCGGCGGGATCGACAGGGGCGCTCGTACTGTGGCGGCACCGCTTCCCGCGGTCGGTGACGGGCGTGGCCCTCGCCTCGCACGTGCTCTGTTACGCCCCCGGCGCGGTCGTGGTCATGCTCTACACCGTCGGTGGCATGTACCGGTCGTGGCTGCGTCTCCTGACGCTGGGACTGGTCGCCCTGGCCGCGCAGACGGCCGCCTCCGAGCTGGGTGGCACCGGCCTGGACCTCATCCACGGGGTGCCCTTCGTGGCGACGCCCCTGCTGATGGGCCTGTACGTGGCCACCCGGCATCAACTCATCGCCACCATGCGACAGCAGGCAGTGACCCACGAGCGCCACGAAGCCCTCCTTGAGGAGCGTGCGCGGGGGGAGGAGCGCACCCGCATCGCAAGAGAACTGCATGACGTGGTCGCCCACCGCGTCAGCCACGTCGTCCTGATCGCCGGAGCCCTGCAGATGCGTGCCGACGGCGGCGCCGACTGGGTTCGCCAGGAGGCGGAACGCATCCGCCGCGCGGGCACCCAGGCGCTGACCGAACTACGTGACATCCTCGGCGTCCTCACCGGCAACGAGAGCGCGGCAACAGCTCCCCTGCAACCGACCCCGACCGCCGCCGACCTCGACGCGCTCGTCGCCGACTGCCGTCATCTCGGTATGGACATCACCCTGCGGCTGCACGGCGCAGTGGACACACTGCCCTCGGCCACCCAGGTGGCCATCTACCGCGTGGTCCAGGAGGCACTCACCAACGCGCTCAAACACGCGCCCGGCGCCACCGTGACAGCCGACGTGCGCGACCACCACGACGCCGTGCAGATCGTGATCGCCAACGGTCCGCCCACCGCGAGCCCCGGCGACGGGCTGCCCTCAGCCGGATTCGGCCTGGTGGGACTGGCAGAGCGGCTCCGCGTACTGGGCGGCACCTTCGAGACCACCACACAGGCCGACGGCGCGTTCCGCGTCCACGCCACCATCCCCCACCGCGCCTGCCCACCTGACCCAGGACGCAACGCCCACCCTCAGGAGCCGTCTCGTGATCAAAGTGATGATCGTCGATGACGAGCCGCTCGTACGCCATGGACTGCGGACCATCTTGGAGGGCGACCCCGACATCCAAGTCGTCGCCGAGGCCGCCGATGGCCAGGCGGCGACCGAACAGGCCCACGCCCACACCTGCGACATCGCCCTCGTGGACATTCGGATGCCGAACGTGGACGGCATCACCGCCACCCGTGCCCTACGCGCCATGGCCCGGCCGCCGGCCGTCGTGATCCTCACGACCTTCCAACTCGACGAATACGTGACCGAGGCACTACGCGCCGGAGCGGCCGGCTTCCTCCTCAAGGACACCCCGCCACTGGAGATCATCCGCGCAGTACACGACGTCGCCGAAGGCCACAGCACGCTCTCGCCCGCCGTTACCCGGCACGTCATCGACACGCTCCTTCGACAGCACCAGACTCTGACCGCCCACGAACGGGCACGACTGGACTCACTCACCGCACGCGAACGGCAGGTCCTGCACCTCGTGGGACAGGGCATGTCCAACGCGGACATCGCCCGCGCCCTGTCCACCAGTGAAGCCACGGTCAAAATGCACGTCAGCCGCGTGCTCGCCAAGCTTCAACTCGACAATCGCGTCCAAGCCGCGCTCCTGATCCGCAACGTTGACGCCGCCTCACCCGGGTCCGACCGCGGCAGCTCCACCTGACTGGCCCTCCCCGAAACCGTGCCGCGTCCGAAACAACCGGGCAAGGTCCTCTACGGCAGGTTGTCGCCCCATCCGAACCACCGACCTCTGCCTATGCGGTTGACGGTTGCGGGCGCGAGTCCAGGCGGGTCGCGGCCACGGCCGCCGGCGGCCCGGCCGCAGGAGGAGCCGCCTCGGCGGTTCACGACCTCAGGAGGATCGTGGGGATGCCAAAGCCGAGCGCACGAATCGCTGCACCCGTGGGCAGAGCCCGCAGACCCGCTCAGACGTACCGACGCTTCGGTGAGGTCGAGGCAGCGGGAACGTCGCCGTTGTACGAGCGTGTCGCCGTCCGGTCCGCGCGTTCTCGTCGAAGCCGCTCGTCGTCCCCTCCGATCCGGCCGGGTCAGGGCCGGTCAGGCGTGCGGTGACAGGCCGTCGTCCACGGGGATGCCCTGGGCCTCCAAGGTGATGCCGGAGTTCCTGGCCTGTTCGAGGATCAGGGCGGCGAAGTCCTCCTCGACGTGCCCCGCGCCGATGGCACCCGCGATCAGCTGAGCGGTGGCGGCGGCGAGCGGCATCGGGACCTCCAGCTCGCGGGCGGCAGAAAGCCCCAGGTCGAAGTCCTTGCGCAACAGCGGCATGGTGAACGTCGGCGTGAAGTCCAGGTTGACCAACGCGGGCGACTTGTAGCGGGTGTAGAGCGAACCCAGCACGGATTCGTTGAGGAATTCCAGGAAGGCGGAACGGCTGACACCGCCCTTCTCCGCGAGAACGGTGATCTCGGCGAGCGACTGGGTGACGACGCCGAGGAAGACGTTGTGCGCGATCTTGACGAGCCGGGCGACTTCGCCCTCGCCGACATAGGCCACTCCGCGCCCCAGCAGGGCGAGCAACGGCTCGACCTGGTCGAACGCCTCGCGCGAGCCGGAGACCGCAACGGTCAGCTTGCCCGCGGCGATCACCTTCGGGTTCCCACTCACCGGGGCGGCCAGGAAGTCGGCCCTGCGCCTGGCGGCTTCTTTCCGCATCAGCGCGGACGTCTGCGTGGACACCGTGGAACTGTCCACCAGCACCCCTGGTGCGACATCGGGCGAGGTCAGCACACCGCCCGGCCCCGTGATGACGGCCTCCAGGTCGGGCGAGGCGGAGACCATGCTGAAGACGACGTCCCGGTCCGCCAAACCGACCGGCTGGTCGACGACCGTGGCTCCCCGTTCCACCAGGGGCTCGGCCTTGGCGCGGGTCCTGTTGTAGACGGCTACGTCGTGCCCCGCGTCCAGCAGCCGGGCGGCGAGTTGGAATCCCATGCGGCCGGTGCCGATCCAGCCGATGCGCGGTCGATCCTGGGCGACGTACGGCATTTCTCTACCTCGTTCCTGGAAGAAGACCGGCCCAAGCAGCCCCGGCCCCGCAGCTCAAGCGGACGGCCTGTGACATACGACCGGCCCTGTGCCGGCCTATGACGGCCACAGCATCCGGTTTCCTACCCATTCCGTCCTGCCTGGAGCGACCGGCATCGAAACCCGCCGAACCGGATGGCCTGGCGGTACTCGGACGGCACAGCGACCACCTGGCGGCGACGCCCAGGACACCCCGCACGGGTCACCGACATCGAGGGGCGGGCCGCGCAGGGTCTGCGAGCCGACCTGCTGCACCATGGCCGCGAACCGCACGGGACTTGGCGTGCGTCCCGGGAATCTGGCCCGTGGGGCGTCTCAGGAGCTCCGTTCGGTGATCTGGTCGACCTGGAAGGTGATGAACTCCGCTGGGCGGACGAGGGCGACGCCGATCTGCACGAGCAGCTTGCCCTGGGAGCCTCTCTCCGGTGGGTTGTTGGTCTCGTCGCAGACCACGTAGAACGCCTCCTCGACAGACCGCCCGACCAGAACCCCTCGCCGCCACAGCCCGGTGAGGAAACTGGTGACCATGGCCCTCACCGACGTCTGAAGGCGTTCGTCGTTGGGCTCGAAGGCCGCCCAGGTCGTGCTGCGGCGAATGGACCGCCTGAGGGAGTTCACCGACCGCCGCACATTGAGGTAGCTGTTCTCGACCGCGGTCTCGTCCGCGGCAGCGAGGGTGCGGGCACCCCAGATGAGCGGGCCCGAGCCGGGAAAGTTCCGGATCGCGTTCACGCCCTGGTCGTTGAGGGCCCTGTGCTCGGTGTCGCTGAGTTCATGCGTCAGGCCGAGCACGCCTCGGAGGCCCTCGTTGGCCGGGGCCTTGTGGACGCCTCGATCCTGGTCCACGCGCGCCCACACACCCGCCGCGTGTCCGGTCGCAGGCACCGTCAGCGGGGCGGCGTTCGGGTCGCCGGGGTCCTGGACGTTGATCCAGGGGTAGTAGGCGGTCGCGTATCGACGTGCCTCGGTGCTTTCGACTCCCAGGGTGGCTGCGACGTTACCCGGCGGGGCCTCGTTGGGAAGGTGCAGGACCGCGACCCGGTCGGCCATCTTCCGGCAGTGGTCCGCGATCAGGCCGGCCGCCTCCTGACTGGCCCCCTGGTCCGTCGTCCCGCTCCACAGGTCCGGAGCGAGCACGATGGCGACCTCGTCGAGGGACTCCAACTGCTTGAGCGTGTCGGCGAGACCGCCGGGGCCGACGACAGGCGCCAGGTAGCACTCGCCACCCCCGTTGGCGAACCAACCGTGGACCGCGGCCCAGAGGGTCTTCGACACCAGGATCCGCCGTGTTGTCTGTTCCGCGTCCGAGGCACCGTCCGCAAGCCTCGCCGCGGCCTCGAACCCCTTCCACGAGGCGAGCTGCGTGGGGGGCCGCCCGCCGCCGCCCGAGGTTTCGGCGAGGAACACGGCGACGGACGTCGGAGCGCTACCGACGAACCGGGCCCCCGAAGGTGCCTGGTCCACCGCGACCCCGGGAGGCCGCTCAGACGTCCCGCCGACCTCAATCACGTCGCGCATTACCGCCCTTTCGATTGGAAATCACCAACGATCGGGCAGCGTAGGAGACACCGAGACCGCCCAGGTGCCACTCGCTGGAACTTTCCCTCGTATGAGCCGCAAACCCTGACGACTGGTCCAACTGTGTGGTTATCGACGGCCCTCGACTCCCCAGTTGAGGGCCCCGCCGTGCCCAGACCGGCGTTCGAGCTGAGCAGAGCAAGGGAGGGGAGGGGAGGGGAGGGGAGGCAAGGGAGCCAGGCTGGTCGCTTGGAAGTTGCCCGGGAGTCCGTAGCCACTCCGAGGGGGGAAGGTGCCTGGCCGGGGTCATCGACACCGCTGTGTCGGCCGCCACGAAGACGATCGAAGTCTCCTTGGGATCGCGCCACCGCCAAACGCCTCAGCTTTTCTCTGCCAACTTGCCGGACCCACAAGGGGTTTGCGACCTCGCGAAGGGATCGCGGATCTGTGTGTTGCTGCGGGGGTTGGCTCGCCTCTGCCGTCAGGAACGACTGACGGCCCGGCCCACAGCTCGTCCGACACCAGCCAGGGCGGGTTCCCGATCCACTGTGTCCACAACGAGTGTCGGACGGAGCGGACATGACAGATGGCACCTGACGCCGCGCGTTGTCCGGGTCTGGCCAGGCCGCCGGTTCATGTTCATGGCCGGGAGCAATCCGTGTTCGGGGCCCGGTCGTGGGAACCAAGTGGCGTGATGGTCCAGCGGCCTGAGGCCAGCCACGTGGAACGCGACCGCTCGGGTGGCGGAGGCGGAGTCGATGTCAACCGTTGGCGCTTTCCAGATTTCCAGCCGAGCCCGCTGCGCTGAGGCCAGTCGTCAACCCCATCGTGGCGGTCGAGAGCGCGGCGTCCAGGCTCCGGCGCGCCGCCGACGGTCACGAGTACAGCGAGAGCCTGCGCAATCAGGGGCGCATCATCGCTGGCCGTGATCCTTCGGAAGGCGATGTCCACTCATGATTCTGCGGAACCCCAGGCGGACCCGTCGCACAGGGACGCTCGGCTGTGCACTGATAGCTCTGCTCGCATCAGGAGGATGCATGAACGACGGTGGGAAGAACGATCCGCTGCCGGTCAAGACCAAGGACCAGGTCGAGCATATGGTCCGCAACTTGGTGGACTCGCTAGCAGGGGACTACGGCTTGAAGGTGGACGACAGGACCGTCAGCAAGGAGTTTCGCGACTGCTTCGGCAGAGAGGGCGAGCATGCCGATGACGGCCGCTTCGACCTGACCTACGCAGTGCGTGCGACGCTTCCCGAGGCCGAGCACGGAAAGGCGATCCGCACCCGTCGGGTCGGCATACCGCGGTAATCCCTTCGGATAGCCACCTCTTGGCGAAACCGCCGCACAGCGCTGTGGGACCCGGCTGGCGATGATGATGACGGTCGGCTTCATCGGCGTGTTGCGGAGCTGTTGTTCGGTCGGCGGATGCCCCAGCCGGGTCGACTTCACGGTTGGGTGTGTCGCTCTGCGGCGTCGAGCGCGGGCGCGAGCGGGGCCAGTGCAGCGCGGAGCTGGTCGGGTAGCGAGCCGGAGGGCACGACCAGTCCTCCGGCGCCGAAACTCCCGGCGGCCTCTGCGTTCCCCGTCGGCCGGAGCCAGTCTTCCAACGCGATGCGAACGGCCGCGGCCACGCTTGCCGCGAGAACGCGGGCCGTGTGCGCTCCGGTGTCACCCAGGCGTTCGGCGATCACCGCCGCGAGAGGGGGCTCGATGTCGGCGGTGGCGTCGAGGAATGCGTCGCGCAGCGAGGTCCGGGTGGTGATCAGCAGCAGCGCCTCGCGTTCGCGCTCGCCGGTGTTCGTGTACTGCTCGACCACTGCTTCGGTGACGGCGTCGACCAGGCGCACTCCTGCGGGCCGGGCTGCGACCGCTGCCGCGATCCGCGCCTCCCGGTCCGCGGTGACAGCGGCGACGATCGCCTGCTCGCGGCTGGCGAAGTAGTTGTTGTAGGTGCGCGGCGAGACTCCGGCCGCCTCGGCGATGTCCTCGACCCGTACCTGGTCCGGTCCGCGCTCCACGGCCAGGCGCAGGGCCGCCTCGCGTAGCGCCTCGCGTGTGGCCTGCTTCTTCCGCTCCCGCAGCCCGGGTGGTGGTGTCGTCACGGCATCAGCGTTCCACACAGGGCTGCGCGCACGCAAAGTTGCGCGTAAGAAAGTTTGCGTGCACGCACTTTTTCTGTCAGTGTCGACCCGACCGAGACCGACGGAGAGGACGTCACCATGCGCGCAAGAGGAATGACCTACGACACCGGATTCGTCGTGCACGGCCAGACATCCCGCGAGCACTTCGACCCCGCGGTGGTCCGGCGCGAGCTCGCCATCATCCGCGACGACCTGCACTGCAACGCGGTCCAGATCATCGGCGGTGACCCGGACCGACTGGAGCTGGCCGCCGGTGCCGCCGCCGAACTCGGCCTGGAGATCTGGTTCTCGCCCTATCCGCTGGAGCTGGATCCGGAGCAGATCCTCACGCTCTTCCGCGACTGCGCCGAGCGAGCGGAACGGCTCCGGCAGCAGGGCGCCACCGTCGTGTTCGTCGCAGGGGTCGAGCTGAGCGTGATGAACCGCGGGTTCCTGCCCGGAGAGAGCCCCGAGGAGCGGGTCGCGCGACTGATGAGCCAACCCGAGCGGAGGGCCGAAGCGATGGGCGAGCTCGGCGTGCGCATCAACGCGTTCCTCCGCGACGCCGCGGCCACGGTCCGCGAGCGCTTCCAGGGCAAACTCACCTACGCATCCATCCAGTTCGAGCAGGTCGACTGGACTCCCTTCGACATGATGACGTTCGAGCTGATCCGCTCCGCCGAGGTCGCCGACCGGTTCCGGGACGCGGTGCGCACCCTGGCCCAAGGTCCGAAGCCGCTCGCCCTCACCGGGTTCGGCACCGCGGCCTACCGCGGCGCGGGAGACCGCGGTGGGCGGGTGCTGGAAGTGGTCGAGTACGACCCGCAGACCAAGGCCCCAGTACGGCTGAACGGCATATACGAGCGTGACGAGGCCGGCCAGGCTGCATATCTGAGCGAACTGTTGGAGGTTTTCGAGACCGAGGGCGTGGACAGCGCGTTCGTGTTCTTGTTCGCCTTGCCCGGCTACCCGCACCGTCCGGATGGCGACCCCCGGGACGACCTGGACCGGGCCGGCCTGGGCATCGTCAAACTCCTCGAAGGGCGCCGCGGGCAGACCTACCCCGACATGGAATGGGAACCCAAGGCGGCCTTCACGGCAGTGGCGCAGCAGTATCGGAAGTGACAGGCCCCGCGGCCGGGCGGGCTCCTTCGCTGATTCACGGCGATTTCATCGGGTGCTTTTAGTGTGTGCGTGCTCGGGGATGCCTTGGGCAGGGCACTCGGGCGGGGGAGCCGCCTGCGCGGATGCTGCACGGATCGCGGCCCCGGAACCGGGGGTTGGCGATGGGCGTCCCCCACTCGAAACGATGGCCTCAGCAACGAAGTGGGCGAGGCAGTGCGCAGCCGCGGCTGGCCGTGGTGCCGCGGAAGGAGTGCGCCGTGCATGACTATGTCAAGCGGCTGCCGACGGTGGCGCTGCCGGAGGGTGGCGTGGTGTCGTGGTCCGTCGCCGACGCCGAGCGGTGGCTGCGGGCTCGCGTCCCGGCGGTCTTCGCCCCGGTCGCGGGTAGTTGGCTGCTCATGGTCATGGCCGCCGTGTCGTACGTCCTGACGTCCGGGTTCTCGGCCTCGTCGGGGAGCGGTGGCGGGGCGACGCCGGGTGGCACTGACTGGCTCGGTTATCCCGCGATGGTTCTACTGCCCGCACTGCCGCTGTGGTACCGCTATCTCCCGGTCCCGGCCGTGCCGGCCGCGGTCGTGGTCGCGGTGGATGCGGCGGTGTCCCTGGCGTCGCCCGCGGCGGACGACCGACTGGTCGGAGGCGGATACCTGCTGGCCCTCGCGGTGTCCGCCTGGGTGTTGGCCGGTGCGTGCCTGCGTCTTCGGGCCCGTCGCAAGCAGCGGGCGTTGGCGCTCGCCGCGGCCGGCCGGCGCCGTCTCGAACTCCCGGAGCGGGCGCCCGAGACGGATGACTACCGCGGGTTCCGACAGTTCTACCTCGGACTCGCTCTGTGCCTGATCGCCGCCATCATCCTCGCCGACGGCCTCGTCGAGGGCCTGACGGCCCCGGCCCGGGCACCGTACGACGCCATCGGGCAGCAGATCGCCGCCCTGCTGTTCCTCGTCCCCGGCACCACGGTGTACGGGTGCGGCCACGTCGCCTACCGGGCGGCGCGCCGCCTGTACGAGGAGCCCCAGCCCGCCTTGCTGGTGGGCGTGCGGATCGCGCCGGACGGTTGCCACTGGTTGTATCCGGATGCCCGCAGCACCGAGGGGCGGCCCCTGATCGCGTTCCTGCCCAAGAGTCGGGACGTCGACCGGGGGGCGCGTCTTTTGGGCACGAGCTCCACCTACCAGGTGGGCGACGGGCACTACGACATCGACCCTCGCAGCGAACCCTTCGAGGCGGTTCTGTACGGCGCGCCCCGGGAAGGCGCCGAGGTCGCCCTGGAGTACGCCGTCATCGAGCGCGGCGCGTACCAGGGGGCGGAGCACACGTACGCCGGCGTCATGGTTGCCTCGCTGCTGCCGCGGCGCAGCCACGACCTCGGTCCATGGCAGCCCGCCGACGGCGTGGCCCGGGATGCCGCCAGGCGCGAGAAGGTCCGCAAGGAGGAGCAGGCGCAGCGTGAGCGGGACGCGTGGTGGGCAGCGCGGCGGAAGGAGAAGGAACGGGGCTACGGGGGGCGGGGAACGGTTCGGCGCCCCGGTAGCGGGACGCGCGGTCAGCGGCGCGGCGGGTCCAACAACTGGGGCGGCGGGGGCGGTTGCGGAAGCGGCCCTGGCTGCGGAGGGCACGGCTCCGGAGGGCACGGCTCTGGCGGGCACAGCTGTGGAGGCGGTGGCGGCCATGGTTGCGGGGGGCACGGCTGTGGGGGCCATTGAGCGCGGGGACCTTCGGTAACTGCCGGCCTGATGCTTAGGGCCGCGTGCCCGTCTCCGTGACTCGCGTTTACGTCTCCGTGAGCCGCGTCCACGTCTCTGTGAAGCGTGCCCCGGCGGCCGTTCGAAGGGGTGTCTCAGGAGGGCACGGGCTCGTGCTCCTGGGAGCGTTGGCCGGGCATGACGGGGGCTTCCGGATCGGGCTCGTGGGTTGGGGTGGGCGCGGGGTCCGGGTCCGTCAGCCCTTCCCGGTGTGCCTGGACGCCGGCGCGTACCGCCCAGAAGTAGAAGGCCAGGGCGGAGACGCCGACCAGTGCGACGTCCACGCCGCCCGGCAGGACGCCGTGGCCGCCGAACTCCGGGCTGCCCAGGGCCGACAGCACCGACAGCCACAGCAGGAAACCGATCATCCACCAGGCGGCGGCGAACTGCCGGGCCAGGTTTCGTTCGCCCCGGCGGCGCAGCACCAGCGCCGCGATCGGCACGGAGACCATCACGAGGACGGTCACCTTGCCGGTGTTGGGCCACTTCGACCAGTACAGGGCGCACGCGGCGAAGGCGAAGGTGAGCGGGCAGAGCACGGAGGCCGCGGGCAGGCGGAACGGGCGCGGCAGGTCCGGCTTGGTGCGGCGCAGGACGCCCACCGCGATGGGGCCGATCAGGTACGAGACGACCATGGCGGCCGAGATGACACTGGCCAGGGCCTCCCAGCTGTGGCCGATGGTGAGCAGCAGGAGCACGGAGAAGCCGAGGTTGAGCCACATCGCGGGGCGGGCGGTGCCGTAGCGGGGATGCACCTCGGCGATCTTCCTGGGGAAGAAGCCGGTCTCGGCGAGGTTCTGCGCCAGGTACGAGGCGGAGGCGACGTTGCCGATGTTGGCGCCGCACGGCGAGATGAAGGCGCCGAACTGGAGCAGGGTGACGACCCAGTGCAGCATCAGCAGCTTGGCCAGGTCGGCGAAGGGGGAGGCGAAGTTGATTCCGTGCCAGCCGCCGGCCTCGGCGAGCTTCTCGGGCGGGACCGAGCCGAGGAACGCGACTTGCAGGGCGAGGTAGATCACCAGGCCGAGGGCGAGTGCGCCGACGAGCGCGAGCGGGATGGCCCGGCCGGCGTTCCGGGCGGCGCCGCCGAGGTTGACGACGGCCTGGAATCCGTTGAAGGCGAAGACGACGCCCGAGGTGGTGACGGCCGTCAGCACGGCGGACCAGCCGTTGGGGGCGAAGCCGCCGTGGGCGGTGAAGTTGTCCGGGTGGAAGCCGGAGGCGATGAGCGCGGCGACGGCCAACACCGGGATGGCGAATTTGACGAGGGTCAGGATCGTGTTCGCCCGGGCCAGCAGGGCGACCGACCAGTAGCAGGCGAACCACAGCGCGAAGGTGAGGAACAGGGCCATCGCCATGCCGGAGGCGGTGAGGCTGCCGTCGGAGACGAGCCCCTGGGCCCAGCCGTAGTTCCAGGAGGACATGTACTGGGTGCCCGCGATGGACTCGATCGGGATCAGGGAGGCGATGGCGATCCACACCGCCCAGCCGCTGACGAAGCCGAGCACCGGCCCGTGGGTGATCGAACCGAACCGGGCCATGGCGCCGGGCAGGGGATAGGCGGCCCCGACCTCCGCGTACGACATGGCGATCATGCCGATGAAGACGGCCCCGATCACCCAGGCGACCAGGGCCGCGGGGCCTGCGACCTGTGCGGCCTGACCGGCGCCGAAGAGCCAGCCGGAGCCGAAGATGGAGCCCAGTCCGATCATGATCAGAGCGAAGAGGCTGAGGTTCTTGCTGCCGGCCGCGCTCATGTCCATGCCGGGCTACGTCCGTTCTGCCGTGCGAAAAGATCGAGACACACTTTAATTGAACTTTTCGGCATTCCCGCCACGCGTTGAGGGCTCTCGAATTATCGATAATCGATCAAAATTCGGGTGGCGCTGTCGCGCCGCTGGCTCTCCGGTGGGCGGCGCGGCCTGCCGCGTGAGACGTTGGCCGGGCGGCGACCGCCTCGGGGTTCACCACGACGCACGAGCGCGGCACGCGGCCGGCGTTGGCGCCGTCACGGCGGTGGCGCGGCCCGCCGTCACGGGACGCGCCACCGACGCCGTCACCCGGCGGAACCGCCGGTGGCGTCCCGCGCGCCGCCCAGACGCAGTGTCACCAGACCCGCCACCCCCGCCAGGGTGCCGAAGAGCAGAGCGGCCGGCACGCCTTCGCCGAGCCCGGAGAACAGCGACAACGGCCCCCAGACGGACGCCGTGCCGCTCATCGTCGCCTGGACCACCTGCCGGGCCAACAGTCCCAGCACGGTGGCGCAGATCGTGCCGACGGTCATCGTCAGCAGGGTGATGCGGGTGAGCCGGCGGGGCAGCAGTCGCAGGGCCCACCACACCACGACCAGCATCAGCACGTCGCCGGCCCGGTGCAGCAACCACTCGCCGAACGGCGTCCGCCCCGGGGCCGACCAACCACCCAGCAGCAACCACTGGCGGAGCAGGTCACCGGGCTCGGACAGCAGCCCGCCACCGACGAACGACGTCTGGATCCAGGCCGCCACCGCCTCGTACGACAGGACCACCAGGGACAGTGCGATCACCGCCGTCCCCACGCTCGCGGCCAGGCGGGCGGCCCGCGGCGGCACCTCACCCCGGGGCGCTGCGTCCGCGTTCTTCATGGTGATCCGCGCCACGACGACCGTGGCCAGCGAGCTGACCAACGCGGCGAACACCACGGTCGGGCCGCTCGACGCGCTCATGCTCGCCAACTGCGGCAGGAGCCGGAAGCTGCCGCGGCCCGAGGAGGCGATCAGCCACGGCGCGGAGGCGATGCCGGCCAGCGTGCCGGCCACCGGGCCCCAGGCCCACAGCGCGAGCAGCGTGGCCGGTGTGCGGCCCGGCGTCGGCGGCATTCTCCGGACCAGGTGCAGCGCGCCGGCCAGGTAGGCCACGAAGACCGCCACGAACCTGATCTGCATCGCGGTGCGGTGAAGTGTGGAGTACTGGGCGCCGTCGCCCGGCAACAGCGTCGCCGGGGTGTCGTACGCCCACGGGGCGAGCCATCTTCGGAGTTCGTTCATCGACTGGATGTCCAACAGGTTCGTGGTGCCGCGCAGTTCGAGTGCCTGCGCGCTCGCTCCCGCCCACCACAGCAATAACGTCAGCGACAGGGCTCCGACCAGGGCCGGTATCGCTGCGCGTCGATGAGTCATCTGTCTTCCCCCGCCTCGGCACAGTGGCCGTTGATGGTGCGAACGACCGCAGCGTACGGGGCGGTGTCCGGGTGCGGCATGGGTGCGTCGACATGGCGGCCGCCCCAGTCGTCCGCAGACATCCGCAGACATCCGCGGACATCCGCAACATGTGCGGGCGTTCGCAGACATCCGCAGAGATCCGCGGACATCAGCAGAGGTCCGCAGGCGTTCGTCGTCGGCTGGGAAGGCGGTGCCGGCCGGGTTGGAGCTCCATCGGTCAGCGGCTACGCTGGGATACCACGGCAGCCGTTTCCGCTGCCGTACGGCGGTGGGGCCCGCCGTACCCGAACCGCAGCACAGTCGCCGCCAACGGTCCCTACTTGCGAACGAGCGCACCCTCTTCCGGGTGCCTGGCGAGTAGGAGACGTGCGCGTGGAACCCCTTCACCCCGGGGCCGTACAGGAGCCCCTCGACCCCGACGTCGGGTCCCTCGACAGCGTGCGCCGGCCGCGGCGCGGGCAGTGCGCGGACCAGTGGCCGGTGCTCGGGGCGATCTCCGTCGGGGGCGCACTGGGCGCTGTCGCCCGCTACGGAACGTCGCTGGCCTGGCCCACCGCCGCCGGCGCCTTCCCCTGGACGACCTTGGCCATCAACGTGCTGGGATGCGCGGTGATCGGCACCTTCACGGTCGTGGTCACCGACCTGTGGAGCGCACACCGACTGGTGCGCCCCTTCTTCGGCACCGGTGTCCTCGGCGGCTTCACCACGTTCTCCACCTACGTGGTGGACGTCCAGCGCCTGGTCGAGCGCGGCCGGGCCGGTATGGCGCTCAGCTACCTGGCGCTGACCGTCCTCTCCGCGCTGGCAGCCGTGTGGGCCGCCGCGGCGGTGACCCGGCGTCTGATCGAACGGAGGACGCGACGACCACGGCGCACGGCACCGCGCTGCGGCTCACGGTGGTCGTCGGGGAGAACGACGCCTGGCACCACCGGCCGCTGTTCACCGAGATCGTCCACCGGGCCCACGCCGCCGGCCTCGCCGGCGCCAGCGTCTTCCGCGGCGTCGAGGGCTTCGGCGCCTCGTCGATGATCCACACCACGCGGCTGCTGTCCCTCAGCGAGGAACCGCCGGTGGCGATCGTGATCGTCGACGACGAGGAGCCCGTCCGCGCCTTCCTCCCGCAACTCGACGCGCTCATCGACGGCGGCCTCGTCGTCCTCGACGAGGTCGAAGCCATCCGCACCACCAGCAAGCAGGAGAACCACGCATGACCTGGGCCCTCGTCGTCATCGGCGCGATGGTCGGCGCACCGCTGCGCTACCTCACCGACCGCAGCGTGCAGCGTCGCCACGACACCGTCTTCCCCTGGGGGACCTTCACCGTCAACGTCGTCGGAAGCCTGGTCCTCGGGCTGCTGACCGGTGCGGTGGCGGCCGGGGCCGCCTCGCCGCACGTGCAACTGCTCGTCGGAACCGGCCTGTGCGGGGCCCTGACCACGTACTCCACGTTCTCCTACGAGACGCTGCGCCTGTCTCAGGACGGGGCGGGATTCCTCGCCGCGGCCAACGTCGTGGGCAGCATCGTCGCCGGCCTCGGAGCGGCCTTCGTGGGCGCGGCCCTGGCCCAGGCCATCTGGGCGTAGCCGGGGCCGCGCCGGCACCGGCGCGGGAGCTGAGCAACGCCCACGGCCGGCCGGTCCGTTGGATAGCCTGGCGTCATGCCTGAGGCGTCAGGGGTGGCGCGCTTCGCGGTCGAGGCGGGGTTCACCGACGTGACGTGGCGGACCCCCGAGCGCAGCGGGTTCTTCCAGCCCGTCCTCACCGCGCGCGTCGGCTGATCCGCTCCCAGGCGGTCCGGGTGAGCTCGTACTCGACCTCGCCGTGTTCGGACCCTTCGATCGCCTCGGGCCAGTCGCCGGTGAAGTTCCGTAGGAAGACCAGGCCGGCCTTTTCCATCACCCGTCGGGAACGGACGTTGACCGCCATGGTGTTCGCGGTGATCCGTTCGACGCCGAGGTCGGTGAACCCCTTGTCGATCAGTGCCCGGGATCCCTCGGTGGCGTACCCCTTGCCCCAGGCGGCCCGGTTCAGCCGGTAGCCGAGTTCGACCACGGCCGCGTCGTGCTCGTCCAGGGGACGGAACTCGAACCAACCGAGGAACTCGCCGCCGCCCCGCTCCTCGGCGGCCCAGTAGCCGGGGGTGCCGAGGCAGGGGTGGTGGTGGCGGAGCCGTGGCAGGGTCCGTGCCTGGATCGTTTCGTGGCTGGCCGGCTTGCCGCCGTTGATGAACCGCATGACCTCGGGGTCGTCGTCCAGGGCGAAGAGGCGCTCGGCATCGGCGTCGGTGAACGGCCGCAGAGCGAGCCGTTCGGTTTCCAGGAAGAGGGGCATGTCGTGATCCTCACCGCCGCAGGCCGGGCCCGCCACCGGATATCGCGGGGGGCGGTGGGGAGGGGCCCGGCGCACCGTGCGGGACCGGAGTCCCCTCCCCGCTCAGCCGTGGGAAATGCGCTCGATCTCCTTCAGGTGGGCCGCGCCGATGCGGCCGTCCTCCAGGGACAGCAGCCACGGCACCAGTTCCGGCGTGGCGTGCACTTCGTTGTGGAAGCCGAAGTGGAGGTCGGCGAGTTCGTCCTCGATGAGCCACCAGTCGAGTGCGTCGCCGAGGTGGCGGTCGGCTGCCTGGGTGCGGGTCCGGGCCCAGGCGGTCAGCCAGGGGGTGAGAGTGCCGGTGAGGGCCCCGAGGGTTTCCAGGACGCGGGTGACGTCTCCGGTGCTCGGGTGACTGTGGAGGAGGGACCGCCACCATGCCTGCCACACGTTCTCCAGCGCCGTGCGCTCCGGCGCGGGCCAGGTGCGCCAGTCGGCGGCGATGAACTGCGAGGCGACCGCATCGGACAGGAGTTGGTCGGCGACGAGGAGTCGGACGATCCGCGGCGTCACCCTGCGGTACAGGCCGGGGAAGTCGTCCCAGTGACTGGGGACCTCGTGTGCGACGTGGGGGATCAGGTCGTCCGGTATCCGGTGCACGGGACCGGCCAGGGCTGCAAGGTCCGCTTCGCCGTAGCAGTGGGTGCAGCCGCCCACGGAGATCGGCAGGTGGGCGCGTGGTGCGAAGGCGACGTCCAGGGCATCGAGGGCGTCGCGGAGTTGCTGGTGCGGGTCGGTCATGGGGTGCCTGACGGGACTCCGTCCGGAGGCTCCGGAGAAGGGAGCGACGCTACCACGGGCACGTTCCGCTCCGTCCTGCTGGTCGTCCTCGCGAGCGACGGCCCGGCTCGTCCAGGCACCGCATCCGATGCCTGGACGGGAGTGGGTTTCTGGGCCGAAGTCCGACGCGTGCGGTGGGTGCGCCGGAGCGGTGACTGGCGTCAACTCCGTTGGGAAGCGCCGTGATTCAGACATCGTGTGGCTGGTGAGGCGATCATTCCGCGCCAGTGTGGCTGGCCCCGCCATTGAGGGGTGTGTCGGCCGCCGAGGGCGACAGAAAGGATTAGGCCACTCGTACGAGCAGGATATTGATTATGGCCGCGCATCAGCGCACAGTCTCTTAGGACCAAACGTCGATGCTGTGTCTGCGGGACGACGCAGTTCGTCTACGACTGATGCCGTGGAACCACCTCCAGCGTCGAGGGGGGATGGTCCGCTAGAGCACGGAGGGCTCCGTCCCGCTGCGCCCTCCGCCGCCTCGGTGGCGGCCCCAACTGCTCCTTGCCACGGCCTCGTTGAACAGCGCCTGCACCACCTCGCGGCCCCGTCCCGGGCGTGAAGCGTGAGGTGGCCCGGAACCGGACGTCGCGCACCTTCGACTTTGGCTCGTAGGGAGATTCCGAGAATGCCCGCACGGTTCAACCTTCCCCTCGCCGGCCGACCTCCTGGAGCAGTGGCCGTACGACGTGACGGGCGCTCCCCGCTCACCTACGCCCAACTCGATGCGCGGCGTGCGCGATTAGCGGACCGTCTGCGGGCCCGCGGGGTCGGTCCGGAGACGGTCGTCGCGGGCTCGCTGACCGATCGGGCCGACAGCTTGGTGGCGCTGCTCGCCGTCCTGAGCGCGGGTGGTGTCTACTTACCGCTAGACACCGCGGCGCCCGCCGAACACCGCCGGGACGTCTTGACGGACAGCGGCGCCCGGGTGGAACTCCGCGACGGGCCGCAGCCCGGCGCCGAGCCCCTGCTGACGGGACGGGCCGATCCACCGAGAGCCGGGGTCGGGCCCACGGACGCCAACACCGCGTACCTCCTGTACACGTCGGGCACCACGGGGCGCCCCAAAGGCGTGTGCGTCACCCGCGGGGCCCTGGCCGCGCACGTGGACGACATGGCCGAGCGGCTGGAACTGGTGCCGGAGGATCGCGTCCTGTGGTTCGCCGCCCCGCATGTCGACGTCGCGTGGGAACAGGCGCTGACGCCCCTGCGGGTGGGTGCCACCGTGGTGACCCGCGGGCCCGGCGTGCCGACCTTCGGGGAACTGGCCGACCTCGTCGAGCGCCACGCGGTGACTGTCGCCAACCTGCCGGGCGGGTACTGGAACGCGTGGGCCCTCGCCCTGACGGAGCAGCAGGGCGCCCAGTGCCGCGCGCTGCGGTTGATGATCTCGGGCAGTGAACGCATGTCCGCCCGTGCGGCCGTCAACTGGCAGCGGATCCTCCCCGACGTGCCGTTGCTCAACGCCTACGGGCCGACCGAAGCCGTCATCACCTCGACCCTCTTCCGGGTGCCCGCCGGCCTGGCCGAGCGGGACGAGATCCCCATCGGTACGGCCTGTGGAAGCCGGCAACTCCGTGTGCTTGGAGGTGAGTTGGCGCCGGTGGCACGCGGGCAGGTCGGTGAGCTGTACGTCGGTGGCGGGCCACTGGCCCGGGAGTACCTGGGGCGTCCGTCGATGACGGCCGCGCGCTTCGTGCCCGATCCGTACGCGGACTCCCGCGGTGCCGTGATGTACCGCACCGGCGACCTGGTCCGGGAGAACGCGGACGGGGACCTGGAATTCGTCGGTCGGGTCGACGACCAGGTGAAGGTCAGGGGGTTCCGGGTGGAGCCGGCGGAGGTACGACTGGCCTTGGAGCGCCACCCGGCGGTGCGGCACTGCGCCGTGCTGGGGCGCACCGCGCCCGGCGGGCCGACCTCCCTGGTCGCCTACGCCGTGGCCCCCGGCACCACCGCCGACGAACTCGTCGACCAGGCGCGGCGCCTCCTCCCGCCGCACATGGTGCCCACCGTCGTGCTGGTGCCGGACCTACCTCTGACCGCCGACGGCAAGCTGGACCGCGGCGCCCTCCCCGAGCCCGCCCGGCCGCCCGGGCAGGACGCCACCGGGCCCGCGGCGGACGGGGAACCGTCGGCCACGCAGGCGGCCCTGGCAAAGATCTGGTGCCGGATGCTGGAGGTGCCGCGGGTCGGTCCGGCCGACAACTTCTTCGCGCTGGGCGGCGACTCCCTCGCCGCACTGCAACTGACCGCCGAACTCACCGCCGCGTACGGCACCGGGCTGCCGGCCCAGGCGGTATTCTCCGCCACCACGCTGGCCGAACTCGCCGACGTCCTGGACCGCGTCGCCAGGCAGGCCGAGGAGCTATCGGGCGCCGGGCGGGTGGGGGAGGCCGCGGTCGCCGACCCGGCGGCCCGCCGGCCGAGCGCGGACGGTGCGGAGCCGCGCACCGCAACCAGCACGACCACCGCGTGCCCCGCCCCGGCGGCCGGCGGCGGCCTGTCGGCCGGCCAGCGAGCGCTGTGGTTCATGGAGCGCTGGGCACCCGACACGGCCACCTACAACGTGCCCTGGGAGTTCCGGCTCAGCGGTCCGGTCGACCACGCCCTGCTCGAAGGGGCGCTGCGTTCGGTCGTGGCCAGGCACCAGGTACTGCGCTCGGTCTTCGTCGAGGACCTCGGCGAGCCGCGGCGCCTGATCCGTCCGGAGCTGACCCTCGACCTGGAACTCCTGGAGTCGGCGGCGGCCCCGAGCGGCGGAGCGGGCCGGAGCACCCGGGGCCGCCCGTCGGGCCGGGAGGAGGACGTCCGCGACCGACTGCGGTCCGCCGCCCGGGACCCCTTCGACCTGGAGCACGGCCCGCTGTTCCGCGCGGTGCTGGCGCGGACCGGGCCGCAGCGGGCGGTCCTGCTCGTCGTCTTCCACCACCTGGTCTGGGACGAACTGTCCCTGTCCGTCTTCGAACGCGAACTCGCCGAGACCTACGCCGCGGCCCTGGAGGGGCGCGCACCCCGGCTGCCCCCGTTGACCTCCGGTTACGACGCCTTCGTCGAATGGCAGGCGCGGCGGGCCACCGACGCGGCGCACCGCGCCGGACTCGACCACTGGGCCCGCCGTCTGGTGGGTGCCCCGGCCCTGCTGCGGTTGCCCGTCGACCGGCCCCGGCCCGAGCACCCGTGCTACGAGGGCGCGACCGTGGAGTTCGCGCTTCCGGCGGCCGTCGGCACCCGGATCCGAGCGCTCGCGCGGCAGGAGGGCGCCACCCCCTTCCTCGTGCTGCTCGCCTCCTGCGCGGCCACGCTGCGCAGGCACAGCGGCCAGGAGGACCTGGTGCTCGGCACCCCGGTGGCCGGCCGGAGCAAGCCGGAGTTCGAGGGGCTGATCGGGAACTTCGTCAACCTGCTCGCCCTGCGCGTCGACCTCTCCGGCGAGCCCACCTTCCGGGAGCTGCTGCGCCGGGTGCGCACCGCCGTACTGGCCGACCTCGGCCACCAGGACGTGCCGTTCGAAGCGGTCGTCGACCGGGTGCTCGGCCAGCGCCCCACCTCACACGCCCCCCTGGTCCAGGCCGTCTTCGAGATGCACCGGCACACCGGCGACGGATGGCGGGCCGGACCGCTCACCGCCCGCCGCGCACTGGTCCCCACCGGCACCGCGAAGTTCGACGTCGGTTGGCAGGTCACCGACGACGGACGCGGCTTCCACGGAGTGGTCGAGTACAACACCGGGCTCTTCGACGGGGACACCGTGCGCAAGCTGGTCGAGGAATGGGCCGGCCTGTTGCGCGACGCGGTGCACGAGCCGGACGTCACGCCCGGCACCGGGCCGGAACTCCCGGCGCAGTCCCCGTCCGAGCCGGCACCGAGGAGAACGACCGTGGAAGACACGCCAGTTGGGCACCGAGCGAGCACGCCCGCACCCGCCCCGGGCCGGACGGGGCGGGGCCGTACGGGACCGCCGGACCACGACGCGACGTTGCTGGACCTGCTCCGCTCCCGCCCCGACGGCGCTGCCGAGCGGCCCGCCGTCGTCATCGACGGAGCGGGCCTGACCCACCCGGAGCTGGTCGCGGCGGCCAACCGCCTCGCGCACCGGCTGCGCGCGCTCGGCGTGGGCCCCGGGGTGGTGGTGGGCGTCCTGGCGGAGCGCTCCCTGGACCTCGTCGTGGCGCTGCTCGCGGTGGTCGCGTCCGGCGGCGCCTACCTGCCGCTCGATCCCGAGCACCCGGTCGAGCGACTGGAGCACATGGTCACCGACGCGGCGGCCCCGGTGGTCCTCGCCCAACACCGCTTCGCGCCCCTGCTGTCCGCCGGGAAGGCCACCGTGCTGGACCTCGACGACCCGGGCCAGTGGGCCGACGAGCCCGCGGAACCCCCGGAGACCACGGTCGGCCCCGAGGACCCGGCGTACGTGATCTTCACCTCCGGCTCCACCGGACGCCCCAAGGCCGTCGCCACCTCCCACCGGGCCCTCCACAACCGGCTGGTGTGGATGGACCGCCGGTTCCCGCTCGCCGCGGACGACGTGGTGCTGCAGAAGACGCCGTTCGGCTTCGACGTGTCGGTGTGGGAGTTCTTCTGGCCGCTGATGAACGGTGCGCGCCTGGTCCTGGCCCGGCCCGGAGGGCACCGGGACCCCGGCCACCTGCGCGAACTGATCGTCGCCGAGCGGGTGACCACCGTGCACTTCGTCCCCTCCATGCTCCGCGCCTTCCTCGCCGAACCGGGCGTCGCCGGGTGCCGGTCGCTGCGCCGGACCGTGTGCAGCGGGGAGGAGCTGCCGCCCCGCCTGGTCAACGACTTCCTCGACCGGATGCCCGGGGAACTGCACAACCTCTACGGCCCGACCGAGGCCGCGATCGACGTCAGCGCCTGGCACTGCCGGCCCCTGCCGGAGACGGCCCGCACCACCCCGATCGGACGCCCGATCAGCGGCGTGCAACTGCACGTGCTCGACGCCGCCGGCGCACCGGTACCGACCGGCGCGCGCGGCGAGTTGCACATCGGTGGCGTGGCCGTCGCGATCGGCTACCTCAACCAACCGCGCCTCACCGCCGACCGCTTCGTGCCCGACCCGTTCGCCGACGACGGAGGCCGGCTCTACCGCACCGGCGACGCCGCGCGCTGGAACGACGACGGCGAGCTGGAGTACCTCGGCCGCCTCGACGACCAGATGAAGATCCGCGGTCAGCGGGTCGAACCGGGCGAGATCGAAACCGTGCTGGAGGGACACCCGGCAGTGGCGAAGGCGGTGGCCGTCCTCGTGCCCGACGGCGCGGACCACCGCTTGCAGGCGTACGTCGTGACGGCGGCCGGCTGCGCGGTCGACGCCGCAGAACTGCGGTCCCGGGCCGCATCGGTCCTCGCGGACCACATGGTCCCCACCCACTTCCGGCGCCTGACCGACGTGCCGCTCACCGCCAACGGCAAGGTGGACCGGTCCGCCCTGCGCGCCGGGGACGCCGGGGACCCCCTGCCGTCCGGCGCCCCGTCACCGGCAGCGGCCGGTGCGGGCGCCACGGCCGGCGACGATCCGGTGGAACGGGTCCTGCACCGCATCTGGTCGATGGTGCTCGGCCTGACGGAACTCCACCGGGACCAGGACCTCTTCACCTCCGGCGCCCACTCGCTCAACACCGTGCGCGTGCGGGCCCGGATCGCGGTGGCGCTGCACACCGACGTCCCCCTCCGCGCCCTGTTCACGTCCCGGACCGTGGCCCAACTCGCCGGCGCCGTCCGGGCGGGCGCGGACTCCGTCGCGGACGTGGAACGGCGGGCCGCGGCGGTGGCCGCGCTACCACCGCTCGCTGATGCCCAATGGGTGCGTGCGGTCTCCGAGCTCGACGGCGAGGTGGGCTGAGATGAGCGCTTCCTGGCAGCCCATCGTCCGCGCCGGCGAGCCGACGGCACCACTGTCCGCCGGTCAGCGTGCCCTGTGGTTCCTCGACCGCTGGGCGCCCGGCGCGGCCACCTACAACCTGCCGTGGGTGCACCGACTGCACGGCCGGCTGGACCCGACGCTGGTGGAGCGCGCCCTGCACGGCGTCGTCGAGCGGCACGAGGCCCTGCGCACGGTGTTCTCGGCGGCCCTGGGGGAGCCGCGGCAGGTGGTGCGTCCCCAGGTCGAAGTGCCGTTCACGGTCCGGGACCTCACGGACCGGCCGGATCCGGAATCCCGGTCGGCGCGCGTGCTGCACGACGTGGTGCGGCAGCCGTTCGACCTGGAACAGGGGCCGCTCCTGCGCGGCTGCCTGCTCAGGACGGGGCCGGACCGATGGGTCCTGGCGGTGGTCTTCCACCACATCGTCTGGGACGAGCTGTCCACGACGGTCTTCGAACGGGAGCTCGCCGAGCTGTACGCCGCGGCGGAGCAGGGACGGCCGCCGGCCCTGGAACCGCTGCCGGTGCAGTTCGCCGACTACGCCCGCTGGCAGCGGGAGCGGATGACCGGCGCCGACCACGAGCGCCAACTCGCCTACTGGGCCGAGCGATTGGCCGACGCGCCACGGTCGCTGACGCTGCCCACCGACCGCCGCCGGCCCGCGGCCCAGACCTTCCGCGGTGCCACGGCCAGCGTGCCGCTCCCGGCGGGGACGTCGGACCGGGCCCGTGAGCTGGCCCGGCACGAGGGCACCACCGGCTTCCTGGTGCTGCTGGCCGCGTTCGCCGTCCTGGTGCACCGGCACGGCGGGCAGGACGACCTGGTGCTCGGCACGCCCGTGGCCGGCCGCGACCGCCTGGAACTGGAGGGCCTGCTCGGGTACTTCGTCAACATGCTGGCCCTGCGGATCGACGCGGGCGGCCAGCCGACGTTCCGTCAGCTGCTGGCGCGGGTCAGCGACGCCGTGCTGGAGGACTTCGAGCACCAGGACGTGCCCTTCGAAGCCGTGGTGGACCGGGTGCGCGCCAACCGGTCGGCCAGCCACGCGCCGCTGGTGCAGGTGGTGTTCGGCTACCACGACGGCCGGGGCGCCGAGCGGCTGCGGATCGCCGACGCGGTGGGCAGCCCGCTGCCGACCGACACCGGAACCGCGAAGTTCGACCTGATCTGGTCGGTCACCGACGAGGACGCCGGGACGCGGGTCGAGGTCGAGTACAACACCGACCTCTTCGACGCGTCGACGGTGGAGCGCATGGCGCGGCGCTGGGGGCGGCTGCTGGAGGCGGTGCTCGCCGATCCCGACGTGGGCATCGAGCGCGTCGACCTGCTGACCGACGAGGACCGGGCAGTGGTCCGCCCGACGGCCGCCCCTCGGGTCCGGGTCGACGCCCGGCTGCACGAGACGTTCGAACGGGTGGTGGCCGAGCACCCGGGCCGCATCGCGGTCAGCGACGGCGCGGAACGTCTGGACTACGTCGAGCTGAACGTCCGGGCGAACCGGTTGGCCCACTGCCTTCGCGGGCGCGGCGTCGAACCGGGGGACCGGGTCGGGCTGTTGCTGGAGCGGGGCGCGGCCCAGGTCGTGGCGGTGCTGGCGGTGCTCAAGACCGGGGCCGCCTACGTCCCGGTCAATCCCGCCGACCCGGCGGACCGACGGGACCTGGTCCTCGGCGACGCGCAGGTCCGGGTGGTGCTGCGTGACGAGGACGTGGCCGCGGCCGTGACGCCCGGCGCCTGGCCCGAGCGGAACCCGGCACTCGCCGGGTCCGTCGAGGACCCCGCGTACGTGATCTTCACGTCCGGCTCGACCGGGCGCCCCAAGGGGGTGGAGGTGACGCACCGGAACGTCGCCGCCCTCTTCGCGGCGACGGCCGGGACGTTCGGCTTCCGCCCCGACGACGTGTGGACCGGGTTCCACTCCTACGCCTTCGACTTCTCCGTGTGGGAGACGTGGGGCGCGCTGTTGCACGGCGGCCGGTTGGTCGTGGTGCCCCAGGCGATCGCCCGGGCCCCCGCACGCTTCGCCGACCTGTTGGTGCGGGAGGAGGTCACGATCGTCAGCCAGACGCCGTCGGCACTGGCGCAACTGACCCCCGCGTCGGCCGAACTCGCGCAACCGGCGGAGCACCTGCGGTGGGTGGTCCTCGGCGGCGAGGCACTGCAACCGCACCACGTCGCCCACTGGTTCGAGCGCGCCAACGCCCCGGGCGCCCGGCTGTGCAACATGTACGGGATCACCGAGACCACCGTGCACGTCACGGCGCACCAGATCGACTCCGCGGACGCCTTCCCGCACAGCATCATCGGCCGCCCGTTGCCACACCTGGCGGTCGCGGTGCTCGACCCGTACGGGGCCCCGGTGCCGATCGGTGTGGTGGGCGAGATGGTGGTCGGCGGGGCCGGCGTGGCCAACGGGTACGTCGGGCACCCCGAACTGACCGCCCGGCGGTTCGCCCCCGGGCCGGTGCCGGACGACACCTCGCCCTGGTACCGAACCGGCGACCTGGCCCGTTGGCGGGCGGACGGCACCCTGGAGTACCAGGGCCGCAGCGACGACCAGGTGAAGATCCGCGGCTTCCGCATCGAGCCGGGCGAGGTCCGCCACGCCCTCCTCGCCCACCCGCAGGTCCGGGACTGCGCGGTGATCGCGCACCAGGCCCCGGAGACCCCTCCCCACCTGGTCGCCTACGTGGTCGGGGAGGCCGGCCCCGCGGAGGCGCGCGCCTTCCTCGGTGCCCGGCTCCCCGCCCACCTGGTGCCCGCCGTCATCATGTCGCTGGACGCACTGCCGCTGACCTCCAACGGCAAGGTGGACCGCCGTGCGCTGCCCCGCCCCCGGGCCGAAGCGGAGCGCACCGCCGCGCACACCGCACCGGACACCGACGCGCAGCGGCTGCTCGCCGGGGCGTGGCGGGAGGTGCTCGGCGTGCCGGACGTCAGCCAGGAGGACAACTTCTTCGCGCTCGGCGGCGACTCCATCCGCAGCGTCCAGGTCTCCGGACTGCTCCGCCAGCACGGCTACGAACTGGATCTGGAGGCGTTCTTCACCACCCCCCTCCTGGCCGAACTGGCCGCCCACCTGAAGCCCCTCGACGGATCCGCGGAAACCGGCGTCCGGGCCCCCTTCGACCTGGTCCCCGCGGCCGACCGCGACTACCTCCCCGCCGGACTGGACGACGCCTACCCCATGACGTCGATGCAGCTCGCGATGGTCTTCCACATGGAGGCCGACCCGGGGCGCCGCCCCTACCAGAACGTCAACAGCTACCGGATGTCAGGGGACTTCGACGAGAAGGCGTTCGTCGCCGCCCTCACCGAGCTCATCCACCGGCACCCGGTCCTGCGCACCAGCTTCGACCTGGTCTCCTTCAGCGAACCGATGCAACTGGTGCACCGGGACGCCCCCGTTCCGCTGGCCGTGGAGGACCTGCGGGCGGTGGGCGAGTCCGAGCAGCTCTCCCGGGTCACCGACCTGGCGCTGCACGAGTGGTCCGTGCCCTTCGACCTCGCCACCGCCCCGATGCTGCGGGTCGTCGTGCAGCGCCTGGCCGAGGACGTCTACCAACTCACCCTCGTCGAACACCACGCCATCCTGGACGGTTGGAGCTTCACCTCGCTCCTCGCCGAACTGCTCCAGCGGCACGCCGCCCTGCGCGACGATCCGGCGAGTCCGCCGCCGCCCGCACCCACCTCCCTCTTCCGGGACTACGTGGCTCTGGAGGCCGCCACCCGTGCGGCCGCGGCGTCGCAGGAATTCTGGGCGCGGCGGATGTCGGGGGTCCGACCGACCCGCCTGGGAACCGCCGAGCGCGGCGCGGGGCGCGGCGCCGACACGGGGGTGCTGGAGCGCGCGCTGCCGGAGGCGCTGGCCGCGCACGTGCCGGTGTTCGCCGCGGCCAACGGGGTCGGCGCGAAGAGCGTCGCACTGGCCGCGCACGTGGCGGCGCTCTCCCGGATGGCCCGCACCCACGAGGTGGTGACCGGGCTGACCGTCAACGGCAGGTTGGCGGACGGCGCCGGGACCGAGGCCCGCGGCGTCTTCCTGAACACCGTCCCGCTGCTCGTCCCGCTCGACGGCGAGACCTGGACCTCCCTGGTGCGCGCGGTGCACCAGCAGGAGAGCGAGATCACGCCGCACCGCAGGATGCCGTACAGCCAGATCGCCCGGCACCTGGCGGACCCCACCCTGGACTGCAGCTTCACCTTCAACCGGTTCCACGCCCTGGGCCACCTCCCGTCGGCGCAGACCCGCATCGTGGACCTGCAACTCGGCGCGGAACCGACGGTGCGCAGGGAACCCAACCACTTCGCGTTGAACGTGGCCTTCGTCCAGGACCCGACGTCCGACCGGTCGATGCTGCTCGTGGACAGCGCGGACCGCGCCGTGACGACCGATCAGCTCCACCAGTACGTCGCCGACTTCTTCGCGGCGATCCAGTGCATGGCCGAAGTGCCGGACGGCTCCGTCACCAGTTGGCGGAGCGGAGAGGGGTCCCGATGAGCGCAGCACGACCGCCCGAGACGCACGCGGTGGTGGTCAACGACGCCGGCCAGCACTCCGTGTGGCCCGTCGAACGGGCGGTGCCCGGCGGCTGGCGGGAGGTCGGCTTCCGCGGCGATCGCGACGGCTGCCTCGACCACGTCGAAGCGGTCTGGCAGGGGCCCCGGCCCGCCCTGCCCGACCCCGCCTGAACCGAGCGCCCCACACCACCGTGCCCCTTTCCCCGTTCGCCCACCCCACCCAAGGAGCGAGACATGTCACGCCAGAAGGGCACCGGCCCCGGTGCGTTCAGCCCGGAGGGCGACCCGGTCGAGCTGTACGCGATCCTGCGCGCCGGCCGGACGCCACAGGTGGTGGACGCCGCGCTGCCGCGCAAGGCCGACGTGCTGGAACTCGGCGCCGGCACCGGCCGCCTCACCCACCCGCTGGTCGCCCTCGGGCACCAGGTGGTCGCGGTCGACCACAGCGCCGACATGCTGGCCAAGATCGAGGGTGCCGAGACCGTGCTGGCCGAGATCCCGGACCTGCACCTCGGGCGGACCTTCGACGCGGTGGTGCTCGGCTCCTGCCTGGTCAACCTCCCGGACGCGGAGGTGCGCTACGAGATGATGGCCGCTGCCAGGCGCCACGTCCGTCCCGGCGGCCGGGTGCTGATCGAACGGGCACTGCCCGAGTGGTTCACCGGTGTCGGCGAGCCCCGGGTCTGGGACGACATCACCGCCACCCTGCTCAAGGTGGAGCAGCTCACCCCCGACCTGGTGCGCGCCCTGATGGAGTACTGCTGGCAGGGCCGTCGTTGGACGCACCTGCAGATCGTGCACTTCCTCGGCGAGGCCACGCTCGACGACTACCTGGAGGCGGTCGGTCTGCGCCGCGACGAGTGGATCACCGAAGACACCTCCTGGCTCGCCGCCTCACCCGTCAACTGACCGTCTGACAGCGCACCTTGACCACGTCTGCCGCACCGCCCGGTCCGCTCGCGCGCGGACCCGGCGCCGAGCGGCCCCCAGTCCAAGAGAGCGAGGCGCCCTCGTGCACGCACCCCGGACGGTCCCCCGGACCGAGGGGGACTGGTTCTGGCTACCGGTTCCCCGTCCGCACGCCGCGATCCGGCTGTTCTGCTTCCCGCACGCCGGCGGCGACGCCACCGCCTTCGCCTCGCTCGGGCAACTGCTGCCCGAGGAGATCGAGTTGTGGGGGGTACGGATGCCGGCCCGGGGCGGACGCGCCCGCGATCCGTACCCGGAGACCTTCGACGACCTGGTCCGGGCGGTCGGCGCGGCCGCGCTGCCCCACCTCGACCGCCCGTACGCCGTGCTCGGCCAGAGCGTCGGCGCCCTGGTCGGCTACGAGGTGGCCAGGCACCTGAGCCGCCGACTGGCCCCGACGGCGTGCGTCGTCATCGGCTTCGCGCCCCCGCACACCTGGCGCGCGACACCCGGCTCCGGCGGCGCCGACGACGTGCGCGAACTGGCGGACTTCATGCTCCGCAACGACGAGCGCGCCGGCGCGGTGATCAGCCACCCCGCACTGCGGGAGAGGGTGGAACGCGTGCTCCTCGCCGACATGGGCCTGGTCCGCACCTACCGGCGCGCGGGCACCGCACCGCTGGACTGCCCCCTGCACGCCGTCCTCGGCGCCGAGGACGAGGCCGTGACCGCCTGGGAGATGACGGAGTGGAAACGCTGCTCCACCGGAAGCCACGCCCTCGACGTGCTGAACGCCGGACATCTGGTGCTCCAGTCCGGCGAGGCCGTCGTGCGACAGGTGGCAGACATCGTCCAGGGCCTGTTGCTGCCGTCCCCGTACTGACGGGCCACCCCACGGGGGCGGGCCGAGGCGCCGCCACCGACGCCCGCACACCCAAGGAGCAGGAGCACCATGAACGCCGTCCCCAGCGCGACCGTCCTCCCCGACCTCACCGACCCCGCGTTCTGGGCCAGCGACGACAGTCTCCCGATCCTCCGGGAACTGCGCCGACGGGCCCCGTTGTGGCACCTGGAATCGGCGACCGAGGGGCCGTTGTGGTGCGTGCTGTCGCACGAGCTGGCCGGTGAAGTGCTGGGCGACGCGGCACGGTTCAGCTCCGAGCGGGGGTCGCTGCTGGGCACCGGCCGGGACCGGGCGCCGGCCGGTGCGGGCAAGATGATGGCGCTCACCGACCCCCCGCGCCACCGGCACCTGCGGAACCTGGTGCTGCCGTACTTCTCCAAGCGGAAGGCGACCGAGCTCCGGGGACGCGTCGTCGAGCTGACCCGCCAGGTGGTGCACGGCGCGCTGGGAGCGGCGGAGACCGACTTCGTCCGGGGGATCAGCTCGACGGTGCCGCTGACCGTCATGTGCGAACTGCTCGGCGTCCCGGACGAGGACCAAGGCCACGTCGTGGGCATGTGCGACCGGGCGTTCCTCGGCGACACCCCCGAGGAGCGCGCCGAGGCCCACCAGCAACTGCTGCCCTACCTGTTCGGGATCGGTCTGCGCCGCCAGGGCGATCCGCGCGACGACCTCATCAGCTCGCTGGTCACCCACGAGGTGGACGGCCGCCGACTGCCGCTGGACGAGGCCCTGCTCAACCTCGACAACATCCTCGTCGGCGGGGTCCAGACCGTGCGCCACACCTCGTCGGCGGCGATGCTGGCGCTGACCCGGCACCCGGACGCCTGGGAGGCCATGCGCGAGGACGGGTACGACCCCGAACTCGGGGTCGAGGAGCTGCTGCGCTGGACCTCGGTGGGCCTGCACGTGCTGCGCACGGCCCGCACGGACACCGAACTCGCCGGGCGGCGCGTGCGCGCGGGGGAGCGCGTGGTGGTCTGGACGCCCGCCGCCAACCGCGACGAGACGGAGTTCGAGGAGCCCGACCGACTCCGGCTCGACCGCACTCCGAACCGACACCTGGCCCTCGGCTGGGGGCCCCACTACTGCATCGGCGCCCCGCTGGCCCGGGTGGAGCTGGCCGCGCTCTTCGGCGTGCTGTCCGAGGCGGCCGAACGGGTCGAGGTGCTGCGGCCGCCGGTCCCCAACCGCTCCCTCATCAACTTCGGGCTCGACTCCCTCGACGTGCGGCTGCACCCCCGCGCGGGGCGCGGCTGACGGGCCCGTGCCCGGCAGGGGGCTGCGCGCCGGCACACCCGAGCAGCCCCTGCCGGGTCTCAGATGCGGCGGTGAACTACGCTCATGCCTTGCATCTGTGACCATCGGCAAGGGGGTCTCGTGAGCGAAGGCATGCTTCCGCCGGGGCAGCGACTGGTGAAGGGCTGGCCCGTCTCGCACTACGGGCCGGTGCCCCGCTTCCGCCCGGAGCGGTGGACCCTCCGCGTCTTCGGCGCCACCGCGAGCGGGCAGCCGCACGCCTGGACCTTCGACGAGGTCGTCGCCCTGCCGGGGGTGACGATCGTGGCGGACCTGCACTGCGCGTCCGGCACCAGCACCATCGGCCACGAGTTCTACGGGGTGCCGGCCGCCGCGCTGCTGGACCTCGCCCCGCCCGCCCCGGACGCCACGCACGTCATGGCCTGGGCCGAGTACGGCTACAGCGCCAACCTTCGCCTGTCCGACGTCACCGCGGACACCACCGTGATGGCCACCCACCACGACGGGGAGCCGCTCACCGCCGAACACGGCGCGCCCCTGCGCCTGGTCGTCCCGCACCTCTACGGCTACAAGGGGCCGAAGTGGCTGCGCGGCATCGAGTACATGACCCGGGACCGGCGCGGCTTCTGGGAGGAACGCGGCTACCACAACACCGCCGACCCCTGGGCCGGGAAGCGCCACGCCTACGAAGAGGACGACGCCCCCTAGCGGCCACGGCCCCGAACTCCCGCGCCCGTCAAGCACCAACGGGCACATCCGCATCACCAGTCAACTACCGATACGAAAGCGCCATTTGACGGGCGCCGATGACGAGGAGGGATCGGCATGACGGACACCGAAGAGGCACGGATCGCGGGTCTGGTCGCCGCGCAGGAGAAGGCCATCGCGCTGTTCGCCGAGGTGGAGGCGCGCGGGATCGTGGCGCCCGGACGGGGGGAGCGGGAGGTCAGCGACCACGTCCGCGACCTGGCGAACGAGATGTTCGGCACCACCAAGCACTGGCACAAGCGGATCATCCGCTCCGGCCCCAACACGCTGGCGCCCTACCGCGACAACCCACCGGACCGCGTCATCGGCGAGGAAGACGTCGCCTTCGCCGACTTCGGCCCGATCTTCGAGGAGTACGAAGCCGACTTCGGCCGCACCTACGTCTTCGGTCAGGACCCCGACAAGCACCGCCTCCTGGCCGACCTGCCCCGCATCTTCGACGCCGGCCGCGCCGCCTTCCAGTCCGACGACACCATGACCGGCGCCCGCCTGTACCGGACCGTCGAGGAACTGGCCGCCGAGGCCGGATGGGAGATCGGCATCTGGCACACCGGCCACCTGGTCGGCGAGTTCCCCCACGAGACCAACGACGGCGCCAAGTCCGAGTCCTACATCACCCCGGACAACACCTCACCGTTGCGCCGCACCGACCGGGCCGGACGGGCCTGCCACTGGATCCTCGAACTTCACTTCGTCGACCGCGCACGGCAGTTCGGCGGCTTCTACGAGCAACTCCTGGACCTGGCCTGACGGCGCGCGCGGGCGGCGCGGACCGGCCCGTCAGCCCGTCGCCACGCCGGTCCCTCAGCCCGCGTAGGTGAGTTGGACGAGCGTGATCTCGGTGTCGCCGATGAGGATGACGCCGGCGACGTGGCTGCGGGCGATGGTCCGCATCACCCCGTCATCGGTCCCGTAGGGCTCGGAGTACGAGGGCGGGTCGACCAGCGCGTCCAGCAGGAGCACCGAGAGGTCCTGACGCGCCTCGTCCGGGAGGGACTTGTAGGTGGCGTGGAGGGCGGGGTCGAGGTGGAGCCGGTAGGTCACGCGGCGCCCCACCCGTGCGCACCGCTCTCGCCGGCGGCGGAACGCAACTCCTCGGCGCTCACGTCGATCAGCCCCGCACGGTAGGTGGAGGGGAGGTTCCCGGCCCCGCAGAACGACGTGCGCAGGTGCTCGACCCGCTCGCGGTCGGCTTCGAAGGTCTCGATGAACTTCACCCAACGGTTCAGGACGGCCGGTAGCTCGCGGACGTCGGTGAAGCCGATCTCCCGCATGAACGTCGCCCGCAACTCGGAATGCGGCAGGGCGTGGGAGATGCCGTCGACCGTCCACGACCGACCGGAACTGCTCATCGGATCCTCCACCTGACCTGCGGGCGCGGAGGAATGCATCCGCGCCGTCCGCCCCACCACGGTAGCAATCCTCCCGCGTCGGCGGCGACGCCTTCGCCACGGATCGTCGATGACCTCGGCATTACCTCTCCGGTAATCGATCCGGTGCGCCGCGGCCGGCAGGCTTGCCGTCGCAGGTGCGTGACCCAATTCAAAGGACGAGGGCCACCACAACCGCGCATTCCGGCCACAGACGGATAGTTCTCCAAGGAGTGATGTCATGACCTCGGTCAAGCTCGCCGCGACGCAGGGCGCCCCCACGACGACCGGTCCCGCCACCTGGCTGCGCCGCTTCCTGGCGCTCGACGCGGTCGTCACCGGGGCCAACGGGTTGGCCTACCTCCTCGCCCCCGGTCCCGTGGGCCGCCTGATCGGTGTCGATCCGGGCCTGCTGGCCGGGCTCGGAGCGTTCTTGACGGCGTACGGGGCGGCGGTGGGAGTGCTCGCGGTGCGGGCGCGGCAACCCGCCCTCGCCGTGCGGCTGGTGGTGCTGGCCAACGTGGTCTGGGCCGTGTCGAGCCTCGTCGCGCCGGCCCTCTGGTTCGACGCCAGCACCGCGGGCACGGTGTGGATTCCGTTGCAGGGCGTCGTGGTGGGCGGCTTCGCCGCGCTCCAGTACGGCGCGTTCCGCCGGTGCACGGCCTGACGGTGCCGGCGCCGCCTCGGCACGAGAACTCGGTGGCCAACCCGGGCCGCCCCGGGCCACCATGCCGTGCATGACCGACCAACCCGCACGATGGACCCAGGCGACCGTGTACCCCGACATGTGGGCCGACCCCGACGACGATCCCCGCGACAACGGCGGCCCCGTCCCGGACGGCGAACTCGCCACCCTGAAGGACTTCCTGACGAACTACCGGATGACCCTGCGGATGAAGTGCGAGGGCCTGGACCCGGAGCAACTGGCCCGGCGCTCGGTCCCGCCCTCGACGCTGTCGCTGCTCGGCCTGGTCCGCCACCTCGCCGAGGTGGAACGGGACTGGCGCGGCTGGCTCGGCGAGGGGGACCCGCTGCCGAAGCTGTACGGCGTGCGCGACGGGGACTTCGACGGGGCCGTCGGCGAACAGGCCGTGGTCGACGCCGCCTACGTCGACCTGGAGCGCGAGCAGGCCGCGACCGACGCGGCGCTGGCCGCGCACCCGGACCTGGGCGAGCGGGTGGGGAAGGACAAGTTCGCGATCCGCGAGCTGCTGGTCCACCGGATCGAGGAGTACGCCCGGCACTGCGGCCAGGCCGACCTGCTCCGCGAATGCATCGACGGGCGGGTGGGCCAGTGACGGGCGCCCGGGCGCATCCGCCCTCCCCGTGCCACCGGCAGCCACGCCAGCGGGGCGACGCCCGCCGGTGACCGGGGAGGGAACGCGGTCGTGACCGCCGTCCTCGACGGCGGCGGTCAGACCCAGTACGGCGCCCGGGGGACCGGGCCGGGCTCGGACGACGACAGGCCGGCGCCGGTGGTGCGGCCGGTCAGCCAGCCGAGGAGCTCGGCCTGGGGACCCGTCACGGTCGGTCCGCCGACGCCCAGTTCCAGGGCCAGGTCGGTATCGGACGCCGCGATCCGCAGGGGTGCGATGCCGGTGCGTCGCCGCTGTGCCGCGAAGAGGTCGTCGATGATCCAGCGGGCGGCCTCCGGCGGCACGTCGGCGAAGGCGTAGCCGGCGGCCAAGTCGACGTGGTGCACTTCGAGTTCGCGCAGCCGGGTGGGCAGGAGGGCGGCCGGTGTGCGCAGTTCACCGGTGCGCATGCGGACCTCGTAGCTCCAGGCCGCGTCGGGCAGGGCCCGTACGGCGTGGTCGAAGCGCTCGGCGCTCGCCTGGACGTCGGCGACCAGTTCGCGGACCGGGCGCCGGGCACCGGCCTCGATCTCCGCGGCCCGGGCGTCCATGCTCGCGTACTGCGGGGTCTCCACTCCGGTACGGGCCCAGGTGAGCAGCCGGCAGAGGCTGTCGGTGGCGCGCGCCACATGGGTGATCACATGGCCGCGGGTCCACGGCGGCACCAGCGTCGTGCCAGCGACGTCTGCGTCGGCGAGTGCCGCGACGGTCTTCACGAAGCGGTCCGTGGCCGCCGAAATCGGACCCATCGCCTCGGCCTCGTGCATCTCGCCCCTCACTTTCGCCGCCGGTCAAACGGATGCGAAACGCACGCTTCCCACGAGGTGTTCCACATGGTGGAACGCTCGTATCGCATCCTGGTGATCGTGCGGACTCTAGGCGGCACGCTTCCGCGGCGTCAACGAACCCTTGCGCGGGCACCGTTCCGGAGATCAGCCCCGTATCCCCATGACTGTCGCGGCTCGGGAGGAAACACGGCACTTCATCTGGTCCACCCGCGAAGGGCGCCAGTCACCTGTTTCTCCGATCCGGCACGCCACGGCACGTTCCGGACCTCGAACGGCGTTGGATATCGGTCATCAACTCCCCGCACCGCGACGGACGAAGCCGCACCGTGAGTGGAATCCCCGGCTCCCGACCCACCGGATTCCTTGGCGCGTAAGGTGCTGCCGCCCGCCCCCGACCGCAACCACCGTGCGGAGCCGGGAGTCCTACTGGACATGAAGCGACGCATACCCTTCCGACTCAGCAGACCCGCGGCCGGCGCCCTCGGCCGCCGAGCGGGCGCAGCGCTCGCCCTGACCTCCCTCACCCTCCCGCTGACGGTCGCCCTGAGCTCGCCCGCCCAAGCCGCCGACTCGGGCTGCCACGGACTCCGCGGCCCCTACCAGAGCCAGGCCGAGCGGTTCCTCGGACTCAAGGTCGACGGTCGGCAGTCGACGTCCGACTGCCGCGCCATCCGGGCCTTCCAGAACAGCCACGGCATCACCCCGAACTACGGCTACGCCGGCCCGGTCACCTGGAGCGTGATGCAGGTGGTGGCCAAGCAGCGGGCCGCCGGCCGCAACCCGAACAGCGCCCACAAGTGCCCCACCAACAAGGGCCGTATCGCCTGCGTCGACCTGACCCGGCAGATCAGCTGGATCCAGGACGGCCGACGGCTGGTGTACGGCCCGGTACCCGTCCGCACCGGCCGCAAGGGCGGCGCGACCCGCACCGGCCTCAAGCGCGTGTACTGGCGGCACCTGAACCACGTGTCGACCATCTACCACACGCCCATGCCGTACAGCCAGTTCTTCGACGGCGGTGAGGCGTTCCACGCCATCAGCGGCAGCGTCTGGTCCGCCCCCGGCTCGCACGGCTGCGTCAACATGCGCACCAACGACGCGAAGAAGTACTGGTCGCTGCTGCACAACGGCGACGACGTCTACGTCTACGGGCGCAAGCCCGGTACCTGAGCGGTCCCGCGGGCGTGCCGCCGCTGCGGCCGGCACGCCCGCACCCCGCAGGACGGCGGCACCGCACGACCCCGGCCGTCACCGCGCGCCGGGCCGCCCGGGCCGCCCGCCTCAGCTGGCCAGCAGGGTGTACAGGGCCATCGGCGTCACGTAGCCGGGCCAGCGGCCGTCCGCGAAGAGGTGGACGCCCGCGTCCTGGTAGCACTGGTCGACGAGCTGGGAGCAGATCATGTGCCGGGTGCTGGCAACGTAGCGGCGCAAGCCCGGAACGGGCAGGTGGAAGCGGTGGGTTGCGATCGCCGCGTAGTCGAGGAAGCTGTACGGCACGCCCACGTACCGGTCGGCGGCCGCGCAGATGCCCTCGCGCTGCTGCTCGGTGAGCCGCTTCGGGCATACATACAGCACGTCGGAACCGTCGTACTCGGTGAGCTGGCGGATGCGGGCGCCGCCCGGCTCGGCCTCCAACAACCGGTCACCGGGCAGTACCAGGAAGGCGTGTTCGTAGTCGGCGAAGCCGTCTCCGTTGATCCACTGGCCGAAGCGGATCAACCGGCCGGTGACACCGGATATCTGGGTGAGCCCGATGTCACCGGGCAGGGGATGGGTGTGCTTCATGAGCGGCTCCTGAGAGCGTGAGAAGCGGATTCCCCCGGGTGATACCCGCTGTTCGGGCACCCGCACCGCGCCACGGCCAGTCTTCGGGCCGCCGATCCGTCGGGCCCGCGCCGCTGCGGAACGCGAGGGAACGGTGATGCTTCCGACGCCCTGAGGGGTAAACGTTCCGCGACCGACACGGGGCAGCACCGACGACGAGGAGCGCGCGACCACCATGGCCACGGGCAGCACCGACACCCCGACGACCGCGGACCACAGCACCAGCACGGCGCTCACCGGCAGCGTCGCCCTGGTGACCGGCGCCTCCAGCGGCATCGGCGCCGCCACCGCACTGGCACTGGCCCGCGAGGGCTGCTCCCTCGCCCTGATCGCCCGCCGGGCCGACCGCCTGCACGCGTTGACGGAGACGATCACCGCGCAGGGCGGCGGCCCGGCCGTCGCCCTGGCCGCCGACCTCAGCGACGCGGAACAGACCCGGCAGGCCGTCGAACGGACCGTGGAACGCCTCGGCCGCCTGGACGTACTGGTCAACAACGCCGGCTACGGCGCCCGCGCCGCCGTCGAGGACGGCGACCCCGACGACTGGGACCGGATGGTCGACCTCAACCTCAGGGCCGTCCTACGGATGTCGCACGCCGCGCTCCCGCACCTGCTGCGCGCGGCCGGGTCCGGCCCGCGCGGGGTCGCCGACCTGGTCACCGTCAGCTCCGTCGCCGGCCGAGTGCCCCGCAAGGACAACAGCGTCTACTCCGCCACCAAGCACGCGGTGTGCTCCTTCAGCGAGTCCCTGCGCCAGGAGGTGACCGGTCGAGGCGTCCGCGTCGGACTGGTCGAACCCGGCATGACCACCACCGAGATGACCCTCGGCGGTCAGGCCGCGTCGGCCCACGGCCTGCCCCGGGACGCCTGGCTGCACGCCGACGACGTCGCCCGCGCCATCGCCTTCATGGTCACCCAACCGGCCCGGGTGGCCGTCAACGAAATCATGGTCCGGCCCACCGCCCAGGAGCGCTGACCCGTGCCGCTGCGCCTCCTGGTCACCTCCGACACCCACGTCCCGCGACGCGCCAAGGCCCTGCCGCCGCACCTGCTCGACGCCGTACCGCACGCCGACGTCGTGGTGCACGCCGGCGACTGGACCGACCTCGCCACCCTGGACCTGCTCCGGGCCCGGGCCCGCCGGCTGATCGCGGTCCACGGCAACAACGACGGCCCGGAACTGCGCGCCCGGCTGCCGGAGGTGGCCCGCGCGGACCTGGACGGACTGCGCCTCGGCGTGGTGCACGAGACCGGCCCCGCCCGGGGCCGGGAACACCGCTGCGCCGAGCGCTTCCCCGACCTCGACGTGCTCGTCTTCGGACACAGCCACATCCCGTGGGACACCACGACGGAGACGGGCCTGCGCCTGTTGAACCCCGGTTCCCCGACGGACCGCCGCCGGCAGCCCGCCTGCACGTACGTGACCGCCGAGATCACCGGCGGCCGGCTCACCGAGGTCGTGCTGCACCGCCTGCCCCCTCGACGCTGAGCCCTCCCCGCCCGAGGTCACCGACCCAACAGGCCCCGCACATAGGCGGCCTGGCCCGCGTGCTGCAGGTCGTCCGAGACCACGCTGACCAGCCGGACGCCCAGGGTGACCGGCGGCGACCAACCCCGGTCGACGACCCGGCCGAGGTCCTTCACGGCGAGCGTGGCGAGGAACCGCGCGGTGCTCTCGTGCACGGCGGCGTGATAGCCCGTCAGCAGCTCGGCGCTCAGGCCCCGGACCTTCGCGACGTCCTTCCGGGAGTGCCCGTAGCCGATGTCGGCCTCGGGGAACGGCAGCCCGAACGCCTCGTACCACTCGTCGGCGGTCCAGATCTGCTCGGTGCCGGCCACCCCGGCGACGTGGTCGTCCTGGACCCGGGTGAGGTGCCAGACCAGCCAGGCGATGGAATTGGCCCGTCCGTCGGGGCGGCTGTCGAGTTCCTCGGGGCCGAGGCCGTCCACCACCTCCTCGACGACCTCGCGGATCCGGCCGAAGGCGTCGACGAGCAGATCGGTGCTGGCGGACATGGCGGCTCCGTGCGGTGGGGAACGTCCGGGGACCGGCGGACGCCCATCGTCGCAAGCCGGGCCGGGGCGTGCCGCCCGGCGCACCGGCGCGGCCGGTCGGTCCGCCGCATGGCGCAGGCCGGCGGTGTGCCCGCACGGCGCGTTCGGCACGGGCGCGGCGCGGTCGACGCGGTGCGTCAGGACCGGGCGGACCGTACGGCGAGGGTGTCGAGCAGGGCCTGGACCGGCCGCAGCGCGCGGTCTCCGGGGCCCACGACGGCGAGGACGCGGGGGAGCGGCTCCACCACCCGGACCAGCCGGCCGGCCCGGAGGTAGGGGTTGGGGTCGCGCAACGCGGCCTCCAGCGCCGCCCGCGTCCAGTACGTGCGGGCCAGGACCAGCGCCCAGCGGTGTTCGTCCTCGTAGGGCAGCCAGCGACCCGCGGTGTACGCGTCCGCCAGGTCGTGGGCCTGACGGGACATCGCCTGCCAGCTGAAGTCCTCCTCGATCAGCTCGCGACGCCGTCGGCCGGGGCGGTCCTCACCGCACGGTGCGCACAACCGCACCTGACGCCGTTCCGGACCGGCCGGCCGGCGCACCGCCACGGGGGGCGCGTCGATGGCGGGACGGCGGTAATGGCACAGGTCACAGGTGGCTGCGCCGGTGAACGAGGGGTCCGGATATGAGCTCACGAAGGACTCAACGACACAAACGTGACCAGGTGGCGTGGCGCATGATCGGCGACCTCCGGCAACGGTGCGACGTCGTGCTGCGGCATGCGAACAACCCTACCCAGCCCAGGAGTTGGCCAAAGGTTACCCACGCAACAGTCACAATTGAGTATGTACACGTTTCCTTCATGCCGCCGCCCGCCGCCCGCCGCCCGCCGCCGCCTGGACGTCCGCTGCGGTCGGCCACTGGCGCGTCCAGTCGGGCACGGAGGGTCCCCGCCACCGCTCAGTCGGCCGGTGCACCCACCCGCGTCGCCACCACCAGGCGGCACCGGGGACTGCCGTCCGGCCGGCGGCCCAGTTCCGGCAGCGCCCGCAACTCCACCGCGAACCCGGCCCGCCCCAACTCGGCCCGCACCTCGGCCAGGCGGAAGCCCCGGTAGTACATGACGAACGGCGGGCGCCACAGCGCGTTGCGGACTCGCATCGCCGCGTCGAAACCCCACAGCGCCCAGTACAACGGCGAGCCCGGCCGGGCGGGCGCCAGCACCGGGAACACGAACCGGCCGCCGGGCCGCAGCACCGAGCCGACCTGGGCGAACAACCCCGGTCGCGCCCGCGGCAGGAAGTGCCCGAACGCCCCGAAGCTCACCACGACGTCGAAGGCCGGGCCGAACGGCAGCGCCCGCGCGTCCGCCCGCACCCACTCCAGGCGCGGTCCCGCCCCGTCCCGTTCCGCCTCCGACGCGCGGGCCCGTCCGACCGCGAGCATGCCCGCACTGATGTCGACGCCGGTCACCCGCTCCCGGCACACCTGCCGCAGGACCTCCATCCCCGCGCCCGTACCGCAGCACAGGTCCAGCCCGGCGCTGAACGGCCCCAGCTCGCGCAACTCCCGGACCACCGGCTCCAGCACCACCTCCGGTGTCCGGAACGGCGTCCGGTCGAACTTCGGGGCGAGCAGGTCGTAGCCCCGCTCGACGGACGACAGTGCCTGGACGGCGAGCTCACGGAACGTGGGACCTTCGGGTGCGAACACCGCGTCAGCATAGGCGCCGGGTCCGCGCTACGACCGCGTGATGTAGTCGTGGATCGCCGGATCGCTGACCTTGGTGTAGACCCCCGGGTGCCCGGGCGCGGCGCACCCCGAGCCCCACGACGCGATGCCCGCCAGGCGCCCGTCCACCACCAGCGGCCCTCCGCTGTCGCCCTGGCAGGCGTCCTTGCGGCCCTCCTGGTAGCCGTAGCACGTCATCCGCGGGGTGATCGAGGACGGTCCGTAGGCGCCCTTGCAGTAGGCGTCGCTGAGCTTGGGCACGTCGACCCGCCGCAGCCGCTCCGGCAGCGCGCCGCCGTCCCGGGTCGCGCCCCAACCGGTGACCGTCGCCGGGGTGCCCGCCGAGGGCTCGCTGCCCGCCGGCACCAACGGGACCGCCCGCACTCCGTCACCGAACCGGAGCGGGGACGCCAGGACCAGCACCGCCACGTCGTAGTCGATCGTGGCGGCGTCGTACTTCGGGTGCCGCAACACCCGGGCCACCCGGACCACCTGCCCGCCCGAACCACGGGCGGCGCTGCCCGCCCGGACACTCAGCGACCCCGGTGGCGCCCCCACGGTGCAGTGGGCCGCGGTCACCACCGCATCGGCGCGGACGATCGAACCGCCGCAGATGTGGCCCCCGCGGTTGCGCAGCGACACCTGCCACGGCACGTCCCGCACGTCCGCGTTCCCCCCGCCGACGATGCGGGTGTCCGGCACCGGCCGGCCCGCCATCGCCGTCGCCGACGGAACAGCGGCCAGCACCGCCCCGCACACCGCCCCGCACACCGCGGCCGCCGCCGCCCCGCCCCGCAGCCATGCCCCTGCCATTCCGCCTCCCGCATCCCTTTCGGCCAGGACCCCTCCTCGTCCCGCGATCCTCCAAGGACTCCGCGGCGGACCGGGGCGAAGAGCGAGTCGGTTCCATCGAATTGGTGGTCTTCGGGCCGTCGGCGTTTGAGCGGGTGCCGTGCGCTCGGAACGTTGCGGCGGTCCGGTGCCGGCTCGACCGCGGACACCGGGCCACCGGAGACACGAGCCCACCGAGACCCCGAGCGCCGCGGCCCGGGGCACGGAAGTGCGTACGCTGAATCCGCCGCCGCAACACTGGCCGGATCCTTTCGGTGTACGACAGGAGCTCACGATGGCCGCCCCCACCCCCACCGGTGCTGGCTCCGGGCCCATGGCGCGGCACCGCCTGCGCGCCTGGATGCTGCAAGGGGTCGCCGACATGGGCAAGCACCAGCCCGCCGCGCCGGAGACCGGTCACCACGGACAACGCTGGTGGCGGGTGATGTGCCTGACCGGCGTCGACTACTTCTCCACCCTCGGCTACCAGCCCGGCATCGCCGCCCTCGCCGCCGGTCTGCTCTCACCCGTGGCGACCCTCGTCCTCGTCCTGGTCACCCTCGCCGGCGCGCTGCCCGTGTACCGCCGCGTCGCCACGGAGAGCCCGCACGGCCAGGGTTCGATCGCGATGCTGGAACGGCTGCTGTCCTTCTGGAAGGGCAAGCTGTTCGTCCTCACCCTGCTCGGCTTCGCCGCCACCGACTTCCTGATCACCATCACCCTGTCCGCCGCCGACGCCGCCACCCACCTCGTCGAGAACCCGCACGTCCACAGCGCGCTCCAGGGCCGCCAGATGGTCGTCACGTTGATCCTCGTCGCGCTGCTCGGTGCCGTCTTCCTCAAGGGGTTCCTCGAAGCGATCGGGGTGGCCTTCGTCCTCGTCGGCGTCTACCTGGCCCTCAACGCGGTCGTCGCGGCCGTCGCGATCTGGCACGTGGTCACCACCGGGCACGTGGTCACCGACTGGACGCGGGCCTTGACCGTCCAACACGGCAGCATTCCGGCCATGATCGCGGTGGCCCTCATCGTCTTCCCGAAACTCGCCCTCGGCCTCTCCGGATTCGAGACCGGCGTCGCGGTCATGCCCCACATCGAGGGCGACCCCGACGACACCGAAGAACGCCCCACCGGGCGGATCCGGGGCGCCAAGAAGCTGCTCACCACCGCCGCCGTCATCATGAGCGTCTTCCTGATCATCACCAGCTTCGTCACCACCCTCCTCATCCCCGCCGCCGCGTTCCGACCCGGCGGACCCGCCAACGGCCGGGCCCTCGCGTACCTCGCGCACGAGTACCTCGGCTCCGCCTTCGGCACCGTCTACGACGTCTCGACCATCGCCATCCTCTGGTTCGCCGGCGCCTCCGCCATGGCCGGCCTGCTGAACCTGATGCCGCAATACCTCCCGCGCTACGGCATGGCGCCGCACTGGGCCCGCGCGGTCCGGCCGATGGTGCTGGTCTTCACGGCCGTCGCCTTCCTGGTCACCTGGATCTTCGACGCCAACGTCGACGCGCAGGGCAGCGCCTACGCCACCGGCGTCCTCGTCCTCATCAGCTCCGCGGCGATCGCGGTGACGATCGCCGCCCGGCGCGCCGAGCAGCACGGCTGGACCATCGGATTCGCGGTGATCGCGGTGGTCTTCCTCTACACCACCGTCACCAACGTCATCGAGCGGCCGGACGGCGTGAAGATCGGTGCCTGTTTCATCGCCGGCATCATCCTGCTCTCGTTCGGTTCACGGCTCGCCCGCGCCTTCGAACTGCGCGTCAGCGAAGTGATCCTCGACGACACCGCCGCCCGCTTCGTCCGCGACATCGCCCAGCGCCGCATCCGCTTCATCGCCAACGAGCCGGACCGGCGCGACTACGCCGAGTACCGGGACAAGGCCCAGCAGATCCGCGCCGACAACGACATCCCGCCGGAGGACGACCTGGTGTTCGTCGAGGTCACCATCAAGGACCCGTCCGAATTCGAAAGCGAACTCCACGTGCGCGGCTACGTCATGCACAACCGCTACCGCGTGCTCTGCCTGGAGAGCGCCGCCGTCTCCAACGCCCTGGCCGCCCTGCTCCTGTACGTCCGCGACACCACCAAGCAGCGCCCGCACATCTACTTCGAGTGGACCGAGGGCAACCCCTTCGCGCAGTTCCTGCGCTTCTTCCTCTTCGGCCAGGGGGAGGTCGCCCCCGTCACCCGAGAAGTGCTCCGCGAGGCCGAACCAGACCGCAGCCGCCGGCCTCGGGTCCATGTCGGCTGAGTGCTTTCTTCGATCGCGGGTTTTGAGTAGCAGCCTGCCTCCCGCGAGGCTCACCGAGACTCCTCCACTCGGCACTGACGGTCAGCAGCGCCACCCAGAGACCACCGGGCCGTCAAGCCCGCCCACTTCTCGCACCACCACCACGACGGCTGTCCGTGTGCGTGACCAGTACAGGGCCTGTCTGACAGTCAGTGACGGCAGCACCCGGTCGCGTCGGGGAGATTCAGCACATGAGGAGTGGGTCCGGCTCAAGCCGAATCTACCGAAGTCCGGTTGGCGCGGCGACTGTTGGGCCGACCACCGCAGGTTCGTCAAGGGAATCCCGTTCCGACTGCGCACGGGGGTGCCGTGACGGGACCTACCTGTGCGTTTCGGTCCGTGGAGGACGGTGTACGAACGGCATAGACGCTGGTCGGCGGACGGCGCGTGAGACATGAGCTTGGCGGCAGTCCTGACCGACGCCGATGCGGAAGGCCCGATCGCCCGGTCGGTGGTGAGCGTTGATTCGACCTCCTGCACCGGGCCCGTCATCACGCCGCCGAGGTCCGTAGGAAGTCGCCACGAGTGCCGGGGAAAGACGTACACCCCCGCAGCGCCGGCGCGACGAGGGACTCGGCCGCTCCCGGGGCGGCCTGACCTGCAAGATCCACCTCACCGGTGAGGGCGGACGCCGTCCCCTGGCGCTGCTGATCACTCTGGGCCAGTGGAGCGACGCCCCGCAGCTCATCCCTGTCATGGAACGCATCCGTGTTGGCCGCCTCGGTGGCGGACACCCGCGCACGCGGCCAGACCACCTCGGCGGCGACAAGGCGTACTCCTCCCGCCACAATCGCCACTTCCTGCGACGACGCCAGACCAGGCACACCATCCCCGAACCCAGAATCAGCGGGCCAATCGCCAAGCTCGCGGCAGCAAGGGCGGTCGCCCCACCGGCTTTGCCAAGACGACCTACAGGCGCAGGACCGCAGTGGAGCGGACGATCAACGCGCCACAGAACTTCCGGGCAGTGGCCACGAGGTTCGACAAACGCGCCTGCATCTTCCACGGCACCGTCACCATCGCCTCGATCCGACTCCGGCTTCGGTCGTGATCCGCCGACTGCTACTCGTCCGAGCCCGCAGCCGACAGCGGTACCTCGACGACGAAGAACAGGAAACAGGTTTTGGTGGAAAGGTCATGGAAGGCGTCGGGGAACAGCTCACGGGCGGCCGGGTCGGGCTGCGGCTCGCTGATGGCGGAAAGGCGGAAGCCGGCTGTGGTGAAGGCATCGGTCATCGTGTGCAGTGGCTTGCGCCAGAACTTCATCGGGGCGGACTGCCCGTTGAACGTCCAATCGAAGGAATAGCTGGAGTTCGCGAAGTAGTCGGGTCGGGGATCCTGGATCGTGTAAGCCACAAAAGGGTGGTCCACCGACGCGATCAGTCGGCCGCCGGGCTTGAGTACCCGCCGCAACTCGGCCAGCGTCGGCCCCCAGTCCTCCAGGTAGTGCAGCACCAGCGACGCCACCACGTCGTCGAACGCACCGTCGGCGAACGGCAGGCGGTCGCGCAGGTCGACCACATGCAGGGCCGCGTCGTCACCCAGCCGCCGCCTTGCCAGCGACAGCATGCCGGCGCTGGCGTCGATACCGGTGACGACAGCACCGCGATCGCGCAGTGCAGCGGACAGGGTGCCCGACCCGCAGCCAGCGTCCAGGATCCGGTGGTCGGCCACGTCGCCGGCGAGGGCCAGCATCGCCGGCCGCTCGTAGTACGCGTTCACGAGGTTGTTCTCGTTCTCGGCCGAGTACGCCTCGGCAAAGCTGTCGTAGTCATTCACCTGGGCCGGTTCCGCAGACCGGGCGGGATTTTCGGGCACGTCGGTTACGCGTTCCATCACCGCAGCCTAGTGACCACGTGATCCGCCGGACAGGCCCTAGCGACGACGCGTGACAGTGCGCCTGCCTTGCCTGAGTCGCCGTCCGAGGAGGGCTGTCTGCTCGGACTTGAGTCGTGCGAAGTTCTCGCGGGCGTAGGCGCGTATCGCGGTCGCCGGGAACGCGCGGGGTGGGTGCTCGATGGTCAGGTCCCCGGCTTCCCATTTCGCGGCGGACAGTTCGTGCCAGGCTGCGTGCGCGTAGACCTCCAACAGGAGGGGCGGCATATCGGCTTCGTCCATCAGGTCCGCTTTGGTGTTGACGAGGTCGCGGATGGCGCGGTGGGTGGGCAGGAAGACGGTGGTGATCCACAGCCGCCATGCGTCCTGCTCGTCCCGGTGGGACAGCGGCTCGCGTCCTTCGGGGCGGGGGTGTTTCTCGCTGAACGCGTGGTAAAGGCGGCTGTTGACCTCGACCAGTGCGAGAAGCGGCCCGTAGAACTCGGAGAGTTGGCGGTTCACCCGCGCCAGCCGTTCCTGTCGCTGCGTCAGCCGCAGGTTGTTGAGGTAGGTGACGAGGTACCCGGCGAATCCTGCCATGACGGTGACGACCACTGCGCCCATGGGCGGCAACACTAACGTCCGACCGACGGCTTGGGCCATGGCGTTGCCCCTTGTGCGCACGCGGCCGGCGGCCCCTGCTCGTCACCCAAACCCCTCCGTTCGAATTCTGAGCTGGGTAAACACCGGAACGCCACAGACCGTCATACCGAGACCAGTTCGGAGACAGGTACTGACCTTGTCGTTTGAGGTCCAGGGTCGGACGCGGCTTGAACTTGGTCCCGGTGCGGACGCTCGTCGACCTGGCGCTCGCTCCGGAACACCGCCGCTGCGTCGCGCTCTGGAGGTGACGCCGTTGCCGAGGGCTTCGGGCGGTCGGATCGTGCTCGCCGCAGATGTCTCGCCGTGGCTGCGGCCGGCCGCCAGCACCTGCCCTGACCGGGCCTTCCGCCACACATTCGGCCGGGGTGAGGGCAAACACCGGTTGGCGCCCGGCTGGCCGTGCTCGATCGTGGCCGCGTTGGAGACGGGCCGCACGTCGTGGACGGCGGTGCTGGACGCGGCCCGCCTGGAGTCCGGTGCCGATGTCGCCGCCGACGGCGGTTCAGAAACCCGCGCACGAAGACCGGCTCTCCTGCCAGCGCACCGAAACCCTCAACGCCCGCGCCAGGAGGGTTACTTGGCTCGAAGAACCGCCGTCCGGCGGTCCGTCACGACGTGGGCCGCTTCCTCGTGGCCGGCGAGGCATGCAGCCGCCCCGCCCATCACAACGTCGGCACGAAACCAGGGGGAGCCAACACTGATCGTTAAATGACGAGAATTCGGGATGAAACGACGGGAGAAAACGCCCTCTTGCCTGTTCCGCTTGCTTGGAGTGCACTCCAAGGTCATAGCGTTGAGGGAATTCCTGTATCGCTAGGGTTTCGGCGGCGTCCCGGAAGGCTGTCTAACTTCTGTGCCGGATCCCGGCTGAACGCAAAATAGGCGGGAGCCAGGCGATCGATATCCCAGGAGCATCTCTAATGCAACAACGCAAACTAGGGCAAGACCTCGAAGTCTCGGCTCTCGGGCTCGGCTGCATGGGCATGAGTTTCTTCTACGGTCAGCCGCAAGACACAGCCGAGATGACGAAGCTGCTGCGGGCGGCCGTTGACCACGGCGTGACCTTCTTCGACACCGCCGAAGTCTACGGCCCTTTTACCAATGAGGACCTGGTCGGTCAGGCGCTGGCACCGGTCCGCGACCAAGTGGTGATCGCCACGAAGTTTGGAATCAAGCACGGCGAGCACGGGCCGACCCCGATGTCCGGGGTCGACAGCAGACCCGAGCAGATCCGCCGAGTGACCGAGGCCTCGCTCAAGCGTCTTCGAACCGAAAGCATCGACCTGCTCTACCAACACCGCGTCGACCCCAACGTGCCCATTGAAGACGTGGCCGGCACGGTCAAGGAGCTGATCGCCGAAGGCAAGGTAAAGCACTTCGGCCTGTCCGAGGCCGGTGCCGCGACGATTCGTCGTGCCCACGCCGTGCAGCCGGTAACGGCACTGCAAAGCGAGTATTCGCTCTGGATGCGCGAGCACGAAACCGAAATCATTCCGACCTTGGAGGAACTGGGCATCGGTCTGGTGCCCTACAGCCCGCTCGGCAAAGGATTTTTGACCGGCAAGATCGATTCCAGCACGTCGCTGGCCGACAACGACCTCCGCCGCCTGCTTCCGCGCTTCAGCCCTGAAGCACGGGAAGCCAACCAGGTGCTGGTCGACCTGCTGCAGCAGATTGCCGACGACAAGGGGGCCACGCCGGCCCAGATCGCTCTCGCCTGGGTGTTGGCGCAGAAACCGTGGTTCGTGCCGATCCCCGGCACCACCAAGCTGCACCGCCTAGAAGAGAACCTGGGCGCACTCGACGTCGAGCTGACGACCGGCGACCTGCATCGGATCGAAGAGGCCGCGGCCGACATTCGGATCCAGGGCGAACGTCTCCCTGAGCAGTTGCAGTCGCGGTTCGGCCGCTGAAAGCCTGCTCTGACTCCTGAGACCGCAGGTCGCCGCACCGATGGCGGGTAGGAGGTCGTCCCAACGCTGCTGTTCGTGGAACCGTCTCGGAGACGGTTCCACGAACGGCGGCGATCCTCTTCCTGGTTGTGGAGGACTCCCGGGAGGACCGGACTGGGAAGGCCAGGGGGCTCGAAGAACCACCGCCCCACAACCCGCTACGACGTCCGGAAAACGGCCAGGCGACCGGAGAGCATCACCGAGCGCGACAGTCTCAGAGGTTAAAGGGCAAGTCGACCGTCGCGCCGTCGTCACCCCAGTCCCGGGATCCCCGAAATCACCAGATCGATCAGCTTGATGCCGACGAACGGTGCCACCAGTCCGCCCAACCCGAAGAACGCCAGGTTGCGGCGCAACAGGTCGTGTGCCGACGCCGGCCGGTAGCGCACCCCGCGCAGCGCCAACGGGATCAGCGCCACGATCACCAGCGCATTGAAGATGATCGCCGAGGTGATCGCCGACGTCGGACTGTGCAACTCCATCACGTTCAGCGCGGACAGTCCCGGATACACCCCCGTGAACATCGCCGGAATGATCGCGAAGTACTTGGCGACGTCATTGGTGATCGAGAACGTCGTCAACGCCCCGCGGGTGATGAGGAGTTGCTTGCCCACCTCGACGATCTCGATCAGCTTGGTCGGGTTGGAGTCGAGGTCGACCATGTTGCCGGCCTCCTTCGCGGCGGAGGTGCCGGTGTTCATCGCCACCCCGACGTCGGCCTGTGCCAGCGCCGGAGCGTCGTTCGTCCCGTCACCCGTCATGGCCACCAGCCGGCCGCCCGCCTGCTCGCGGGTGATCAGGCCGAGCTTCTCCTCCGGCGTGGCCTCCGCCAGGTAGTCGTCCACCCCCGCCTCGCGGGCGATCGCCGCGGCCGTCAGCGGGTTGTCGCCCGTGACCATCACCGTCCGGATGCCCATCCGGCGCAGCTCGGCGAACCGCTCCCGGATCCCCTCCTTCACCACGTCCTTCAGATGCACCACCCCCAACACCCGCGGGCCCCGCCGATCCTCCACCGCCACCAGCAGCGGCGTCCCGCCGGACGCGCTGATCGCATCGCTGAACAGCCGTGCTTCCGGCGGCACTTCACCGCCCCGCTGCGCCACCCATTCGACGATCTGGGCCGCTGCCCCCTTGCGGAGCACCACCTCGCCCGGATACTCCGACGGTCGTTCGGGCCCGCCCGCAGCACCGGACGGCCCGCCGGCCGCCCCCGTCGATCCGGATCCTGCCGCTCCGGACCCGTCCGACCAGCGCAGGTCCACCCCGCTCATCCGCGTCCGCGCACTGAACGCCACGTACCGGACGAACGACAGCTCCCCCTCGTCCGGTGCCCGCAGTCCGTACTTCGCACGGGCCAGGGCCACCACGGAACGTCCCTCCGGCGTCTGGTCCGACAGCGACGACAACGCGGCGGCATCGGCCAGCGCCAGCTCGTCCAGCCCCGGCAGCGGCACGAACGCCACCGCCTCCCGGTGACCGAGGGTGATGGTCCCGGTCTTGTCGAGCAGCAGCGTGTTGATGTCCCCCGCGGCCTCCACCGCACGACCGGACATGGCCACCACGTTGCGCTGCACCAGGCGGTCCATCCCGGCGATCCCGATCGCCGACAACAACGCCCCGATGGTCGTCGGGATCAGCGTCACCAGCAACGCCACCAGCACCGCCGTCTGCTGGGCGGCGCCCGCGTACGTCGCCATCGGCTGCAGCGTGACGACCACCAGGAGGAAGATGATGGTCAGCGCCGCCAGCAGGATGTGCAGCGCGATCTCGTTCGGCGTGCGCTGCCGCGCCGCCCCCTCCACCAACGCGATCATCCGGTCCAGGAAGGAGTGCCCGGCCCGCGAGGTGATCCGGACGACGATCCGGTCCGACAGCACCGTCGTCCCGCCCGTCACACCGGACCGGTCCCCGCCGGCCTCCCGGAGCACCGGCGCCGACTCCCCGGTCACCGCGGACTCGTCGATGCTCGCCACCCCCTCGACGACCTCGCCGTCCGCCGGGACCGTCTCGCCGGCGGCCACCAGCACGAAGTCGAACGGCCGCAGGTCGGACGCCGGCACCGTCTCGGTGACGGCACTGTCGAGGTGGACGCCGACCCGCCAGTTGTCCCGCAGCCGCCGGGCCGTGAGGTCCGTCCGGGCCCGCCGCAGCGACGCCGCCTGCGCCCGGCCCCGGCCCTCCGCGACCGCCTCCGCGAGCTGTGCGAACAGGACCGTCAGCCACAGCCAGCCACTGATCACCCAGCTGAACACCGACGGCTCCAGCACCGCGGACAGCGTCGTCAGCAGCGAGCCGCACGCCACGACGAAGAGCACCGGATTCGCGGCCAGGACCCGCGGATGCAGCTTGCGCAGGGCCTCCGGCAGGGCCGTCAGCAGCACCCGCGGATCGAACAGTCCGGCCGACGCCCGCCGTCGCCGCCCCCTGCGGCCGCCGCCCCCGGGCGCGCCCCGGGCGGGGTCCCCGACCGGGCCGGGCACCGGCTCGGTCTGCGGGATGGAGGAAACACGGGACGGGGCAGCAGGCATGCGAGTGCTTTCTGGACGACGGGCACGGGGAAGAGGCCGCAAGACGTCGGACGGGGAGCTGCGCATGCGCCATCAGACGGCCCTTGACCTGCGCGTCCGCCGTCCGTGACCGTCTCCCGGCCGGCACCGAATCTAGGGCCTCGGCCACCGGCGCAGGGCCGCCCGCGAACGGAATTTGCGGCTCTCTTACGGCCTTGGCCAGGGCTCGGCCGCCGTGGGCGCCGGGCCGGCCCTCCGACCTGCTTCCGGGCCGGTCCGCGGCCCGCCCCGGCCCGGGCACCGGCCGCTGCCGGCCGTCGGGCGGACGGGCGGTGCGTGGTGCCCCAGAGGTAGCCTGAATCCACTGCTCCTGCTCGTCCCCCAGCGCAGGGGAGGATCGATGACGACGTCCACGGGGCCCACGACGGCACCCACCGAGAGCCTCCGCCCCAGCAGGGCCGACGCCCCCCGCTACGTCCCGATCGCCGAACACGGCCTGATCGGCGACATGCGCACCGCCGCCCTCGTCGGTACCAACGGCACCATCGACTGGTACTGCTGCACCCGCTTCGACGCCCCGAGCGTCTTCGCCGGGATCCTCGACGCCGAGCGCGGCGGGGCCTTCGAACTCGCCCCGGACGTGCCGGCCCGCACCAAGCAGTTCTACTTCCCCGACACCAACATCCTCATCACCCGGTTCTTCGCGGACCACGGCGTCGGCGAGGTCCAGGACTTCATGCCGATCGTCGGCGACTCCCGCGAGGCCGACCGGCACCGGCTGATCCGCCGGGTGCTGTGCGTCCGCGGCTCCCTCCCCTTCTCCGTCCGGGTGGCCCCCCGCTTCGACTACGGCCGGCAGGACCACACCGTCCACACCCACCACAACGGCGTGACGGTCTTCGAGTCCCCTGACCTCTCCCTGGCCCTGACCGCCAGCGTGCCCGTCGTACCGGACGGACCCGACGCCCGCGCCTCCTTCACACTCGCCGAGGGCGAGGCCGCCGTCTTCGCACTCGACCGGATCGGCGACGGCGTCGAGCCCCGCTTCTGCGCCGTGCGGGAGGCCGAGCAACTCTTCGGCGCCACCGTGCGCTACTGGCGCAGCTGGCTCGCCCACTCCCGCTACCGCGGACGCTGGCGGGAGATGGTGCACCGCTCGGCGCTCACCCTCAAACTGCTCACCTACGCACCGACCGGTGCCATCGTCGCCGCCCCCACCACCAGCCTGCCCGAGCAGATCGGCGGCGAGCGCAACTGGGACTACCGCTACGCCTGGGTCCGGGACGCCGCCTTCTGCATCTACGCCCTGCTGCGCCTCGGCTTCACCGACGAGGCGAAGTCCTTCGTGCACTTCCTGTCCACGAAGATCTGCCTGCAGGACTGCGTGCGCGGCCCGCTCCAGATCATGTACGGCATCGACGGCCGCAGCGAACTTCCCGAGGCCGAACTCCCGCACCTGGAGGGCCATTTGGGATCGGCTCCGGTGCGCATCGGCAACGCCGCCGTTGACCAGCTCCAACTCGACATCTACGGTGCGCTCATCGACTCCCTCTACCTGTACGACAAATGGGGGCAGCCGCTCTCCAGCGACCACTGGGACACCGTCTGCGGCCTGGTGGACTGGGTGTGCGACAACTGGGACCAGCCCGACGAGGGCATCTGGGAGACCCGAGGCAAGATCCAGAACTTCCTGTACTCCCAACTGATGTGCTGGGTGGCCATCGAACGCGCCATGCGGATCGCCCTCCACCGCGGACTGCCCGCGGACATGCTCCGCTGGTCCGGCGCCCGCGACGCGATCTACCAGCGCATCATGCAGCGCGGTTGGTCCACCGAGCGGCAGGCGTTCGTCCAACACGAGGGCGCCGACGTGCTGGACGCCTCGGTACTGATGATGCCGCTGGCCAAGTTCATCTCGCCGACCGATCCGAAGTGGCTGTCCACCCTGGACGCGCTCGGCGACGAACTGGTCTCCGACTCCCTCGTCTACCGCTACGACCCCCGGCACAGCCCCGACGGGCTCCGGGGCGAAGAGGGCACCTTCTCGATCTGCTCGTTCTGGTACGTGGAGGCGCTCTCCCGGGCCGGCCGGGTCGACGAGGCCCGGCTCGCGTTCGAGAAGATGCTCACCTACGCCAACCACCTCGGCCTGTTCGCCGAGGAGATCGGCCACACCGGGGAGCAGATCGGCAACTTCCCCCAGGCGTTCACCCACCTCGCCCTGATCAGCGCGGCGTTCAACCTCGACCGGGCCCTTGGCTGACCCCCGCGACGCCGACGCCGGGGAGGGGACCGGCCCTCGGCGCACGCCTCCCTCGCCGAGACAGGCGTGCGCGGAGCGAGAGTGAGCGGGGGTCTGTCATGTCGGGCTCCCCGTGAGTCGGTGATGAGGCGGCGGCGGAAGGCCCGCCGCCGTCGCTGTCACCTCCTCATTGCAACACCGCGCGCGGGCACCGGCGTCGGAGCGTAGGGGGAACGTTCGTGTCCACCCGTGGGTTGATCGGCGCGGGAAGGTCACCCCGAGGTGTGGGCGGACCGTCAGGCGTCGCCGGGCAGCAGGTGCTGGTTGACCTGATGGAACGCCCAGGACCCGGAGGTGTGAGTGAACACCCACACCAGGTCGAAGCGGTCGGGCCAGGCGTCGGGGGCGCCGCTGTCGGACGCGCCCAGCGCGGAGACGATGTCGGGGATGCGGCTGTGCTCCCAGCAGATCAGGACCGGACCGGTGGCGCCGAGCGCGGCCTTCGCGAGGTTGCCCTCCTCGGACTCGGCGAAGTCGAGGTTGAGCGGTAGGCCCATGTGGTGGGCGAGCGGGGTGACGGTCTGACGCATCCGGTGCGCGCCGGCGTTGGGACCCTGGTCGGTCGCGGCGTAGAGCGTGCGCGGACGCTGGAGGCCGGCCGGGAGCGGCTTTCCCGCGGGCGGGTCGAAGAGCTTGGGCAGCGCATCGGCCCGGTCCCAGCCGCGCCGGGTGAGCGACTTGTGGTCCTCGTGGCCGTGTTCGTCGATGCCGGGGTGGTGCTTGTCGGGCTTCTCTCCGTGCCGAATGATCATGATCACCGTGGAGTTCCCGGGGGTGGGCTTCCCGGCGCCGTGCGTGCTGAGGGAGGCGGCGGCACCCTTGTGGCCGCCGCAGGCCGCGAGCACGGCAGGGGCCGCCGCGGCGAGGCCCGCCAGTACCCATCGGCGGCCCACCAGCGAGCGGTCGGCGGCGTGCGGGGCGGCGTTCGCGGGAGCGGGGGGCGTGCCGTCGGATGTCGGGGAGTGCGACATGAACACGGTCTCCTTCGTGCAACGGAAGGGCAGGGGTGGTGCTGCGGCAGTAGAGCACGCTGCCGTGAGGATGCCCGTCCAACGGTTGCGTCAAGGTGCAAGTGGGACGGCGCGGTGAGGGAGACCGGGGGAGCGTGGAGGAGCGCAACGGGCCGCCGACCGCCGCTCCGCCGCCAACGGTTCGGGCCGGGAGCCGGCCAGCCCCGCATCGCGGTGCGGACGTCGTCGGGGAGCGGGACCGGGCGGTGGGAGTCGAGCGAGTCCGGTCGGCGTCAGTCGTCGGCGAGGCGGCGCACCTGGCGGGCGACGTCGTCCCAGACCGGTTCCGGCAGGTCATGGCCCACACCGGGGAGGGGGACGAAGCGTGCGCCCGGGATGCGGGCGGCGACCGCGCGGCCCGCCGACGGCTTGACGAGGGGATCGTCCAGACCGTGCAGGACCAACGTCGGCACCGCGATGCGCTCGATGCCGGGTCCGCTCCACTGGGCGCCGATCTGCCGGCTCTGGCTGCGGGCGTCCAGGAAGCCCGGGTCGGGGGTGGCGGCCAACATGGTCCTGATCGCCCGCTCGTCGAGCGGGTGGGCGGGGGAGTGGAGGAGGCGGGCGAGCGCCACCCCGGATTCCACGTGCCGTTCGGGGGCGAGGGAGCGGCCCATGCGGGCGAGCCGGGCGAGGGTCCGGAGCCGGATGTGGCGCAGGGTGGCCGGGCCGGCGCTGTCGCCGGGGACGGCCGAGGCGGAGGTGAGGGTGCGGACGCGCCCGGGGTGGCGCAGGGCGATGCGTTGCGCGACCGCGCCGCCCAGGGACTGGCCGAAGAGGTGCGCGGAGTCCCAGCCGAGGGCGTCCAGTACGGCCACGGCGTCGTCGGCCATGTCCTCGGCGGTGTAGGCATCGCCGCGCTTGCGCAGCAGCGCGCCGATCGGACCGGCGCTGGCGGTCGGCGGAAGGTGCGTCGACTCGCCCCCGTCCCGTTGGTCGTAGCGGGCGACCGCGAACCCTCGGGCGGCCAGTGCCCGGGCCAACCCGGTGGGCCACCAGTGTCGGGCGACGCCCAGGCCGGTCACCAACAGGAGCGGTTCGCCACTCGCGTCCTCGGGCGTCAACCGGTCGTATCCGAGCCGGACTTCACCGTTGGACGCCCACCGGGTCGGGGTCCATGCGGGCGACGTCGCGTGGCGGCTCATCGGCTTCCCTCCTTCCGTCGCGGGCTCCTCGGTCCTCTTGGCCGCGGCAACCGCTGGTCGTGCGGTGGTGTCGTGCGGGGTCACGGTCCCTCCGTCCTCGATCGCGTGGTGCAGGGACACTGATACTGAGAACGCTGTTCGCGGTTATGGAATGATAATTATCAGCAGAGGACCGGGTTACGGAAGGGGCGGGTGAGGTTCGGTGGCCGACAACGCGGATCGGGCGACGGAGGCCGTGGTGGTCTGGGAACGTCCCGAACGGGGCGCCCGTGGGCCTGCGCCGGAGCGGAGCCGCGAGCAGCTCACCGCGGCCGCGATCGGGCTGGCGGACGCCGGCGGGCTGGCCGCGGTCTCCGTCCGGCGGGTGGCCAGGGAACTGGGCACCGGCCCCGCTTCGCTCTACCGGTACGTGGCCGGACGCGACGACCTGGTGGACCTCATGGTGGACGCCGCCACCGCGGAGGTCGACCTCGACGTCGAGCTGACGGGAGATCCGGTGGCGGACCTGGTCGGGTTGGCCGCCCGGACGCAGCAGGTCCACCTGCGTCATCCGTGGCTGTTGGAAGTGGCACCGGAAGCCCTGCGGACCGGGCCGCGGGGGGTGGACTACCTGGAGTACGCGCTGCGCGCGTTGGAACCGGTGGCGGCGCTGACCGGGCCCGGCAAACTGGAGGCGGTGGCCGTGTTGAACGCCCTGGTCGCCATGTTGTCCGCGGTCGAACTCCGCACCCGCCGGTCCCCCACGGGCCGCCAGTCGGCCCAGTCCGCCTATCTGGACGCCGTGGTCGCACGAGGCGGACATCCGCTGCTGGCCGCGGCGTTGGCGGGGGGAGCGGCGGGCGCCGGCCGGCCCGGTACCGAAAGCCCGGCCGGGGCCCCCTTCGAACGGGTGGTCCGACGGGTGCTCGCCGGCCTGCTCGCGCCCGAACCGCCGGCCTAGTTCCCGCTCCTCAGGGCGCTACCGCGACCGGCGGCCCGGTGGCGAGGCGATCAGACGGATCCCCCGGTGGTGGTCCGGGCGTAGTGCTCGGCGATCTCGTCGCTGGTCGTCAGCCACACCCCGGGGTGCTGGGCGACGTGCTCCAGCGCCTGGTCCAGGTACTTGTGGCGGAACGGCTGGTTGATGACGAACGGGTGCAGCACCAACGACATCACCCGGCCGCTGCCCGCCGCGTCCTCGTGGAGCTGGTCCAACTGGTCCTTGACGATCTGCACGAAGTCCGGGCCGCTCAGGCTCTTGCCGACGAACAGGCTGATGTCGTTGACCTCGATCGAGTACGGGACGCTGAGCATGCCCGGGACGTTGAGGCGGTAGGGCTGGTCGTCGTTGCTCCAGTCCAGGACGTAGTCCAGGCCCAGTTCGGCGAGGAGTTCCGGGGTCCGGAACGTCTCGGTGAGGGCGGGGCCGAGCCAGCCGCGGGGGCGGCGGCCGGTGGTCCGCTCGATGGTGCCGACGACCTCGGCCAGGTAGGCGCGCTCCTCGTCGGGTGACATGTCGGCCTGGAAGAGGGAGTTGTTCTTCCCGTGGGCGATCCAGGCCCAGTTCCGGGCCCGGCCGGCCTCGATGATCTGCGGGTAGCGGTCGCCGACGTCGGAGTTGAGCATCACGCTGGCGCGCATCCCGTGCCGGTCGAGGCTCTCGATCAGTCGCCAGACGCCCACCCGCGGACCGTAGTCGCGCCAGCCGTAGTTGAGCGGATCCGGGGCGAGCCCGGCGGTGCCGGGGAAGATGCTCGTCGACGGGCGGTCGACCTGGTAGTGCTCGACGTTCAGCCCGACGTAGAAGGCGATCCGGGCGCCGCCCGGCCAGGCGATCGGGTCCCGTTCGGTGATCGGGCTGTAGTCGTAGAGCTGGTTGTCCATGGGAGTCACCTCGTGCCCGTAGGGGTGCGGTACTTCCGCAGCCGCATCCGCATCGTCGAACCCTCACATTGATGTGAAGGTCAAGTGCGGTCCGGAAGCGAGCCCGGGCACGGGTGGCAGGGGGCACGGGCTAGGGGCGGTGGACGCAGGCCGCGAGCCCCGCGCGTCGCTGCCAGCCGAGCGCTTCGTACAGGGCGCGGCCCTCGTCGGTCGCGCCCAGGACGCCGAGCGTCGCACCCTGGGCCACGGCGCGGTCGGCGAGCGTGCGCATCACGAAGCCGCCCAAGCCGCGCCGGCGGTGCGCCTCTTGGGTCTGCACCCGGTCGACGACGGTGGCCGGGCCGAGGACGGCCATCTGTCCCTGCGCGGCGAACTCGCCGTGCGCGTCGTGCACCCGGACGTACGTCACGCCGTCCGCGGTCTCCATGGTCGCGCGGTAGCCGGCGGGTGCCGCCGGGCGCGTGGTCCGCAGGTCCGTGGCCATCAGGTGGCCCGTCTCCTCCTTGTCCACCACCCAGCCCGTCGGAAGCCACGGCTCCGCGGTCTCGGTCTCCACGGGGAGCTTCAGCCAGGTGTACGGGGCGGTCGCCGACGCGGTGGCCGCCCGCACCGCGCCCTCGTCGGGATCGGGCAGGACGTGGCGGCCCGTCTGCTCCGGAAGCCCGACGTCGATGTAGAGCCCCCAGGGGTGTTCGACCGCCCGCGGGCGCTGACGCGAGACGACCCAACCGGCCGCCCAGATCCTGACGAGTTCCGGAACCATCGAACCCTCCCTGAGTAAGTGGTGCGCATCGGCAGTGCACATTACATCGTCGAAGTGAGGGCGGCACCCTATTTGGTGGCGGCAGGGGGAGGCGCGTGCCGGACCTCTTGGAGCCCCGCGGGCCCGGGGCTCCTGACGGGTCCTACGCGCTCGTGCCGGCCGCGACGTCGCCGGTGACCAGCAGGTGCCGCGGCCCGCGCAGGACGGGGCTGTGCCGGTAGGGCGGCGGGTCCTCCACCAGACGCGGGGCGTCCAGGCCGTGCAGCAACGCCGTCAGTGCGACCTGCGTTTCGAGACGGGCCAGCGGGGCGCCGAAGCAGTTGTGGACGCCACCGCCGAAGCCGAAGTGCTGGTTGTCCCGGCGGGCGGGGTCGAAGTGGTCGGCGTCCTCGAACCGCAGCGGATCCCGGTTGCCGGACGCCAGGACGAGGAACAGCGGCGCGCCCTGAGGGATGGTCACCCCGCCCACCTCGACGTCGGTCAGCGGCGTGCGCTGCGGCAGCATCTGCACCGGCGGCTCGTACCGCAACAGTTCCTCCACGGCCGACGGCATCAGCTCCGGCTCCCGGCGCAACCGCTCCAGCGCCTGCGGACGGCGCAGCAGGGTGAGCATGCCGTTGGTGATGAGATTGACCGTCGTCTCGTGCCCCGCGATCGTCAGCAGGGTCAGCGTCGTCGTCAACTCCGGGTCGGTGAGGCGGCCTTCGGGCCCGTCGTCGTGCACCAGCGCCGAGATCATGTCGTCGGCCGGACGCTCCCGCCGGCGCTGGGCCAGCGCGCCCAAATACCCGGCCATCGAGACCCGGGCCTGCGCGGCCGCGCGGAGCCTGCCGTCCGGATCCTCGTCGGGGGAGCGGTCCAGGGAGGCGATGATGGTGTTGGTCCAGCCGCGGATCTCGGGCATGTCCTCCCTGGGGACGCCCAGCAGCCGACAGATCACGGTGACCGGCAACGGATAGGCGAAGTCGTCCACCAGGTCGATCCGGTCCCGGCCCCGGAGACCGTCGACCAGTTCCCGGGCGACGTCCACGATGTCGTCGTGCAGCGCGTCGATCCGGCCGGGGGAGTGGGGCGGGCCGAAGGGGCGCATCGCCAACCGGCGGAGCCGGTCGTGTTCGGGATCGTCGACGGCGATGAAGGACGGCGGCAGGTCCTCGGGCCGGTCCCGCAGGTCGGGGTGGGTGCGGTGGCGCACGTCCGAGCTGATCCGCGGATCGTGCAGCAGCGCGGCGATCTCGTGGTACGTGCCGACCAGGTAGCTGCCGTCGTCCTGCCGGGCCACACCGTGCTCGCGGAGTTCGGTGTAGAGGGGATAGGGGTCGGGGCGGCTGGCGTAGGCGTTGATCCGTTCCAGCAGGGTCTCCGTGGACATCAGCGCGGCTCTCCTCGTCGAGGGCGGGGGCGAAGCGGCGGGCGGACCGGGCCCGGAACGGCGGTCAGCCCATCGGACGCACCACGGCGAGGCGGCGGTCCGGCAGATGACCGGTGAGGGCGACGGTCGGGCCGTGCGAGAGCACCCTGGGGTCAGGGACATCGGACGGGACGACCTTCGGCGACGCGGGCCGGTCGGCGGCGCCCGGCTCGGGCGGGAACGGCGCCGCGGTCTCGATCAGATGCCGGTAGTGCTCCAGCCACTTGGCGCGGTTGATGCTGACCGCGGCGGTGATCCGGCCGCGGTAGCCGTAGACCACGACCAGCCGGCCCTCCTCGACCGAGCCCTGGGCGACGGTCACCTGGTCGGAGAAGGTCGGGACGCCGACGGACTTGATGTTCAGCCCGAACTGGCTGGACCAGAAGGCCGGCACCGCCAGGTGCGGGCGGCGCCGGGGTCCCGGGTTGACCATGTTGTGCGCCGCCACCTCGGCCTGCTCCACGGCGTTGCCCCAGTGCTCCAGCGCGAGCATCTGGTACTCGAAGAGCGGATGCGGAAAACGGGCCACGTCACCGGCGACGAACACGTCGTCGGTGACGATCCCGTACATGTCGAAGGCCCGGCACCCGGCGTCACAGGCCACGCCCCGTGGACCCGCGGCGAGGCCGGTGTCGGCCAGCCACTCGGTGTTGCGGACGGCGCCCAGGGCGACCACCGCGACGTCGGCGTCGATCCGGCTGCCGTCGGACAGTTCGGCGCCGGTCAGCCGTCCGGCGTCGCCGGTGAGCGAGGTGACGGTCACCCCGCAGCGCAGATCGACGCCGTGTGCGCGCTGCAACCGTGCGGCGAACGCTCCCAGCGTGCCCCCGAGCGCCCCGACCAGTGGCGCCGGTCCGCGCTCGGCGACCGTCACGGCCAGACCGCGTTCCCGGCAGGCGGAGGCGATCTCCGAGCCGGTGAACCCGGCCCCGATGACCAGGACGCGGCGCGGTCCGGCGTCCAGGCGCTCGGCGAGCCGGTGTGCGTCGTCGACGGTCCGTACCGTCAGCACCCCGTCCAGGCGGGCCTCCTCGGGGTGCGGCCAGGGGCGGGCCCGGGTTCCCGTGGCGATCAGCAGGCGGTCGAACGGGAGCCGTTCGCCGTTCCTCAGCAGCACTTCCTTCGTGTCCGGATCGAGACCGCTGGCCCGTACGCCCAGCTTCCACCGGGCGTCGACCGGGCGACGGGCCGGCAGTCCGACGTCCGCCGCGGGCACCCGGCCCAGCAGCACCTGCTTCGACAGCGGCGGGCGGTCGTACGGCGGATGCGGTTCGTCGCCGACCAGGGTGAGGTCCCCGGTGAACCCCTCGTCCCGCAGGGTCTCGGCCGCGCGCAGTCCGGCCAGGGACGCGCCGACGATGACGATCCGTCCGCTCTTGAGGTCATCGGACATCGGTGCCCGCCCCCGCTCCGGCCCGTTCGCCGACGAGGATGGCCTGCACCGGGCAGGCCGCCGCCGCCCGCCGCACGCGTTCCGCCTGGTCGTCCGGGGGAGTCGGGGCGTACAGCAGGGCCTCCTCGCCGTGCAGCTCGAACACCCGTGGCGCGAGGAACACGCACTGTGCGTACCCCTGGCACCGGTTGAGATCGACCACGATCTGCATGTCCGCACCGTTCCTCCGCGCGAGTCGTCCCCTCCGTCCTACTTGCCCGCGGCGGGCGGCGCGGGCGGTGCTGGGCCGGAGGGGTGTGCACGGGGAGTGAACGGTGGTGGGGCCGGGACGCCCGGTGGTGCGGGGTGCGCCGCGACCGGTGGTCCGGGGTCCCGTCGGGGGCTCCGTCGCCGGCCCGTCGGAATCGCCGGCCGCCGCGGCGGGATTTCGTGCGCCGGGTCACATGTGCGGCGAACCCTTATGGCGCAGCATGGGAATACGGGACGGTGGGAAGGTTTCCGAAGAGCGAAGTATCGGCGAACGGTAGTGCCGAGGCGGGTGCACGGCGGCGGAACTGTAAGTTCCGGATAGCGTTCCCCCGGCGTTCCAGCCGGGCGAGGGAGTTGGTCGGCGAGTATCGGGTATCCGAATTGACCCGTATTCGCCCGTGACATCCTGCATCGGTCGAAACGTCATTCCTGAGGCGCTCGATGTGCAACGTGGACAAAATCTTTACGATCATTTCAATCGAACTTGCCTCCTCTGTCCCGGGTGTGAGATGGGATGGAGTGGAACGCTGCCCTACGAACTGTGAGGAAACACGGGATGCCCTTCGCTCTGCCTGGAACTCTGGCCGCACCAGGGAAGGGGCAGGGGCAATCCAGACTCTTTGTCCTGGACGGACTGCGCCTCGTTGCGGCGCTGATGGTCCTGGCGTATCACTACATCACCCTCCGTGATGGCTGGGGTAATGATCCGCATGCGATCTCGCCGACGATCTACCACCTCTCGCAATTCGGCTGGCTCGGCGTCGAAGTCTTCTTCCTGATCAGTGGATTCGTCATCTGTATGAGCGCCTGGGGGCGTTCGCTCGGCGACTTCGTGAAATCCCGCGTCTCCCGCCTGTATCCGGCGTACTGGGTCGGCGTCCTGCTCACCGCGGCCGTGTTGATGATCTGGCCACGGGTCCGCAGTGCGGACAATCTGGAAACAGTCCTGACAAACCTCACCATGCTCCAGCAGGGCGTGGGGGTTTCCGACCTCGACGACGTCTACTGGTCGCTCTTCGTCGAGCTGAAGTTCTACCTGCTCTTCGCCCTCGTCGTGTACCGCGGCGTCACCTATCGCCGGTGCGTCCTCTTCTGCGGATTGTGGACGGTGGCCGGAGTCGTCGCCCTCAAGGCCAACAGCAACTTCCTTTCGGTGTGGGCGATCGCTCCCTACTCGCCGTACTTCATCGCGGGCATCGCCTTCTATCTGATGTACCGCTTCAAGCCCACGCTGCTCCTCTGGGCGATCGTCGCGGTCGAATTCCTGCTGGCCCAGCACTACGTCCGCGGACGCTTGGTGATGAACGTCGGAGCCAAGGCGGACATGGCGCACGGCTGGCCGGCCAGGGTGGGCGTCATCCTGGCCTTCGCCGTCATGGCGGCCATCGCCCTCGGGGTATTCAACAAGGTGCAGTGGCGCTGGCTGACGACCGCCGGCTCATTGACGTACCCGCTGTACCTCCTGCACATGTACATCGGATTCACCCTCATCGACCTGCTGCGCAACAAGATGCCGGCGCCCGTCCTGCTGCTCTCCATCGTCGCGTTCATGCTGATCGTTTCCTACGTCGTTCACCGGCTGGTGGAAAGGCCCCTGAGTAAATGGCTGCGCAACGGCATCCAAAAGGGTCTCCAGGAAATGCGGAGGAATTCCAAGATTCAGGTCGCCTCGGAATCCGATACCGGCGGAACGGGGTCGGCCGCCCGGCAGAATTCCGTCGCCGACAATTGTCGCGTGGGAACGCAGCGACCGTCCCCGTGACGTCGGAACGGGGCGACCCGGCGGCGTGACGGATGCCTCATCCGGCACGCGCGCACCTGCCGCCCCGTTCGGCACCCGGCCCGCGCCACCCTGCCCCGTATCCCGCTGATTGCCAGCCCAGTGGGATACGGGGCACTCTTACGTCATGTCATACGTACGACTCGAAGCGTGGATCGGCGGGGAGTGGCTGGAGGTGGACGCGGTGAGTGTCACCGTGGAGGAGTCCGCGCTGACCTTGTCCTTCGAGCGCCAGCGGACCGAAGCCGGATACCGGAGCATGATCTGGGAGCCGCTGGAGCACTTCCTGCGGGAGTACCGCGTGGAGCCGATCGTGGTCGTCCCGCTCGGCCGCAGCCTGCCCGTGATGTACGCGCCCGGAGCGGCCGGCCCCTTCCGGCTGGCCGAGGTGACGGAATGAGGGAGCGGCCCGCGTGACGCAGCCGGGACGGGGCGACACGCCCCGTCACCGCACCGACTCGGCCGGCGGGCGCTCGCGCACCGCACCATAGGCCAGGAAGTACGCCGGGACCTTGCTCAGCCACCGGGACGTGGTGAGCCGCTCGGCCACCCACCGGGCCCGCCGCGGATCGTCGAACGGCGGCCGGCCCGCCAGCACCGGGGCGATCACCCGGGAGTGCGCGAACCGCTGGAGGGCCTGCGTCAACGCCGCGGTCGGCCAGCGGCGGCGCTGCACGGCACGGACGTCCGCCAGGCCGACCGCGCCGGCCCGCAGCGGACCGACCAGGTGCCGAGCGGCCGCCACCGCGTCCTCCACCGCGAGGTTGATGCCGATCCCGAAGACCGGCGACATCGCGTGCGCCGCGTCGCCGATGCACAGCAGCCCCGGGCGGTGCCAGCGCCGCAGCCGGTCCAGCCGCACGTCGAGCAGCTTCACCTCGTCCCAGGAGCCCAGCGCCCGGATCCGGTCGCCGAGCCAGGGGGCGGCCGAGGCGTAGTTGACCATGAACGCCTCCAGGCCCGCGGCACGCCGTGCGCGGTCCGAGCCCTTGGGGATCAGCGCGGCGCACTGCCAGTACTCCCCGCGGTCGATCAGCGCGGCGAGCAGCCGGTCGCCGACGCCGCCCACCAGCCCGTGCGGGTCGCCGTCGTGCCGCGGCAGCCGGAACCACCAGGCGTCCATCGGGCAGCGGAAGGCCCGCAGCCCGAGTTCGGGCAGGGACCGGGCCAGCGAACCCCGGCCGTCGCAGGCCACGGTGAGCGTGGCGCGCAGTTCGCCCCTCCGGCCGTCGGCCGTGCGGTACCGGACCCCCGCCACCCGGCCGCGTTCCTCGACGAACGACGTCACCTCGGTGCTCATCCGCACGGAGAACGACGGTTCGCGCCGCGCCTCGTCCACCAGGAGGTCGAGCAGGTCCCACTGCGGCACCATCGCGACGTAGTTGAACCGGCCGCCCAGTGCGGCGATGTTCCCCACGGTCGCCAGCGAGCCGTCCGGGCCGAGCGGCAGCTGAACGGCCGTCACCCGCCGCTGCGGCAACTGGGCGAAGCGGTCGCTCAGCCCCAACTCGTCCAGTAGCGCCAGCGTGGAGGGGTGCACGGTGTCCCCTCGGAAGTCGCGCAGGAAGTCCCCGTGCTTCTCCAGGACCGTCACGGCCACCCCGGCCCGCGCCAGCAGCAGGCCGAGCACCATGCCCGCCGGTCCGCCGCCCACCACGCAGCACGTCGTCCGTTCCACCACAACAGCTCCCTTCCCAGGCGGCCCGGGCCCGGCGCTCGCGCCGCCACCGGCACGAATACCCCGGATCGCACCGGGAGTCAGCCCCGCGCCGCCCCGTTTGCCGGGTCCCGTGCGTCGCACAGGGCATGGTCGATCAGCCTGGTCGTCGCCCGGATCTGGCGGTCGGCGGTGTCGGGGTCGCCGGGACGGCTGTGCAGGGAGACGGTGACGGTGGTGCGGCCGTCGGCGGTGGTGGCGGGCCACACCATGGAGCCGTACCCGTCCCCGCCATGGCCCCAGTAGCCGCCGCCGCAGGTCAGCGGGGTCCAGGAGAGGCCGAGCCCGTAACGGCTGCCCGGTGGTGTGCCCGGGTCGCCGGGCACCGCCACCGCCCGGCGCATCTCGGCGAGCTGGGCCGGGGCGAGCAGCCGGCCCCGGGCCAGCGCCGCGAAGAACGCGGTGGTGTCCGCGGTCGAGCTGATCAGCGCACCGTCGGCGTCCCCGTCGAACGGCAGGTACGCCACGGTGGTGTCGATCAGCGGGGCGCCGGGGGCGAACTGCTGGTAATTGTTGGCGTGCGGGCGCGGGAGGTACGGGTCGTCGCCCGGCGCGACGGTGTGCGCGAGGCGCAGCGGGCGCAGGATGCGGCTGCGTACCTCCTGCTCCCAGGAGCGGCCGGTGACCGCCCGGATCACCATGCCGGCCAGGACGTAGTTGGTGTTGGAGTACTGCCAGCGGGTCCCGGGTGCGAAGGCGGGCGGGTGGCGCAGCGCGAGCGCGACGCGTCGTGCGGAGGAGTACGGCGTCCAGCGGTTGCGGTGGTACTCGGCGGCGCTGGGGTGCGGGGCGACCTCACCGACGTAGTCGGGCAGCCCGCTGGTGTGCTGGAGCAGCTGGCGCACCGTGATGCGCCGCCCGTCGTTGCCGTGACCGCGCACCACGCCGGGCAGCCACCTGTCGAGGGTGTCGTCGAGCGACAGCCGTTGCTCGCCCACGAGTTGGAGGACCACCGTCGCCACGAACGTCTTGGTGTTGCTGCCGATCCGGATGTAGCCGTCGCGCGGTACGGGCCGCCCGGTGGACAGGTCACCGGTGCCGCTGCGGACGGTGCGCGTGCCGCGGTCCGTGGTCAGCCGGACCTGGACGCCGGTGACACCGGCGTCGCGCACCGCGTCGGCGTCCCGTTGGAGCCGGGAGGGGGACGGGTGGACGGTGCGCTCCGGGGTGCCTGCCCGGGCGGCGGGGGCGAGCCCGGCCAGGAGGGCGGTGGCGGTGAGGAGCGCGGCGGCCGCCCGGCGGGGCAGGCGCCGTCCGGCGGCCCGTGGGGCACGCCGGGAGCTGGGTTTCGGGACGTGCACGATCATCGGCATGGGGCCACGGTAGGGACGATCGGGGCTGGTGGGACATGCTGCTGGCCGGTGGGGTCGGGGTGGGGTTGTCCCCCCAGGCGGGCGGGGCGGGGCGTCCACTGCTGTCGCCCGGGAACGTAACCCCCAATATCCGCCTCTTGTGTGGTGGGTCGTCACAACGACCTTTGAACAAGGGGAGGAAAGAATGACCGAGCAAGTGCAGAAGAGCGGGAGCGGGCGCGCGGCGCGGGGGATCTTCGGGCGTCGTGGCGTCGGCCGCTTCGCCACGGTGGGCGCCATGGGCGCAGCCGTGGCCGTACTGGCCGTGACCCCGGCGTTCGCCAAGGGGAGCGCCACCCTCAACGCGTCACCCGGCACCGTCAAGGTTGGCCAGAACGTGCACCTCACCGGGCACGGCGACAGCGACGGGCTCCGGTACGGCGAGTTCTGTGCCCAGCAGCGCGTCGGCACCAGCGGTGCCTGGCACACCGTCAAGTGCGGCAAGGTCGTGTCGATGGACGGCGGCGAGGCCACGGTCGACGCGAAGGCCAAGGCCACGCACCGTGGCGTCCTGCAGTTCCGCGGCGTGCTGTTCGGCGTCGACGGACCGCACGGCGGCCACCCGCAGGCGGACTTCGACACCGCCGTGCGGACCGTCCACGTGCGCTGACCCGGCGCTGAACGGGGCCACCCGGTGGTCGGCGCCGGCCACCGGGTGCGCACGACGAAGGAGGGCGGACCCGGTCCGCTGAAGGCGGTCGCCGCCCCCGTGCGGGAGCGGCGACCGCCCGTTGTCCGGCTCGCCCCTTGTCGGGCGGGCCCGAAGGTCGCGTTCCGTGCTTACGTGGGGGTCTTGCCCAGGCGTACCGGACGGTGGTCCACCGAACGCTGCAAGGCCCGGAAGTCGTCGAACACCGGGTAGTTGTGCGGAAGTTCACCGGAACCGGAGTGCTGGACGGTGCGGTTGGCGTACAGGCTGTTCAGGAGCCACGGCTGCTTCTCGGGCCCCAGGTCCCGCACCATCGCCGCCGCCTGGGCGACGCCGTACGTGGCGACGGCCAGTCGCCCGGTGCTGCGGAACCTGTCCACCTGGTTCCGCAGGAAGTGCTGGTGGCTCTCGTACCAGGGGCTCATCGTGAGGAAGTCCCGCCACTGCTGTGCGGGGACCGGGCGCGCGACCGCCTGCTTCAGCAGCTGCCACACCTTCAGGTCCGCGGGCAGGCCGTACCGGCGGGCGAACGGCGCGGGGACGGTACTGCCCATGTGCTTCTCCCAGAGCAGCACCAGGGAGAACTCGGTGACGAGGAACCGCTGGTCGGCGCGGAGCCGGGGGAGCACGTAGTCGACGTACTTCTGGGCGGCTTCCGCCGAGTCCACGTGCGGATGGATGTCCACCCCCTCGATCTCGCGGGTCTTCTTGACGAAGGCCATCCAGCGTTCGGTGGCGGCCGTCCGCCCGCCCGGCCGGTCGAGGTGGTTCAGCGCGCCCATGTACAGGCGCGTCGTGCAACCGGAGGGGAACTTCTTCCGGCGGTAGGCGATCACGTGCTCCGCGACCTTCTCGTAGAAGGCGTTCAGCCGTGCGTTCCGGTCCGCCTCCCTGGTTTCGAGGAACGGCTCGTTGCCGATGGTGAGGATGTTCACCTTTCCCATCACGACGTCCAACAGCCGTTCCATCCGCGCCAGTTCGTCGCTCATCGGCTGGCTTCCCGGCGACGGTATGGGGCGGTGCACGTTCTGGAACTTCATCGACAGGACCGTTCCGTACCCCTTCGCCTGCGCCGCCAGGAGGGTCCGGACGGCCGGTTGGGCGGACACCGAGCCGTCGACGTCGGACATCGGGACGAACCCGCGCAGCCAGCTGGCGGAGAGCGCTTCCAGCGCGGGGAACGTCACGTCGGAGGGGTCTTCGTTGAAGTTCGCGCCCAGGACGCCCGCGGGGCCGTCCGCAACGCTGTCGCGGCCCTTCCCGCCCGGCCCGTCCTGTGGCCCGGCGGCGCCGGGCTCCTTCCCGCTGCAACTCGCGATCAGCGGTGCCCCGGCCAGAACGGTCAGCATCCAGCGGCGTGAGCGAGGAGTGGGCACTGCCGGCGCACGCGTCCCGGTAGTCAGCCGTTGCCTCATCGTTGTGCTCCTGGTTCTGTGCTTGCGGTTCTTGCTGCCTCCCGGAGGACGGAACGGCGGCGGGGCCCCTCCCACACCCGATCGGCCCGTCCCTCCGGACCAGCGACCGTACCTCCCGGCGCGCCCCACGGGCACGCCGACGAGCAGCACGAACATGCACCAACCACCGCAATGAGCACGAGATTTGACGGACCATCGGCAATCGCCGCCGCCCGTCAGACCGCGTTGCGCCGTGTCGCCGTCCCCTTCCGGGCGGGATGAGGACGGCGACGGGGGAGGGTGCCTAGTCGCGGACCTCGGACGGCCGCGGCAGGGCGTCGTCCCAGGGCGCGAGTACCCGGTCCGGGCGGATCGGCAGGTGCCGGTGGCGGACGCCGGTGGCGTGCCAGACCGCGTTGGCGATCGCCGCCGCGGCGCCCACGATGCCGACCTCGCCGATGCCCTTGATGCCCACCGGGTCCTCGTCGTCCGGATCGTCCACCCAGTCGGCTTCGACGAGCGGCACGTCGGCGTTGGCGGCGACGTGGTAGCCGGCGAGATCGGGGGCGACGTGGGTGCCGGTGGCCCCGTCCCGTACCGCCTCCTCGTGCAGGGCCATCGACAGGCCCCAGATCATGCCGCCGACGAACTGGTTGCGCGCGGTGAGCGGGTTGACGATCCGGCCGGCGGCGAAGACGCCGAGCATCCGCCGGACCCTGACCTCGCCGGTGGTGACGTCCACCGCCACCTCGGCGAACTGTGCGCCGAACGCGTGCCGTTCACGGGGCGGCAGGGCGCCGATGGCCGCCGTGGTGTCCGAGCGGGCGGTGATCCCCTCCGGCGGGACGTGGCCGCCCAGTGCCAGCTGTTCGCGCAGGTCGTGGGCGGCCAGGGTGACCGCCCACGACCACGAACGGGTGCCCGCCGAGCCACCGGCGAGCATCGCCTGGCCGAAGTCGCTGTCGCCGATCCGCACCGTCACCCGGTCCGGCGACACCTCCAGGGCGTCCGCGGCGACCAGGGTCAGCGCGGTCCGCGCCCCGGTGCCGACGTCCGCGGCGGTGATCCGCACCGTGAAGGTGCCGTCCGCCTCGGCTGTGACCGCGGCCGTGGACGGCCCGGCCAGGGTGGGGAACGAGGCGGCCGCGGTGCCGGTCCCGAGCAGCCAGCGGCCGTCGCGGCGCAGCCCGGGGCGCGGGTCGCGCTCGGCCCAGCCGAACCTGCCGGCGCCCACCTCGAAGCAGTCGAGCAGCTTGCGACTGCTGTAGGGCAGCCCGGAGACCGGGCCCACCGCTGGTTCGTTGCGGGCGCGCAGGACGATCGGGTCGACGCCGCACCGCTCGGCGAGCTCGTCGAGCGCGCACTCCAGCGCGAACGAGCCCGGCGCCTCGCCCGGTGCGCGCATGTAGGTGGGCGACGGCACGTCGAGTCGGACCACGCGGTTGACGGTGTGGTGGGCGTCGGCGTCGTACATCGCCCGGGCCACGTCGGCGCTCCGCTCGACGAACTCGTACACCGTGGAGGTCTGGTTGAGCCCCTGGTGGTGCAGCGCCCGCAGTCGTCCGTCGGCATCGGCGCCGAGCCGCACCCGCTGCGCGGTGGGGCTGCGGTAGCCGATCAGGGAGAACATCTGACGTCGGGTCAGCACGACCCGGACCGGGCGGTGCAGCACCGTCGCCGCCATGGCCGCGGCGACCTGGTGCGCGCGGGTGCCCTTGGCGCCGAAGCCGCCGCCGACGTGCTCGGAGCGCACCCGGACCGCGGACGCGTCCAGCGAGAACAGCTGCGCGAGTTCCTGCGCGACGTAGATGCTGCCCTGGTTGGTGTCGACGACTTCGAGTCGGCCGTTGTCCCAGTACGCGGTTGCCGCGTGCGGCTCCATGGGGTGGTGGTGCTCTTCCGGAGTGGTGTACTCCGCGTCCACCACGACCGCGGACGCGTCGAGTTCGGCCGCCAGGTCGCCCTTCGTCCGCTCCGCCGCGGCCCGCGGCGTGCTCTCCGGGACGTAGGTCCCCGGGTGCCCGTTGGCGAACGCCACGTCGTGCGGTTCGAGGTCGTACTCGACCACCAGCGACTCGGCGGCCTCCCTGGCCTGTTCGGAGGTCTCGGCGACCACCAGCGCCACCGGCCACCCGGCGTGCGGCACCCGGTCGTGCTGGAAGATCTGCAGCGTCGGGTCGGGGGCGCCCATCGGGCCGGTGTACTGCGTCTCCAGCGGCTGGGCGTTGCCGTGGTGCAGGACGGTCAGCACGCCCGGCATGGCCAGGACGGGCGCCGCGTCGATCGAGCGGATCCGACCGCGGGTGACGGTGGACACCACCAGCCAGCCGTGGGCGAGTTCGGCGAACGGGATCTCGGCGGCGTAGCGGGCCGCGCCGGTGACCTTGTCGCGGCCCTCCACGCGGGTGTGCGCGGTGCCGACGGCCCCGACGACCGGAGTGGTTGGAGTGGTGGCAGTGGTCATCGGGTGGCCTCCTCGGTCCGCCGGCCCTCCGCGGCCAGCTCGGTCAGCACGGCGACGACGAGATTGCGGATCAGCGTCACCTTGTAGGCGTTGCCGGGCAGCGGCTCGGCGGCGGCGAGTTCGGCGTCCGCGGCGGCGGCGAACGCCTCGGCCGTCGCCGGCCCGCCGATCAGCGCCCGCTCGGCCGCGTGCGCCCGCCACGGCCGGGACGCGACCGCCCCGAACGCCAGCCGCGCGGCGCGGACCGTGCCGTCCCGGACGTCGAGGGCGGCGGCCACCGACCCGATGGCGAAGGCGTACGAGGCGCGCTCACGGACCTTGCGGTAGCAGGACGCGGCGGCGACGGGGGCCGGCGGCAGGGTGATGCCGGTGATCAGCGCGCCGGCCGGCAGTGCGGTCTCGCGGTGCGGGGTGGCGCCGACCGGGAGGTAGAACTCCGCGAGCGGCACCTCGTGCGGTCCCTCCGCCGTGACGTAGTGCACCACGGCGTCGAAGGCGGTCAGGGCGACCCCCATGTCCGAGGGGTGGACGGCCACGCAGTGCGGGGAGGCGCCCAGGATCGCGTGGTTGTGGTGCTCGCCCGCGATGGCCGGGCAACCGCTGCCGGGCACCCGCTTGTTGCAGGGCTTGCTGACGTCGGTGAAGTACGCGCAGCGGGTCCGCTGGAGGAGGTTGCCGCCCACGGTGGCCATGTTGCGCAGCTGTCCCGAGGCGCCGGCCAGCACCGCCTGCGTCAACGCCGGGTAGCGTCGGCGGACTTCGGGGTGGGCGGCCAGGTCGCTGTTGGTGACCGTCGCGCCGACGTGCAGTCCGCCGTCGTCGGTGACCTCGATCCGGTCGAGCGGCAACTCCCGCACGTCGACGAGGAGCGCGGGCCGCTCGACCCCGCTCTTCATCAGGTCGACGAGGTTGGTGCCGCCGCCGAGGTAGCGCGCCTCGGGTTCGGCGCCGAGCAGCGCCACCGCGCCCGGCACGTCGGACGCACGCTGGTAGTCGAATTCCCTCATGCCACACCCGCTACGTTCATCTCGTCCGCCCCACTGGTGCTCTGTGCGGTTTCCTCCGCCGCGCGGGCGACCGCCTGCACGATCGACACGTAGGCGCCGCAGCGGCAGAGGTTGCCGCTCATCCGCTCCCGGATCTCCTCCGGGGTCAGCGGCGCCACGCCCGCTTCCGGTCGGACGTCGGTGGTGACCGCGCTGGGCCAGCCGGCGGCGTGCTCCTCGATCGCCGCGATGGCCGAACATATCTGCCCGGGCGTGCAGTACCCGCACTGGTAGCCGTCGAGGTCGAGGAACGCCTGCTGCACCGGGTGCAGCCGGTCCCCGTCCGCGACGCCCTCGATGGTGGTGACCTCCCGGCCCTCGGCGGCGACCGCCAGTTGGAGGCAGGACACCACCCGGCGCCCCTCCAGCAGCACCGTGCAGGCACCGCACTGTCCCTGGTCGCAGCCCTTCTTGGTGCCCGTCAGGCCGAGCCGTTCGCGCAGCGCGTCCAGCAGGGTGGTGCGGTTGTCGACGGGCAGCGTGTGCTTCTCGCCGTTGATGGTCAAGGTGATGGCGCCGGCCGTCGATGGGGCCATGGGCTCAGCCTTCTTTCAGGTCTCACACGTAGAGGGGCTCGGTGGTGTCCCGGTCGAGGCCGCCGGCCGGCGACGGCCGGGCGGAGTCGGGAGGTCCGGGCGGTGGGTGGTGCGGTCCGTCGCGGCGTCGGAGGTGGTCGAGCAGTACGGGAGGTCCGGGTGCGGTGGGGTCCGGTCGCGGTGGCCGTCGGACGCTCCGTGCCGGTCCCGTCCCCCGCTCGTCGGCCGCTATGGTGGTCCTCAAGCGGACAGTCGTCCGCTACCGTTGAAACTTAATGGACAGTTGTCCGCTTAGCAAGGCCGTTCGTTCGCCAGGCGAGACCCGTCGGACGGCCCAACTCATCGGCGCAGTGCGGGAGGAGGACGCGTGCCACACCCCGAGGACGCGCCCCTGCGCTCCGACGCCCGACGCAATCGCGACCGCATCCTGGAAGTGGCCCTGGTCGAGCTGACCCGCGCCGCCGACGTCCCGCTGAGCGCGATCGCCAAGAAGGCCGGCGTCGGCCAGGGCACCTTCTACCGCAACTTCCCCAACCGCGAGGCCCTCGTGCTGGAGGTCTACCGGCACGAGGTCCAACAGGTCTGCGACGCCGCGGCCCACCTCCTGGCCGTCGAACCGCCCGACCGGGCGCTGCGCGGCTGGATGGACCGCCTCGCCCGGTACGCCATGACCAAGGCCGGACTGTCCGCGGCGCTGTGCAAGGTCACCACCACCCCCGGCACCCTCGTCGGCGTGTCCCGCGGCCCGCTCACCGCCGCCGTCACCCTCCTGCTCACGGCGAACGAGGAGGCCGGCACCATCCGCCCCGACGTCGGCGCCGAGGACTTCCTCCTCGCCATCGCCGGCCTCTGGCAACTCGACCCGCACGCCGACGGGCCCGCCCGCGCCGGACGCCTCCTCGACCTGGTGATGGACGGTCTGCGCGCGGGGGCCACGGGGCGGTGACCGGCGCTACCCCAGGAGGGCGGCAGGCCCGCCGGCTGCGCACCGGCGACCGGGAGACGCAGGTCACACGCGACCGTGTCACGGGGGACCGGGCTGTCTCGTCTCGGGAGCGCAAGCACCGGACACCACGGAGGAGCACACCATGGACGCGCGACTGGACTACTTCGCCAGCCCGACCGCCGGCAAGGCACTCAAGCACTTCATGTCGGCCGGCCGGACGCTGAAGGAATCGGCACTGCCGGCCGCGACGCAGGAACTGGTGGCGCTGCGCGTGAGCCAGATCAACGGCTGCGCCGCCTGCATCGACATGCACACCAAGGAGGCCGCCGCGGCCGGCGAGACATCGGTGCGACTGAACCTGCTGGTGGCCTGGCGGGAGGCCACGGTCTTCACCGGCGCCGAGCGTGCCGCACTGGCCGTGGCGGAGGAGGCCACCCGGCTTTCCGACGCCGGCCACGGGGTCAGCGACGAGGTGTGGGCGCACGCCGCCGACCACTACGACGAGGACCAGCTCACCGCCCTGGTGGTCCTGGTCTCCTTCATGAACGCGGTGAACCGGCTGAACGTCGTCACCCGGCAGCCGGCCGGCAGCTACGAGGTCGGACGGGCCCACTGACGGGCGGCGGAGCGAACACGCGGGACGAGAAGGCGACTTCGTCAACCGCGCACTGCGGATCGGTACCGGACCGCCGGGCCGACGTCATGGGAAGGGAGCCCGGCGTGAGCAAGGTCGAGGAGTTCGAGGAACTGCGGCCGCTGCTGTTCTCGATCGCCTACCGGATCCTGGGCAGCGTGGGGGAGGCCGAGGACGCCGTGCAGGAGACGTGGCTGCGCTTCGACGGCTCCGCGACCCGGCCCGCGTCGACCAAGTCCTTCCTGTCCGCCACGGTGACCCGGATCGCCATCGACGTGCTCCGGTCCGCGCGGGTGCGACGCGAGGCGTATGTGGGCCCGTGGTTTCCGGAGCCGCTGCTGAGCGATCCGTACCAGGACCCGGCCCGGGCGGCGGAGTTGGCCGACTCGGTGTCGATGGCGGCCCTGCTGTTGCTGGAGCGGCTCAGTCCGCTGGAGCGGGCGGTGTTCGTGCTGCGGGAGGTGTTCGGCTTCGGGTTCGACGAGGTCGCCGCCGCGGTGGGGCGCTCGGAGGCGGCGTGTCGGCAACTGCTGGTGCGGGCGCGCCGGCACGTGCGGGCCGACCGCCCGCGGTTCGTGGCGGACCGGCAGGAGCGGCAGGAACTGGCCACGCGGTTCTTCGACGCGCTGCGCAGCGGCGACGTCGACGCACTGCGGGAGCTGCTGGCCGCCGACGTGCAACTGCTCGGCGACGGCGGTGGCAAGGCCCCGCAGCTGGCGCACGCCGTCACCGGCGCGGAGAACGTGGCCCGCGTGCTGGGCACCGTGTTCCCCTTGATGGGCCGGATCGCCATCACCTTCGAGCCGCACGAGGTCAACGGTCAACCCGGCGCGCTCGTCCGCGACCGGGACGGCAGGGTGCTGCACATCCTGGCCCTCGACGTGCTCGACGGGCAGGTCCAGGCGGTCCGCGCGGTGATCAACCCCGACAAGCTCGGCCACCTCGGCCCGGTCGCGGACGCGTGGGCCGTCGACCGCGAGGTGAAGCGGGTCCGCCGCCGGCCGAGCCGCTAGGTGTATTGATCACAAGCGTCAACAACGCTCGTGATCAATACACCTGGTGCGACAGCCGCAACCCGGTGACCAGGTCGGGGCGGATCCGCAGGGCGTGGGCCATCCGGTGGTCGGTCCAGGGGTGCAGCAACGTCTGGTAGTGCGCCAGGTCGTCGGGGTCGGTGATCAGGTGGCAGTAGCCGGTGACCACCACGCTCCAGCCGCAGTGCGTGGCCGGGTCGATGGCGTCGGCCTCGTAGGCGACGACCACCCCCTCGTCCTCGGCGTGTTCGGTGAGGGTGGTCAGTGCCGCGCCCTCATGGGTGCGGATGATCACCTCGCCGCGGTGCAGCAGGTGGTTCACCGGGCGGATGGCCGGCAGCGCGTCCTGGGTGAAGACGATCCGGCCCAACGACACGGTGCCCAGCAGCCGGAGGGCCTCGGTGCGGTCCAGTTCGCTGCTGCGGCGGGACGCCTCGCGGTCGGCCCAGTCCACCAGTGGATCGGTGGCGGTGCCGGCGGCGTGCCGGGCCGGGATGTCGTTCACGGCGTGCTCCCTGTCCTGTCGAGGCTGCTGACGCACTGCGGCTGCCGGCCAGTAGACGGGCCCCGCGGGGCGCCCGCCAGGGCCGTTCGGCCCGCCGTGCGGGGAGCGTTCCCCGCACGGTCGGACCGGGGTCAGCGGACCGCTCCGGTCACCGGCCCGTCCGCCGGGCACCCCGCCGGGCGGCCGGCCGGCGCAGCGAGCGGGTCCGGCACCGGGTCGTGGCGGATGTGGTCGGCCGACATCCCGGCCGCGGTCAGCCGCGCGACCGTGGCACCGACCATGGCCGCCGGACCGCTGACGAAGGCGAGGTGATCGGACCAGGGCCCGGCCCCGGCCACCGCCTCGGCCAGCGGCCCGTACTCGGTGTACCGCCGGTCGCCCGCCGCGGTGGAGTCGTCGTCCAGCACCCGTACGACCCGCAGCCGGTCGTGGCGCGCCGCCAACTGGGCCAGCGCCCGCGCGTCGTACAGCTCGTCCCGGCTGCGGGCGCCGATGAAGAGGTGCACCCGGCCGGTGTGGCGCAGCGGCATTCCGCCGGTGCCGCGACGCCGGGCGGTCCACTCCTCCAGCAGCGCCTTGACGGGCGCCCAGCCCGTGCCGCCCGCCACCATCAGCAGGTCACGGGACGGGTCCTCGTCGGGGAGCGTCATCGTGCCGTGCGCGGGACCCAGCCGCAGGGTGTCGCCGACGCCGGTGCCCCGCACCAGCGCCTCGCTGACGCCGCGGGGCCCGGTCTGCCGGACGTGGAAGGTCACCTCGCCCTCGGGCCGCGGCGCGGACGCCAGGGAGTAGTGCCGCCACGCCTGGGGCATCAGCGGCGACTCGACCGCCGCGTACTGGCCGGCCCGGTACGGGTACGGCTCGTGCACCCGGACCCGGAGCACCGCGAGGTCGGGGCGGCGGCGCTCGTGGGCGGTCACCGTGCCCTGCCAGCACGGCGGTTCGGCGAGCGCGGCGTCGGCCCCCTCGACCATCGACGCCACCGCGAACCGCAGCATCCGCACCCACGCCTGCTCCACCGCCTCGGCCCAGCGGGGCCCGGCGGTGCGCCGCAGCGCCGCGCACAGGGCGGCCTCGAACGCCTCGTAGTGCGCCGGGCGGACCCCGAGCTTGCGGTGGTCGTGGCCCAACTGCCGGAAGTAGGCGGCCACCTCGGCGGGGCGGTGCAGGTTCTCGATCAGGTACCAGAAGGCGCGGGCGAGGTGCGCGCGCTGGAAGTCCATGGACGCGGGGAACAGCGACCGCAGGTAGGGCCAGCGGGCGAACATCTCGTCGTAGAGGTGGGCGATCAGGTCTCCGAACGGCGTGACCAGGTCCAGGTACTGGGTGATCAGCCGCTGGTCCGCGGCGCCGTCGTACGGTTCCGGCGTTAAGTCCGGCGCCGGGGCCCGGCCCTGGCCCAGGATGCGCCGACGCAGGCGCATGGCGTCGTGCCGGGCGAGCAGGGCGTGGTACTCGCCGCCGACGGTCCCCGCGGCGGACCGTCCGGACGGCACGGACTGCTCGGGCGACGTGGTCCGGGTGAACTGGCGGGGCTGTTGCATGGGGATCGACCTCCTGACGGGGGCGCCAGTATCGCAACGCGGCCCCGTGCCCGAAGGGCCCCGATCTCCCAGGGCCGTTCGGCCCTTGCGCAGGGCTTTCGGGGCGGCGAACCTCGGGGGCGGGCCCCTCGTGCCCCGGCCGATCCGCGCAGAACCACAGAGCGAGAGTGCATGAACCAGCAGTCCGTCCCCCCTGCCGCCACCCCGCCCGCCGCCGCCCCGGACACGCCGCTGCGCGTCTTCATCCTCGACGACCACGAGGTGGTCCGCCGCGGCGTGCGGGACCTCCTGGAGGCGGAGGAGGACATCGAGGTCGTGGGGGAGGCGGGGGACGCCCGGCAGGCCCTCGCCCGGGTGCCGGCGGTCCGGCCCGACGTGGCGATCCTCGACGTCCGGTTGGGCGGCGCCGACGACGACCACGAAGGCATCGAGGTCTGCCGGGAGTTGCGGGCCCGGGTGCCGGAGCTCGGCTGCCTGATGCTGACGTCCTTCGACGACGACGAGGCGCTGTTCGACGCCATCATGGCCGGGGCGGCCGGTTACGTGCTCAAGCAGATCGACGGCACGGCGCTGGTCAACGCGGTGCGCACCGTCGCGGCGGGGCAGTCGACGCTGGACCCGCGCACCGCGACGCGGGTGATGGAGCGGCTGCGCGGCCCCGGTCGGGACGAGGCGGTGGACGAACCGTCCGAACTCGACCGGCTCTCGCCGCGCGAACGCGAGGTGCTGGACCTGATCGGCGAGGGGCTGACGAACCGTCAGATCGCGGACCGGTTGTTCCTCGCCGAGAAGACGGTCAAGAACCGGGTGTCCGCGATCCTGGCGAAGTTGGGGGTCGGGCGCCGGGTCCAGGCGGCGATGGTCGTCGAACGCCTCAAGGGGCAGCCGCGGCCGTGAGCGGGACACCGGGCGCGCGGCGGGCCTGATCCGCCGCGCCCGGACCGGTCAGCGGGCGCACGGCGCCCCGCGGCCCGGAGCGCCCGACCCACCCGCGGCCACGCCGCCCCGCACCGGCTCACCGGCCCGGGGCCGGCTCATGCGGGCAGCGGCACGCACCAGACGATGCGGGTGCCGCCGCCCTCCGGCACACCGACGCGGAGTCGGCCGCCGAGCATCTCCGCCCGGGCCCGCATGTTGGCCAGGCCCCCGGTGTGCGGTGCGGCCCCGACCCCCACCCCGTCGTCCGCCACCGTCAGCGTCACCGCGTCCGCGGTCACCGACAGCGCCACGTCCAGCCGGCGGGCGTCGGCGTGACGGGCGGCGTTGCTGAGCGCCTCGGCGGTCACCGCCACGAGGTGCTGGGCCACCTCGTCGGGGACCGCGGCGTCCACCGGGCCGTCGATCTGCAACGCCGGGGCGAAGCCGAGGGAACCGGCAGCCCGCTGCACCGCCTCGGTGAGGTCCCGGCGCAGCCCCCGCCCGTCCTTGCCGTCGCCGGTGGTGCGCAGGCCGAAGATGGTGGACCGGATGATCTTGATGGTGGTGTCCAGGTCGTTGACCGCGCGGCCGACCCGCTCGACGGCCTCCGGGCGCTCGATCAACCGGGTCGCGCTCTGCAACGTGATGCCGGTGGCGAACAGCCGCTGGATGGCGAGGTCGTGCAGGTCCCGGGCAATCCGGTCGCGGTCGTGGAGGACCGTCAGCTCCTCCGACTCGGCCCGCCGACGGGCCAGTTCCAGGGCGATCACCGCCTGGTCGGCGAAGCCCGATATGAGCCGCACCTCGGCGTCGTCGAACGCCGGCCGCCCGGCCAGGCGGATCAACCGCAGCGCACCGCAGCCGGTGTCCACCTGGAGCGGCACGGCCACCGCCGGCCCGTACGCCTCCCCGGCCTCCCCGCCCGGCGCGGCACCGTCCACCGCCTCCCCGGGCACCGCGGCGGCACCGTCCGGTCCCAGCGGATACGCCCGCGGATCGGCCCGCAGGTCGGCGCTGACCACCGGCCGGCCGCTGCGGACGGCCATGCCGGGCAGCGAAGCGTCCGCCGGTACGCGCAACCCGGTGATCCGGCTCGCGCCCGTCCCGCACGCCACCGTCACCGTCAACTGCTCCGGGGACGAGGCCGACGGCAGCAGCACCGCCGCACCGTCCGCGCCGGCCACCTCCCGCGCGCGGTCCGCGATCAGCCGCAGCACCTCCTGCGCGTCCGTCCCCGACAGCAGGCTGCGGGTGATCTCGCCGAGCGCCTCCAGCCAGCGCTCCCGGCGGCGGCTCTCGTGGTACATGCGGGCGTTGTCGATCGCCACGCCCGCCGCGGTGGACAACGTGGTCAGCACCGCCTCGTCGTCCGCGTCGAACGAGCCGCCGCCCCGCTTCTCGGTGAGGTAGAGGTTGCCGAACACCTCGTCGCGGACCCGGACCGGCACCCCCAGGAAGGTCCGCATCGGCGGATGGTTGGCCGGAAAGCCATAGCTGTGCGGATGCCGGGTCAAGTCGGTCAGCCGCAGCGGCTCCGGGTTGCGGATCAGCTCCCCGAGGATGCCGTGGCCGCACGGCGTCCGGCCGATCAGCCCGATCAGCTCGTCGGACATGCCGACGGGCAGGAACTGCGACAACTGCCCGTCGCCGACGACGCCGAGCGCGCCGTACTCCGCGTCGGTGAGGGTGACCGCCGCCTCCACGATGCCCCGCAGCACCTGCGGGAGTTCGAGGTCCCGGCCCAGGCCCATCACCGCGTCGAGCAGGCCGCGCACCCGGTCCGGTTCGTGGAGCTGCGGCCCGTGGGCACCGTTCGCGGGCGGTGCGTACTGCTGCGATTCGGACATGACCGTGCTGCTCCCAAAGATCCCGTACGTCTGCTCGGCAGCGTACGTGATCACCGCCCGGACGCCGGCGGGTACCGGTGCCGTCCGGCCATCCGCAACGGGCCGGCGCCGGGCCGGGCGTCCCCGCAGGAAGGGGCCGCTCGCGGTCCGGGGAAGGGCTGTTCGGCCCTGCGGACCGCACCTCCCGCCGGCCGACGATGGATGCCGCCGGGAAGGGCCGGTCTCCCCCGTGCCGATGGCTCTTCCCGGTCCTGGCCGCTTCCCGGCCCAGTTCACGTTTCCGAGGTGGAGGACACAGCACCGTGGATGGTTGGGAAGTAAGGACAACGGCGGTCAGGGAACCGGTGCGCGGCCGGGCCCCGGCCCGGCCGCCACGCCGCAACAAGGCGGTGCAGTGGCTGACGACCACCGACCACAAACAGATCGGAACGCTCTACCTCGTCTCGGCGTTCGTCTTCTTCCTGATCGGCGGGCTGATGGCCCTGCTGATGCGGGCCGAACTGGCCCGTCCGGGCACGCAGATCCTCTCCAACGAGCAGTTCAACCAGGCGTTCACCATGCACGGCTCGGTGATGCTGCTGCTCTTCGCCATGCCGCTGTTCACCGGCTTCGCCAACTGGTTGATGCCGCTCCAGATTGGCGCCCCCGACGTCGCCTTCCCCCGGCTGAACATGCTCGCCTTCTGGCTGTTCCTGTTCGGCTCGCTGATCGCCGCGGCCGGCTTCCTCACCCCGCAGGGCGCCGCGGACTTCGGCTGGTTCGCCTACGCGCCGCTGTCCGACGCCGTCCACTCGCCCGGGGTCGGCGCCGACATGTGGATCATGGGGGTGGCGCTCTCCGGCTTCGGCTCCATCCTGGGCGCCGTCAACTTCATCACCACCATCATCTGCATGCGCGCCCCCGGCCTGACGATGTTCCGGATGCCGATCTTCACCTGGAACGTCCTGCTGACCGCGGTGCTGATCCTCATGGTCTTCCCGGTCCTCGCCGCCGCACTGTTCGCCCTGGAGATGGACCGCAAGTTCGGCTCCCACGTCTTCGACGCGGCCAACGGCGGCGCCCTGCTGTGGCAGCACCTCTTCTGGTTCTTCGGCCACCCCGAGGTCTACGTCCTGGCCCTGCCGTTCTTCGGCATCGTCTCCGAGGTCATCCCGGTCTTCGCCCGCAAGCCGATGTTCGGCTACGTCGGCCTGATCGCCGCGACCATCTCGATCGCCGGCCTCTCGGTGACGGTCTGGGCGCACCACATGTACGTCACCGGCGGCGTGCTGCTGCCGTTCTTCTCCTTCATGACGTTCCTCATCGCGGTGCCCACCGGGGTGAAGTTCTTCAACTGGATCGGCACCATGTGGCGCGGCTCGCTGTCCTTCGAGACCCCGATGCTGTGGGCGACCGGCTTCCTGGTGACCTTCGTCTTCGGCGGCCTGACCGGCGTCATCCTGGCCTCCCCGCCGCTGGACTTCCACGTCTCCGACACGTACTTCGTCGTGGCGCACTTCCACTACACGCTGTTCGGCACCGTGGTCTACGCGATGTTCGCCGGATTCCACTTCTGGTGGCCCAAGTTCACCGGCAAGATGCTCGACGAACGCCTCGGCAAGATCACCTTCTGGACGCTCACCGTAGGCTTCAACCTCACCTTCCTCGTCCAACACTGGCTCGGCGCCGCCGGCATGCCCCGCCGGTACGCCGACTACCTCGCCGCCGACGGCTTCACCACCCTCAACACCCTCTCCACCATCGGCTCCTTCCTCCTCGGCCTCTCCTTCCTCCCGTTCTTCTACAACGTCTGGAAGACCGCCAAATACGGCGCCGAGGTCCGCTGCGACGACCCCTGGGGCTACGGCCGGTCCCTGGAGTGGGCCACCTCCTGCCCGCCACCGCGCCACAACTTCACCTCGCTGCCCCGGATCCGCAGCGAATCGCCCGCCTTCGACCTCCACCACCCCACGGTCGCCGCCCTCGCCGAGGCCCGGCCCACCGCCGACCACTGAGGAAGGAGTGGTCATGCCGTCTCCCGCCGTCCTCGCCCTCGGGACGATCGCGCTCTGCGCCTCCGGCTGCGTCTGGTACCTGCCCGCCGCGGCCGACCTACGGGCCGGCGCCGACCGCCCCGTCTCCCGACGGCTCGCGGCCGCCGCCTGCCTGACCGTCTGGGCCACGGTGGCGCTGTCGGCCCCGCTGCTGCTGGCCGCCGCCTCCTGGACCACGCTCGGCGCGGTCACCGCCGTCGGCACCGGCGCCGCGGTGCTGCTGGCCGCCCTCGCCCGCGCCCGCCGCGGCCACGAGGAGCGGGCGACCCGGCGGACCTGGGTCGCCCTGCGTCTGCGGCCCCCGGCACGGGCGCGGCCGTCGGGCGCCGCCCGCTCGACGCGGCTCTTCCTCTGCTGGTTCCTCCCCGGTTACGCCGTGGCCGCCGGCGCGCTGGCAGTGGTGCTGGTCGCAGGACGGTAGGCGGCGGCCCGTGGTCAGCGCAGCCGCAGGTCGATCCACGGGACGGTCTCGCCGGGCAGCACGTAGCGTTCGCACTCGACGAACCCGCGCCGTTCGGCGAACCGCAGGCCGTCCCCGTTCGACGACAGCACGACCGTCTCGATCACCCGGGCACCCAGCGCGCGGGCCCGGTCCAGCCCGCGCGCGTAGAGCTCGGTCCCGAACCCCTGCCCGCGGTGGGCGGGGAGCACCCGGGCGATCACGGTCGCGGTGCCGGTGTCGTCGGCCGGCGGGCGCACGGTGCTGCAACCCACCAGTGCGCCGTCGAGGTGGGCGACCTCCAGGTGGTGGCGCCGGGACCGGTCCGCCACGTCCGCCAGGGACAGGACGTGGGTGGGGATGATGGTGTTGTGGACGTGTTGCCAGTCGCCGAGTTCGGCCTCGGTGACCGGCCGGGTGAAGTGCAGGGTGGACATCACCGAAGGAAATCCCGGGCGCCCGCGTTCGTCAATCGCGTTTGCGGGCCGGGGGCCGACACCGCACGCGTGCGGGGACCACCAGGTGCAAAACCGTGCATCCCGGCCCCCGTAGCATCGACCCGTTGGGAACGTTCCGTCGAGAGAAGGCCGAAGATGCAGATCGAAGTCCGGCACGCCCCGTCGTTCGCGGTGGCCCGGGTGCAACTGGGCGCGGGCGAGGTCGTCCGTGCCGAGTCCGGGGCGATGATGGCCACCTCCGCGGGCATCGGTGTCGAGGCGAAGGCCGAAGGCGGCCTGTTCAAGGGGCTCAAGCGCAGCGTCCTGGGCGGCGAGTCCCTCTTCGTCACGCGGTTCGGCGCGGGCCCGGCCGGCGGCTGGGTAGACCTCGCGGCGCAGTTGCCCGGCGATGTGACCGCCATCGACGTCGACGGCGGCGTCAACCTCGCCCGCGGTGCCTGGCTGTGCTCGTCGGAGGGCATCGACCTGGACACCAAGTGGGGCGGGTTCAAGAACCTGGCCGGCGGCGAGGGCGGCTTCCTGGTGCGGGCCGAGGGCCGGGGCCAGGTGCTCGCCGCCTGTTACGGGGCGCTGGACGAGGTCGAGTTGGCGGCCGGCGAGCAGATGGTCCTGGACTCCGGGCACCTGGTCGCGTTCGGCGACGGGGTCTCCTACACGACCCGCAAGGTGACCAAGGGGCTGATGCAGACCCTCAAGTCCGGTGAGGGCCTGGTCTTCGAGTTCACCGGCCCCGGCCGACTGTGGACCCAGAGCCGCAACCCCAACGAGCTGGTCACCTGGCTGACCGTGAAGCTTCCCTTCAGCCGGGGCTGATCAGTCCCCGTCCTCCCGGTGGCGCACGGGCGCGTCCGTGCGGCGTGACGAGGTACGACTGCCGGACCTCGCAGAGGCAACGGGGTCAAAGGGAGTCAGCCGACGGCCCGTTCGCCGTTCTCCCGTCGGGAGGCTGCGCCGAGCACCGTACGTGCGATGCCTTCCACTGATCCGAGCAGCGGGTTGGGGTCGTCGGCGCGCGTGACGAGCACGAGCTCGCAGGGATCGACGTCGATGACGGGGACCAGGGCGATGTCGTCGCGCGCGGCAGCGCGACGATCGCCGGCAGGGAAGAGCGCGACGCAGTGGCCGGTGGCGATCAGTTCCAGCTTGTCCTCGTAACCGTCGTCGATCGCGGGCGGGGGTGGCGCCGGGAGGTCGCCGACCGGCTTGGGCGTGCTCCAGACAACCGGAGTGCTGGCACAGGCCACCCACTCCTCGTCCGACAGGGCCCGCAGGCTGACGGCTTTCTCGTGCGCCAGATGATGACGCGCCGACATGACGAGCACCCGCGATTCCTCATGGAGCTTGGTCACCCGGAGGCCCTCCGTGGCGAAGGGCAGGGGCCTGTACACGACGAGGGCGTCGACTCGCCCCTCGGCGAGGGCGCGCGTGTCCCGCCAGTCCAGGTGCCGGGTGCGGACCTGGCCGTCGGGGTGCCGGCGGCGCAGTTCCTGCACACAGGCGGTGATGACCAGTCCTCCGGCGCAGCCGACGGTGACGGCAGGGGGCCGGACGGCGGCTCTGGCCGTGCGAGCGGCTTGCTCGGCCTCCTGCAGCAGTGTCCGGGCCCTGGGAAGGAATGCCTCACCGGCGCCGGTGAGGCTGCTGCCCTGCGGCGAGCGGTCGAAGAGCCGGACACCGAGCTGAGCCTCCAGCCGTTGGATCTGGCGGCTCAGTGACGGCTGCGCCAGGTGCAGCCTGGTGGCGGCCCGGCCGAAATTGCCGTACTCCGCCACGACCGTGAAATAGCGCACGAGCCGCAGATCGACGTCCATCCGTTCAGAGTACGTCGCGTGTCGTCATACGCCTGGGACATGGCGGCATGCGGAACAGGTCTTGGACAGGGGATACGGGTGGGCGTTTGGCTTGCGGGCATGACCACTTATGACGGCAAGAAGATCGTGATCACGGGCGGAAGCCGCGGAATCGGCCTGACGACGGCCCGGTTGTTCGCGGCCGGCGGGGCGCACGTACTGATCACCGGCCGCAACCCATCCGCCCTGGACGCCGCGCTGGAGCAGTTGGGGGACAGGGCCGTCGCCGTCCGCAGCGACGCCGCGTCCCTGAAGGACATCCAGGCACTGGCCGGCACCGTCCAGGAGCGGTTCGGCGCGGTGGACGCGCTGTTCGTCAACGCCGGTGTCACCGCGTCCGCGTCGTTCGACTCGACGACGGAGGAGCTGTACGACGCGCTGTTCGACATCAACGCCAAGGGCCCGTACTTCACGGTGCAGGCGTTGGCGCCGCTGTTGCGCGAGGGCAGCGGCGTGGTCCTCACCACGTCGGTGGTGAACGTCCTGGGCCTGGACGCGCTCAGCGTCTACTCGGCGAGCAAGGCAGCCCTGCGGTCGATGACGCGCACCCTGGCCCGCGAACTGCTGCCGCGCAAGGTGCGCGTCAACGCCGTGAGCCCCGGCCCCATCGACACGGGAATCCTGGACCGCTCCGTGCCCGCCGACGTCGTCGAGACGATGAAGGACACCTACCGGAGCACCAACCCGATGCAGCGACTGGGCACTTCCGAGGAGGTGGCCGCCGCGGTGGCGTACTTGGCGTTCGACGCGACCTTCTCGACGGGAACCGAGTTGCCTGTCGACGGAGGGGCCTCGCAACTCTAGGTGCTCCGACCGCATTGGGGCGTCGGGGCCGCGGTGGCGAGGGGCACCCGCCCCGGAAACCGCGGTGCTCAGCGCGCACGGCCCGACGCGCGCCCCACCTCGCGCTCGTGCGGTGCGGCGGTGTCGGGAGCGGGCCGGCGGGGCCGGCGCAGGGCCGTCGCCGCGGACGACACGGCCGGGGCCGCGACCAGGGCGAAGCACACCGGCAGGGGGAGGCGGCCCACCAGCAGTCCGGTGGCGGCCGTCGCCCCCGCTGAACCGGCGTTGTAGGCCGTGTTGACCCACGCGCCCGCTGTGGTGCGGGTGGCCGGACCGGCGCACTCATCTGCGATCAGGTAGGCGGTGGTGAGGGCCGGGGCGACGAACAGTCCGCCGAGCGCCGCCCACACGACGAGCACGTGGGGATGGGGGGAAAGTCCCGAGACGGCCAGGGTGAGTCCCATGGCCGCCGCGAGGAACGCCAACCGCAGTCTGTTTGAGGTGCGCCAGGGGACGGCGCCGTAGACCAGGCCCCCGATCGCGCTGCCACCGGACAGCGCGGCCAGGATCCAGGCGACCGCCTCAGGGTCGTCGAACGCGTCGGCGAAGGCGATCACGAGGAGATCGAACGCTCCCAGACACATGCCAGCCGCGGCGGAGACGGCGATCGCCTGACGCAGTCCGGGGGCGCCGGGCAGCAGCCGCCGGCGCAGCGGGGCAGGTGGGAGATCGGAGACGAGCCCCTCCGGCGGCGCCGACCCGGCGGGAGCCTTCCTGCGCGCCACCCAGCCGTGGACCGCCGGAGACGAGACCAGGGCGAGTGAGCCGGTCGACACGAGTGCGGCACTCGTTGCGATACCGACCGGTGGTGCGGCGACTTGCACCAGCAGGCCCACCAGCAACGGTCCGGTGACGAAGAGGAGTTCCTCGGCGACCGTGTCCAGACTGTAGGCGCGTTGCAGCAGCCGCCGGTCGGGAACCAGGTCGCTCCACAGCGTCCGCATCACCGGGCCGAGCGGTGGCGTACAGGCGCCGGCGGGCACCGCCAAGACGCCCAGCAGAATCCCTGACGTGCCTGGCTGCGCGGTCGCGAAGGCCAGTGCGGTCAGCAGCAGTGCGTAGGCGGCGGCCATGGGGAGCAGGGCCCGGCGCGGCCCGTGACGGTCGATCAGACCGGCACGGGTCGGCGAGAGGAGGACACTGGTCAGGCCGAAGAGGGCCATGACGGTGCCGGCCACGGCATAGGAGCGGGTGGTCTCCTTGACCGCCAGCACCAGCGACAAGGAGACCATTCCGTAGGAGAGTCGGCCCAGCAGCGCCGCACCGAACGTGCGGCAGGCGTAGCGGGTGCGCAACACGGCCGCATACGAAGGGGTCATGGAAGACACAGGCATGTTCGTGTTCCTCTGGGACAGCGCCGCACTGAGGGCGCTCCAACGTGCAGGGGCAGCGAGGACCGCGCCCGGTGGGCGCGGTCGGCACCGGCTCCTATGCACGAGGGAGGAACATGCGGGCACCGTAGCAGAGCACCGCGTCGGCCTGCCTGCGCGCGGACCGTGCCCCGATCGGTCGGCGGATCCTATGCGCCCGAGCCCAACACCGTGACGCCGAGCGCGAGCAGGGCGCCGACCTTGGCGAGCTCGCAGGCGACGTAGTACAGGTGGGCGCGGGACCGGGGAAGCCGTTCGCCGGCGAGGACGCGGTCGGAGCGGCGGTTCAACACCGGTCGGACGGCGGCGAGTTGGACGGTCAGGAGGAGCACCGGGGCTACGGTCAGGGCGATGACCGGCACGGGCGGGGAGGCGAGCGCGACCGCGGTGCCGAGCGCCACGGCCAGCACCGCCTCCACCGCGTTCAGTGCCCGGAAGACCATGCGGCCGATGCCGAGCCCCAGTGGGAGGGTGACGCCCGGGGCGCGGAACTTCAGTGGCGCCTCCAGGAACGAGATCGCCAGCACCATCCCGAGCCATACGAAGGTGACGGCGATGGCGAAGGCGGCCGCGGTGCCGGTGCCGTGGAGGTGGTTCACGGGCCTGTGGTCCTTTCGTCGGGTGGTACGTCCGTGCTGTCCGGCGGCCGGTTACGACTGGCCGAGCCAGAGGTCGGGGCCGAACACCTCGTAGTGGATCGTCTGCGGCTTCAGGCCGCGGCCGAGCAGCGCTCCGCGGAGCGTACGCATGAACGGCAGGGGGCCGCAGAGGTAGCTGGTGACGTCGGAGGGGAGCGGGAGCGCGCTGATGTCCGCCCGACCCGCGGAGACCGTCACCCGTGAGGACGGGGCCGGCGCGGGCGCCGCGTGCCCCGGGTCCTCGTACCAGAGGTGGAGCGCGGCCTGCGGCAGTTCGTCGACCAGCGCGTGGAGTTCGTCGCGGTGGGCGTGGTCGGCCGGGGTGCGGTCGGCGTGGACGACGACGACCGGGCGGGACGATCCGATGGCGACCAGGTGGTTGAGCATGGCGAGCATGGGGGTGCCGCCGATGCCGGCGGAGGCCAGCAGCAGTGGTCCGTCGCCGTCGGGCAGGGTCAGGTCGCCGAACGGGGCGGAGACGGTGAGCACGTCGCCGACGCGCGCCTGTTCGTGCAGCCAGGAGGACACCTCGCCCGCCGGTCCGTCCGCCGCCCGGACGCGCTTGACGGTGATCCGCCAGTCGGGGCGGCCGGGCGCGGAGGAGAGGCTGTACTGGCGGATCTGCCGTGCGCCGTCGGGGAGTTCGACCTGCACGCTGACGTACTGGCCGGGGCGGAAGGTGGGGGCGGGGGTGCCGTCGGCCGGGCGCAGGGTGAGCGCGAGGGCGTCGGGGGTCTCCTCGTGCCGGGCGACGACGGTCATCGGCCGCCAAGTGCCGCCCTCGGGGGTGCCGTGCTCCGCGTAGAGCCGGGCTTCGAGGGCGATCAGGGCGTTGGCCATCAGCCAGTAGACCTCGTCCCAGGCGTGTGCGACCTGCGGGGTGACGGCCTCGCCGAGGACGTCGGAGATCGCCGCGAGGAGGTGCTCGTTGACGATCTTGTACTGGTCCGCGGTGACGCCGAGCGAGGCGTGCTTGTGCGCGATGCGGGCGAGCATCGCGTCGGGGCGGGCGTCGGGGTGGTCCAGCAGCATGCCGGCGAAGGCCGCGATCGAGCCCGCCAGGGCCTGTCGCTGCTGGCCGTTGGCCTGGTTGCCGCGGTTGAAGAGGTCGCGCAGGAGGTCCGGGTGGGCGGCGAAGAGCCTGCGGTAGAAGACGGTGGCGATCTCGTCGATGGCGGCGCCCACGGCGGGCAGGGTGGCGCGGACGATGGGTGTGGACTGCTCGGAGAGCACGGATCAGCTCCAATAACTCGTAGATGATCTACCAATTTAAGGGTGTGGTGGATCTTCGGGCGGCGCCCCGCTATGGGTGGGCGAGGTGCCGGGATGGTCGGTGGGTCAGTGGGGCAGTGGGGCAGTGGGTCAGTCGAGGGTCCGGCCGGTCGGGCCGGTGAGGCTGAGCAGCACCGGGCCGGTGGGCGCGGCCACCACGTCGGACACGGTGAGCGGATCGAGCGTGGCGTAGAACGCCTCCTGCGCCTCGCGCAGGGCGCGACGCAGTCGGCAGGCGGCCCGCAGCGGGCAGGGCGGATCGCCTTCGCAGGCGACGACCTCGTCCTCGCCCTCCAGCTCGCGCACCAGCCAGCCGACCGATGCCCGGTGCCCCAGTCCGGTCAGTTCGAGTCCGCCGCCACGTCCGCGCCGGGCCTCGACCACGCCGAGGTGCTGGAGCCTGCTGATCGCCTTCGCCATGTGGGTGTACGGCACGTCCATCACCTCGGCCACCTCGCGCGTCGTCAGGGAGGCACCCTGCTCCGCGACGGCCAGCCGCATGACGGCGCGCAGCGCCAGGTCAGTGAACTTCGTCAACCGCACACCACGACGGTATCAAATGTGCATGCTAGGTTCGCATTCAGGGGGTGGTTCGGTATTCAAGAGGGCGAGTCCCGAGCCCGCGGCCGGACACAGGAGTAGGAATGTACCCGCACGGCCCAGCACGACCCGCGACAACCGCGGGACCACGCATCGGACGGTGACCCTTGATGGCTGACACCCCGCACACCGGGGGCGCCGGCGCCCCCGAGCCCGCCGCCGAGCCGGTGCCGCGGCTGCTCTGCGACGCCCGGGAGCTCGCCGCGGACGACCCGGCCCGGGCCGGAGCGCTGTGGCGGCTGGCCGAGGCCGGCCGGCAGCTCGACGCCAACCTGGTCCGACTGCCGCCCGAGGGGTGCGTCGAGGAGCACGTCGAGCCCGACCTCGACGTGCTCCTGTACGTCGTGTCCGGCGACGGCGTCGTGGACACCGCGCAGGAGCGACGGCCGCTCACCGAGGGCGGCGTGCTGTGGCTGCCCCGCGGGTCCCGCCGGAGCCTGACCGCGGGCCGGGGCGGCCTGGCGTACCTCACGGTCCACCGCCGCCGCCCCGGACTGCAGATCAAGAGCCGCCGCGACTCCTGACCCGGCGCGTCAGGCGGTCGACGCCAGTGCCGCCGGCAGGGCGGGGCGGAGCGGGCGGAAGGCGCGGGACGCGGCGTCCCAGCCGAGGGTCTGACCGCTCCGGTCGTCGTACTGCCAGGCGTGCACCCGCAGCCGGCGGGTGGCCAGGCGCCGGGAGACGCACGGGTAGGTGCGCAGGTGGTGGAGCTGGGCCAGCAGGTGGCGCTGCTCGGGCGTGTGGCCGCCGCCGGTGGACCGGTGGTTGTGGTCGGGGCCCGGGCGGTGGGCGGCGCGGGTGAACCAGTTGCGCGCGAGCGGCAGTTCGGCCGGGGGCGGGTCGTCCTGGAGGGCCTTGAGGGCGGTGCAGTCGGTGTGCCCGCACAGGATGACGTCCGGGACCTGCAGCGTGCCGAGCGCGAATTCGAGGGTCGCGGCGATCGCGCAGTGGGCGTCCGAGCGGTAGCGGGGGACGATGTGCCCCGCGGTGCGCAGTTCGTGCAGTTCGCCCGGTGCGGTGCCGGTGAGCAGCGTGGGCACGACCCGGGAGTCGGAGCAGGTGATGAACAGCGCCCGGGGCGTCGCTCCGGGCGCCGGCGCCTCGACGGCCGCCCGGCCGTCGGCGGTGCGGTCGTCGACCGCACGGGAGTCTGCCGGGGCGGGGGAGAGGGTGCGGGCGGAGTGGATGAGGGTACGCATGATGGACCTCCGATGGGTTGAGGTGGCAGGAAGAGGGGTGGAGTTCCCCTAGGGAGCGGCCGGGACGGGCTCGGTGGGGCGGGGCGCCGCGGGCAGGGTGACCGTGAAGCGCGCGCCGCCCCCGTCGGCGTCGCCGACCTCGATGCGGCCGTCGTGCCGGTGGACCACGTCGCGGACGATGGCCAGGCCCAGTCCGGCCCCGCCCTCGTCCCGGGTGCGGGCGTCGTCGAGGCGGATGAAGCGGGTGAAGATGCGTTCCCGGTCGGCCGGGGGGACGCCCGGACCGTCGTCGGTGACGTCCAGGACGGCGCTGTCCGCCGGGCCCGGGCGCACCGCGACGCGGACGACCGAGCCGGCGTGGCGCTGGGCGTTGTCGAGGAGGTTGCCCAGCACCCGGGTGAGCTGGGTGCGGCTGGCGCTGACCGGGAGTGGCGCGTCGGGCAGGTCGGCGGTGATCGGGAGGCGGTCGCCGGAGCGGTGCGCCAGTTCGTCCCGGACGAGTTCGGGCAGGTCCAGGCGCTCGGCGCGGGGTCGTTCGCCGGCGTCCAGGCGGGCCAGGAGCAGCAGGTCGGTCGCGACGCGTTCCAGGCGGACGGTGTCCTCGATCAGGCCGTCCAGTTCGAGCAGGTGCGGATGGGCCCGGGCCACCTCCAACTGGGTGCGGAGACTGGCGATCGGGCTGCGCAGCTCGTGCGAGGCGTCGGCGACGAACTGCCGTTGGCGTTCCGTCGACTTCTCCAGGGCGGCGAGCGTGGCGTTGGTGGTCTGTGCGAGGCGGGCGACCTCGTCGCGCGAGGCGGGCTGGGGGACCCGTCGGGACAGGTCGCCGCCCATGATCTCGGCGAGTTCGGCCCGGATGCCCTCGACCGGGCGCAGGGCCCGGCGGGTCACCAACCAGGTCACCGCGGCCACCACCAGCAGGAGCGCCGGCAGACCGATCAGCATCGCGTCGCGCACCCCGTCCACCGCCTGCTGCTCGGTGTCGAGGGAGGCGCCGGCGTAGACGGTGACGGTCTGTCCGGTCGGGGCGGTGGCGAGCAGCCCGGCGACCTGGAAGTCCTGGTCGGAGTGGTCGTCGTGCAGCTTCAACGTGACCGTGCGGAACGCGGCGTGCTCGCTGGCGGAGCCCCGCGCAGGGGTGTCGTCGTCATCGTCGTCGTGGTCGTCGTGGCCGTCCGGCCGGTGCGGCGCGCGGGCGAAGTCGGCCATCGGCGGGGCGTGGTGGAGGTCGTCGCCGGCGGCCAGCACCTTGCGGTCGGCGTCGACCACCTGCACCGGCCGGTCGTCCTCGTCGGGCATGTTGAGGTGGTCGAAGGGCGTGCCGACCGCGACCTGGGTGGCGACCTCGCGGGCGACCACCTCCGCCTGGAGGCCGGCGCTGTCGACGAGGTTGCGCTGGAGCACGGCGAGGACCGCGGCCCCGGCGGCGACCAGGGCCAGCGCCACCACCAGGGTGGAGGCCAAGGTGGTGCGGGCCCGGACCGACCCCCACCAGCGGGGCTGGTGCGGCTGCGACGGCGCGGCGGCGGTCGGCTCAGCCACGGTCGGCCGCCAGCCGGTAACCGGCGCCGCGCACGGTGGTGATCGAGCGCCGGCCGAACGGGGCGTCGATCTTCCGTCGCAGGGCGCTGATGTAGACCTCGATGATGTTCGGGTCGCCGTCGTAGGCGAAGTCCCAGACGTGCTCCAATATCTCCGCTTTGGAGACGACGTGTCCGGATCGCGACGCCAGGTACTCCAGCACCGCGAACTCCTTGGCGGTGAGCGGGATCTCCTCCTCGCCGCGGGCGCAACGGTGCCCGTTCGGGTCCACCACCAGGTCACCGAGGCGCAGGACGGGGTTGCCGCCGCGCGTCCGGCGGCGCAGCAGCGCCCGGACGCGGGCCAGCAGGACCACGTAGGAGAACGGCTTGGTGAGGTAGTCGTCGGCGCCGGTGTCCAGCCCCTCCGCCTCGTCGTACTCGCCGTCCTTGGCTGTCAGCATGAGGATCGGGGTCTCGTCGCCGGCCGCGCGCAGGGCCGCGCAGACGCGGTAGCCGTTCATCCCGGGCAGCATGATGTCCAGGATGAGCAGGTCGTAGCCCTGGGTGGTGGCCAGGTGCAGACCCTCCCGGCCGTCGTGTGCCACGTCCACGGCGAAGCCCTCCGCCACCAGCCCCTTGGCCAGGGTGGTGGCGAGGCGTTTTTCGTCCTCCACGATCAACAAGCGCATGACGTCAGACTGCCAGAACGTTCCTGAAGGGCTCTTCAGGTAGCTTCAGATGGGCTTCAGCTCGGGAGCGTCACGGCGGTGGCCGCGCCTCTGACGCACCGTCGGTCGGAGCGGCACCGGCCGCCGGTGCGACGGGCCCGACGGCGCCCACGGCGAGCGGCCGGTGGCACGCCCTGTCACGGGCCGCGCCGACCCGCTGGGTCCCCGTGCCCGTCGTCGCGCCCACCGGCGGGGGCGCCGCCCATCGTGCGGAGCATCTCCCGGCCACCGGTGCGGAAGAACCGCACCAACAGGGCCGCGGCCAGGGCGAGGAAGGCCACGTTGAGCCAGGTGGTGTAGTTCAGGGTGACGCCCTCCTGCGGGATCCGCGCCCGGGCCTGGTCCGGGACGAGGCCGAGCCCGCCGAAGACGAACTCGACCACGTACCCGGCGACCGCGCTCGCGACGTAGAAGGTGCCGAGCAGCAGCAGCGCCATCCTGGGGCCGTAGTACTTCCGGTAGATGCCGAGGATCGGCAGGATCAGCAGGTCCGCGAAGACGAACGCCACCACCCCGCCGAAGCTGATCCCGCCCTTCCACAACACCACCGCGAGCGGCACGTTGCCGATGGAGCAGACGAACGACGCCATCGCGACCAGGGGACCGACGAGCGGCCCCCAGAACTCGGCGGCGAGCGGATGGCCGTCGAAGAAGAAGGACCGCCAGAAGGCGTCGGGCACCCATGCCGCGATGGCACCGGCGACGAGCAGACCGGCCACCAGGTCCCGCAGGATCGCCGCCCACTCCATGACGAAGACGTGCGCGGTGGCCGTGACGCCCTCGGGCGAGCACAGTCGGCGCAGGAAGGAGCCGTCGCGCCGGACGGACATGTCCATCGCGGCGTGCCCCTCCATCGAACCGGCCAGGCCGCGGTCGGCCTGCGCCCGGGCCGCGCCCAGCAACGCCGGCGTCAGGAAGGCCCGCAGCAGCAACGCCAGCACCACGATCATGACCGGCCCGCCCACGAACTCGGCGGCGGTGAACTGCCACCCCATCAGCAGCGCCAGGATGATCCCCAGTTCCACGACCAGATTGGTGGAGGCGATCTGGAACGCCATCGCGGCGGTGAAGTCCGCCCCCTTGCGGAACAGCGAACGGGCCAGCGCCACCGCGGCGTAGGAGCACGAGGACGAGGCCGCACCCAGCCCGGCGGCGAGTCCCAGGGTGCGCGGGCGGTCGTCACCGAGCGCCGCGACCACGGTGGACTTGCGGACCACCGCCTGGACCACCGCGGACAGGCCGAAGCCCAGGATCAGCGCCCAGGTGATCTCCCAGGTCATCGAGCCGGTGAGGGACAGTGCGTGGAGGACGGCGGACATGCCCGCATCCTTTCCCGGGCGTCCGGCCCCGCCGCGGACGGACACGCCCGGGCCCGAGCGGCCGCCGGCCCCTCGCCGCCGGGCCGGCCCGGGCCACCCGGGACGATCCGTTGTGCCGCCCGCACACTGCTGGTACACAATCGGCGGGTGCAGATCCTCGCGTTCCCCGAAGCAGCCACCCCCGCCGAACTCCGGACCCAGGTGCGGGAGCTCCAGGAACAGGCGTGGCCGTCGGAGCGGGGCACGGCCCCCGGGCCCACCGAGCCGGTCCACGACCCCGCGCTGCGGCCGCGGTCGATGCTGCTGGTCGACGACGGGACCGTCCTCGCCGCGCTGGACGTCCTCGCCAAGGAGATCCGGCACGCCGGCTGCGACTACACCGCCGTCGGCCTGAGCACGGTCGTGACGCGCCTGGAGGCGCGCGGCCGGGGGCACGGCCGGCGGCTGGTGACCGCGGCTCGGGAGGCGCTGGCCACCGGGGGTTACGACCTGGGGTTGTTCACCTGCGACCGACCGTTGCGCGCCTTCTACGAGAGCGCCGGCTGGCACCACCTCCCGGGCACCGTCCTCGTCGGCGGAACCCCGCAGGCACCCTTCCCCAGCGACCGGCCCGGGTTCGACAAGGTCACCATGGCGGACTTCTTCTCGCCGCGCGCCCGGCAGGCCCGGGCCGCGTTCCGCGACAGCCGCATCGCGCTGCACCCCGGGAACATCGACGCGCTGTGGTGATTCCCGTCCGATCCGCCGCCGGCATGGAACCGCCAGCTCCGCACACGCCTCTTCCCAGCTCGGACGGACCGCCGCGGTGCGCGGCCCAGGCAGTGAGGAGCAGGCGGATGGGCCGCTGGACGGGGCACACCACACGGGTGTTGCTGGCCTTGGCCCTGGCGGCCGCGGTGACCGGCTGCACGGCCGGGCGGGACGCGGCCGAGCCGACGGACGGCGCGGGCCGCCAAAGCCACGGCAAGGGCGGCTCGAACGGCTTCGTCGTGCAGTACCGCACCGGCGGCCGGGCGGCGACCGCCACCGGCTACCTCCGCGCGCACCGCATCCTGGACGCGGCGGCCGACCGGTTGAACGCCACCCTCAAGGTGCCGCAGCGCATCCCGTTCGTGGTCCGCTCGTGCGGTGCGGCCGAACCCGCCTACGACCCGGAGACCGGCACCATCGACTTCTGCGCAGAGCACGTCGACGAGATACGCGAGCGCTTCCGGCAGTCCGCACCGGGCCCCGACCGATCCGGCGGCACGGCGGCGGCCGACGCCCATGTGGCCGCCGTGCTGGAGGAGACCGCCTACCACGAGGGCGCCCACGCCCTGATCGACCGCCTCGGCCTGCGCTTCACCGGCCGGGAGGAGGACGTGGCCGACCAGTTCGCCGCGGTGCTGCTGATCGGCCAGGGCCGGGCCGGCGAACGCAAGGCCCGCGCCGCGGCGGACGACTACGCCCTGGCCGCCGAGGAGACCCCGTTGGACGCGGCCGACCTGCGCGACGAACACAGCCTCGACGGCCAGCGCGCGGCGAACTACGCCTGCTACGTCTACGGTGCGCACCCGGATCGGCACGAGGACCTCGTCGGGAGCGACGCCCGGCTCGACGCGGAACGCGCCGAGGGCTGCCCCGACGAGTGGGCACAGGCCAGGGACGGTTGGCGGCAACTCCTCACCGCGCACCTCAAGCGCCCCCTGTGACGTCGCGGGCGCACGGGCGCTGACCGTCCGGCCCCGAGCCCCCGCCCAGGCGCCACGGCGCCCTCCGCCGGGCCCGCGTCACGGTTCGCGCACCACTCCGGCGATGACCGCGGTCACCACCCGGTGAACGGCCGGCGCGTCCGGCGTGGTGCCCTCCCGGTCCGCGAACAGCAGGTGGCCGGCGCCGATCAGGGTGGGCGCGAGGACGTCGACGTCGGCGTCCGCGGCGACCCGGCCCAGCGCGCGCTCGGCGGTCAGGTAGGAGGCCAGCATCGCGGTGGCCTCGGCGAGGAGCGGGACGCCGGTCGAACCGCCGGCGCGCAGTTGGGCGCGCAGGCCGTCGCGGGAGATCACGAGCGAGACGATCGCCACGGCGACCGGCCCGAACACGTCGAGCAGCGCGGCGGTGAGGCGGTCGGCGACGGCGCCGGTCCCGGCGGCCGCGCGCAGCGCGGTGGCCTGGTCCTCGATCCGACCGATCCGGTCCCGCACCAACTCGGCGAGGAAGGCGTCGAAGTCGGCGAAGTGCCGGTGCAGGACGCCCTTGGCGCAGCCCGCCTCCGTGGTGACCGCGCGGCTGGTCAGCGCGTTCGGCCCGGCCCGCAGCAGGATCCGCTCGGCGGCGCCGAACAGCTGCTCCCGCACATCGCGGATGGCCACTCCTGTCGGCACGGGTGCGCCCCTTCCCTCGGTCGGATCCCGCAATCCTCCCATCCGGTTGACGAGTGGGCATGCGCCCACCATAGTGGGCGCATGCCCACTATGCCGCCCTCAGGGCTCCCCGAAGCGCGTCAACACCGGCAGGTGGCGGAGTCGTTCGGCACCGACGCCGCACGCTACGACCGGGCCCGGCCCCGCTACCCCGACGCCCTCGTGCGACGGATCGCGGCCGGCCTCCCCGTCCCCGACGTGCCCGACATCCTCGACGTCGGCTGCGGAACGGGCATCGCCGCCCGGCAGTTCCGCGCGGCCGGCTGCCGGGTGCTCGGGGTCGAACCGGACGCACGGATGGCCGAGGTGGCCCGCGCACTCGGCACGGAGGTGGACGTCGCGCGGTTCGAGGACTGGGACCCCGCCGACCGCACCTTCGACGCCGTGGTCGCCGGCACCGCCTGGCACTGGATCGACCCCGTCGCCGGCGCCGAGCGGGCCGCACGGGCCCTGCGCCCCGGCGGCCTCCTGGCGCCGTTCTGGAACGTCTTCCGGTTCCCCGACGACGTGGCGGACGCGGTCGTCGGGGCCTGCCGGCGGGCACTTCCGGACGCGCCGTTCGACGTCACCGCGCTGACGAAGGGCGCCCTCGACGCCTACCGGCAGGTGTGCGCCCGGGCCGCCGACGGCATCCGGGACGCGGGCGGCTTCGACGAGCCGCAACAGTGGCGCCACGACTGGGAGTGGACCTACACCAGGGACGCCTGGCTGGACCAGATGCCCACCCTGGGGGCCTTCACCCGCATCCCGCCGGCCGCGCTGAGCGACGTGCTGGCGGGCGTCGGGGCCGCCATCGACGCGCGGGGTGGCAGCTTCACGATGGGCTACGCGACGGTGGCGCTCATCGCCGTGCGCACCGGGACCGCCTGAACCGCGCTCCGGAGCACGGCGGTTGCCCCGACCGGGCGGAGCGGCGCGGTTCCGTCCCGCCCGCACGCGGCCGGGACGGAACCCGCCGACGGATCAGCGGTGCCGGTCCGCGCACCAGCGGGGTGCGGTGCCGAGGGTCTCGACGTAGCGCGCCGACAACCAGGTGATCCGGCCCTCCCCGACCTCGTACCAGCGCGGATTGCCGTGCACGTTCTCGCCGTTGACCTTGCAGCGGAGGGTGACGACGGTGCCGTACGGCAGTGAACCCACCGCCCGGTACGCGGTCCCGGGGCCGTCCCGCAGCTCCAGGCCGTTCTTGGCGATCACGCGGCCCTTGGACGGGCCGAGGCCGCCACCCGCGGTGGCCCCCGCGGGACGTGCGGCGGCGGCCGTGCCGGTGCCGAGGACACCGCAGAGGAACCCGGCGCAGGCGAGTACGGCGGCGCCGCGGCGGAACGGGGACAGGTGTGTCATGACCGACCTCCCGATCGCGATCCATCCGGCTGTCCGGACGGTTCGATGCCAGACGAGAATTCCCCGACCGGCGTCCGGATCCTTCGTCGGGCGAGCGAATTCACCGGCACGGGACCGCCTCGAATACCTGCCCGGAGCGGCGGCCACGGCCTCCGGCGTGCGAGGGAGCATCAGGACGGCACCCTCGGGGCGACCTGGGTGGCGAAGGCGGCGGCGGAGTCGCACAGGTTCGGTTGCGTCCCGGTGCCCGCCTTGACGTGCACGAACACCTTCCCGAACGAGGTGGGCCAGACGATCGCGCACCCCTGGTCGTTCCCGAGCACCGACGCGGACGGAACTCCGGTGACGGTAGTCGGCGTGGGTTCCGGCGACACCGGGATGTCCTTGGCGTAGATCAGCGTGTAGGTGAGGGCGGCGCCGCCTACGGTTCCGCTCCAACTGCACGCCTTCAGCCCGGCCTGTGGATCGCTGGGGTTGTTCGGGCGGCCCGCGGACAGGCCCCAGGCCGCGGCGGTGTTCGCGTCGAGTGCCGCGCACGGGTCGGGAGCCGCGGCCAGACCGTCCGTACCCGGCGAGGAGACCGACCCGCCGCCGGGACTGCTCGACCAACCGCCGCCGGGCGCGGAGGGCGGGGCGCCGCTCCACGTCGGGGAGTCCGGTTGGCCGTCGCGCGCCAGTTGCCACAGCCCGACCACGGCCGCCGCGACGAGCACGACCGCTGAGCCCGTCACGATGAGCATGCGCCGGGACCTGCCGTCGGGCGGCGCACCGACCGGCCGTGCCGGCTCCAGCCAGTCCTGTTTGTCCTCGTCCCACTGGTCCATGCCGGCCCCTCCTAGCCCTGGCCGCCGAGGAGTTGGGTGATCTGCTGGACGACCGCCGTCGCCGAGGCGAGCCCCGCCACGGCCGTCGCGCCGAGGTCGAGGCGGTCGCGCAGCCACTGCAGGCGGTCCCGACGCACCCGCCCGGTGCCGTCGATCTCCTCTTCGGCGTCCGCCAGTCGGGCATCGATCTCCGACGTCTCGTCCGTCGCGGTGAGCAACGGCAGATGCTGACGCAGGGTGCCCAGTGCCGCCCGGAGTTCGGGCGGCGCGTCGAGCGCCGGTTGCGTCGAGGCGTCCAGCGCCCGGGCGTCCGCCCCCGCGGCCGCCGCGCCGCCGGTCATCACGCCGATGCTGATGCCGCCGGCGGCGCTCGTCGGCACGGCGGGCGCCTCGGGCCCGTCCGCGGGCGGGAGCGCCGGTGCCGGGCGGCCGGCGCGGACCGAGCGGTCCTCGGCGGCGGCCCGCTCGCCGGCCGCGACCGCGCCGCCGGTCAGTACGCCGATGCTGATGCCGCCACCGGCCCGGTTGCCGCCCGCCGCCGCGTCGCCGGGCGGGGCGGCGTCCGTCCCGTCGTCGCCGATCTCCCGGCCGTGCACCGGCTCCTGCTCCGGCTCCTGAACCGTCATCCCCGACCGCCCCCCGTCTCCGTCGACGCGTCCGTGTGCTTGGCCAGGGCGCGCTCGCCGGAGGCGACCGCACCGCCGCTCATCCCGCCGATGAACACCCCGCCCTCACCCACGTTGATGATGTACTGGTCGAACACGCCCGTTTCGTAGCCCTTGTTGCGCAGGGCCTCCTGCACCCCGTTGGCGATCCGGTCCTGGAGCGTCTTCACGTACCGGCTGATGTCCATCTCCTGGAACAGCGAGAGTTCCGGCACGCTCCCCAACTCCCGTACGGACGCGACCGGTGCGTCCGGCAGGGCGTGTTCCGGCATCGTCAGCCACGTGCGCATCAGGGACAGTGCCGTCTGGCACAGCGAGACCGCGGCGGCGCATCCCGCCGAGGGGCTGGTCAGCACGCTCCTGATCACGTCGCGCAGCGGGCCGTCCCCGCCGTGCGCCGCGACCACGTCCACCGACTTGAACTCCGGGCGCACCGGCGTCAGGACGTGCGGGGCGACCTCCAGGACCAGCATCCCGCCCTGGGTGTGGATGCGGACCAGCAGGCAGATCGCCACCTGCTCGTCCCAGGCACCGACCCGCACCCGCAGGAAGTGGCGGCGGGCCTCGGCGCCCTCGCCGACGGCCCGTTCCAGGTGCTCGCGGATGACGTCCGGCCCGTAGTCCACCTCGCCCCGCGCCAGCCCGACCGGCAGATAGACCAGTTCCTCGACTTCGAGGGAGCGCAGGCGGTCCCGGCTGGTGGCCGCGGCCGAGGTGCGCAGCGCCTCCAGCCGGGGCTTGATCAGATCGACCACCTCCCGGCCGGTGAGCGGGGCGGGGACGCTCCCGGGCCGCCGCTTCGTGAAGGAGGGCGGCGCCGGGCGCGACGGGGACTCCGGCGCCTCCCGCTCCGGCGATCCGGCCCAACTCTGCTGCTTCAGTTCCATGGCGACCGACCACGGCTTGTACGGCGTGCCGGCGCCGACGAAGGGCCGGAACGGGTCGTAGATGGCCAGCCGGGCGTGCTGTTCGCGGGCGATGGCCGCCCCGATGCGCCGGTACTGGGCGGTGGCCGGCAGCGCCGCCCGCCGCCCCTCGACGAAGGTCTCGCGGCCGAGTTGGTGCCGCATGACGGAGACGACGTGCGCCCGGTGTGCCCAGATCGGCGGCACCAGCAGGACCGGGAACACCACGGCGATCCAGGCGTCGCCGCCGCGGAACAGGGTGGTGAGCACGGCCGCCCCGTACACCACCGCCACCACGAACGGCAGTACCGGCAGCACTGCCTTCAGCCGGCCGCGGGTGGCCTCCTTGAGCACCGAGCGCCCGAGGGCGAAGAGGGAACTCCTGGTTCCACGCACGAGCCAGGACACGACGCAGACCGCCCCGTAGGCCACGAACCACGGCACGGGGAGGAGCGACTGCGCACCGACGTCGGCCAGGTCGAGCCCGATGAAAACGGCCCAGACGGCCAACAGCAACAGCCCGGTCTGCGCCTCCCGGCGGCGCGCCGACAGCGCGTGGGCGAGGACCGGCAGGGCGTCGAAACCGAGCGAGGGCGCTATCGGGCGCTCCTCGTGCTCGACCAGTTCCTGGATGACGCGGCGACGGAACTGTCCGTCGAAGTAGACCCCCGCGCACAGCAGGCGGGTGGCTTCGCTGAGGCCCTGCTCGGAGGGCGGTCCGTCGGATGGCGAGGAGGGGTCCGTCGGCGATGGAGTGTTCGACGGAGCGGTCGCTGGTTTTTCGGGGAAGGACAAGATCATGCACCCCCGTGATCGAACTCGTCCCCTGTTGCGAGGTGTTGACGGAGTTGCTATGGGGGCAGTATGACTCCCGGTCGTCGGGCCCGGAAGGGGTTCCGTCGGCTTGGTAACTCCTTTGCTCTGACGATGAGTTGACGCCCAAGACGGCCGTTGCTCCCGGCGCCTGCGCCCGCGCGTGCGCCGGGAGCAACCCCTGGGGCGCGAGGGGCGGTACGGCCGGAGGCGCGGGTGATGGCGGGGGAGCCGTGCGCACCCGGCGGGAGGTCCGTCGCGCCCGGGAGTGCTCGGCGGGCGGAACGGCGTCGGCGCCGGTGGGGACGCGCCTTGCGGTGCCGGGCCGTCGTGCACCACGGCGCAAGCCAGCGATGCGAGACGTCGGACCTCCGGCGCACAACTGCTCAATATATGAAGAATGCAGATAATGACGTTATCGGTGAGCGGGCCGGGAAGGCGTTTGGGCGGGGCGATTCGGGCCCCGCATTCCTGTGCCCCGGCCGACCGGCGGGGCTTCGGTGCTCGGTGCCGGAGGAACGTACATGCTGATGGTCACGGACCTGCTCGCGGACTGTCTCCGCAACGCCGGAGCCCTGGAGATATCCGCCCTCCCCGCCTGTGCGGACGCTTCCGAACTCCCCGCGGCCCGCACCGCGTTCCTGGCCGCCGGCCTGGCCGCCGTGCGGCAGCGGACCGCGGGGACGTCCTGGGTCCAGTTCAACCTCGCGCCCGCGCCGGACGGTCACCTCCCGGCGTACGACTGGCTGGGCACCGTCGCCCGGGAACTCCTCGACACCCACCGCGCCCGCAACTTCTTCTTCATGCACAAGGAGCCCGGACTGCGAGTGCGGTTCGAGGCGCCGGACGGTGAACGGGAGCCACTGCGGGCGGAGTTGGCGCAGCACTTCGCCGAACGGGGCGGTTGGCGGCAGCCGCCGTCGGGCGTGGTGTACGAACCCGAGCAGTACCTCTTCGGCGGCCGGGCGTCGATGCCCTACGTGCACCGGCTGTTCACGCACGACTCGTTGGCCTGGCTGGACCACCACGCCCGCCATCCGTGCCCCGAGGGGGAGGCCACGGCCTGGCGGCGCTCGCTGTTCATGCTGCGGGAGGTGTTCGCGGGGCTGGGAGTGGTCGGGTGGGAGCACCGGGGCGTGTGGGACGTCGTACGCGAGGACACCGGACGCCGGCTCACCACCGCCGCCCGCGACGGGCACGGGCCCGGAGGAGGGGCGGCGTGGCGGCGGGCCGCCGAGGGCATCCGGGAATTCTGGACCCGGCCCGGCGAGCGGATGCTCGCTTCGTTCCCCGAGGAGCAGCGGGCGTCCCTGGCCGAGGGCGCCGTGGCCCTGGGCGAGGCGGCCCGACGGTGGCGCACCGGCTACTTCGAGTCGGGCGCCGCCACCACCGGCCCGCGGCGCGCCGCCGCCTACGCGGTGGTCTTCCACTGGAACCGGGCGCGGATGTCGTTCGCCCGGCAGTGCCTGTTGGCCGAGGCGCTCGCCGATGACGGGGAGGCCCGATGACGCGCCGGGCGCCGGACGCGGCCGGCGCCCGCCCACCGGCCGCGGCGGCCCGCCCGCCCGGCACCGTCGGGCCGACCGCACTGGTCCGCATCGCCGGACTGCCGGGCACGCTCTGGGCGTCCGCCGGCAACGAACCGCTCTTCACCTGGGCCGCCGACCTGGCGGAGCGGGACGCACTGCACACCGCCCGGGCCAGGGCACTGGGCGACCGGCTCGGGATCGACGTCGTGCCGAACCCGCGCCTGGCCGACGCCGCCCGCGGCGCGGTGCTCGCCCTGCGCCGCAGACTGCACGCCGGGACCGCCCCCGGCCCCGCGGACCTCCCCGTCCTGGAGACGGTGGCCGGCGTCGACCCGTTGCTGGCCGACGCCCTCACGGAACTGGCCGACCGGGCGGCGGACCTGGCCACGGCGCGGGCCGCATGCGCCGCCGCGGTCGCCACCGACCGCGCACGGGTGGGCCGGCTGGCCCTCGACCTGCTGCACCACGACCCCGTCCTGCGCGGCCACCTCGGCGCCACCGCACCCCGGATCGCCGCGGACTTCCCCCGCCGGGCGGCGGCCGGCGAACCCTGGCACGGCAAACGGCTGCGCAAGTACACCGGCTACGTCTGGCGGGTGGCTGCCCGGGCCGCCGCCAAGACCACCCCGCGCGACTGGCTCGGCCAACTCGCCGCCGTCCCCGTCTTCCCCGCACCCGCACTCGGCGCCGCCGCGGCCGGGGATTCCCTCGTCGTGCCGCCCGCCCGGGCCGGGGCCGGCGCCACCAGCAGCATGGAGAACGTCCACCTGCTGTGGGAACGGCTCCGGGACGCCGGACTGGCCGCCGCCGGCCCCGGCAGCTTCCTCGCCCTGACGCCCCTGCACTGCCCGATGCCCACCGGCGTGCTGCGCTGCGCGGTCGTCGACACCGGCTCCCGGGGCTCCCGGCTGCGCCGGATCGAACTGCGCCGCACACCGGTCCTGGACGCGGTCCTGGCGCTCCTCTCGCCCGGCCCCCGCCCGTTCGCCGAGGTCGAGGCCCTGATCGCGGCGCGCCTGAACACCCCGGCGAACGGCACCCCTGAAGGGCGGCGGCGGGCCGTCACCGCGCTCCGCGGGTTCCTCCAGCACCTCCTGCGGCTGGGCGTCCTGCAACTCTGTGCCGCGCCGGCGCAACGCCGCACGCACTGGACCCCCGCCGCACGGATCCACCCGCCGCACCACGCCCCCGACGACCACCCGGTCCCGGCGACCGCGGCGGCCCCGGACGCTCGCGACGGCACCTGCCCGCACGCCAGCGACGCCGCGCCGCCCCACCAGGACGCCACGTGGTTCGTCGACTCCTACCGCACCCTCGACGCCCGCCTCGACGCCCTCGCCCTGGCCCGGATCACCCGCGGCCTGCGGCTCGCCACCCGGCTCGCCGCCCTGCGCGCCGAAGACCGTCCCCCCACGGACCCCACCGGCACCACCGCGCAGCCATACCCGGGACCGGCGGACATCGGCCCCGAACCGCGCTCGGTCGCCGACCTCCTGACCGCCCCGCCCGCCGGCCCCTCCGCCGATACGGACCGCCCGACCACCGCCGCCACGCGCCGCCGCTACGTAGGCTGGCACCCCGCCAGGACGCCCGGTTCCGGATACGCCCACCTGCTCGCCCACCTCGCGGCCCACCTCGACGACGCGCGGATCGACCTCGACGGCCCGCTGCTGGACGCCTGCCACGCCCCGCCCGAGGCCCCCGAACTCCTGGCCGCCTGGCCGGCGGACTGCCTGCTGCGCCCGCTCGACGCCGAGGGGCCGGTCGCCGTCCTGGAGACGGTCTCCCCGGCCGGCGTGCTCGACGCCCGGTTCGCCGAGGCCCTGCACGCCCTGCACGCCGGCCGGGGCGGCTACCCCCAACCGGCCGCCTATCGGGCCTTCCTCGCCGCCCTCGAACGGGCCGCGGACGTCCGCTTCGTCGAGGTGCTGGTCCCCCCGTTGGACGCCCGCGCCGCCAACGCCGTACGGCGTCCCGTGCTCACCGACTGGTGCACCGGAGATGCCAACACGGCCCTGTACTACGGGAGTTGCAGCGACGGTGAGGCATGTGGAGCGCCGGCCGCGGCGACGCCCCGGCCGCCGGGCGGGAACGCTCCCTGCCCCGTCCACCACCTCCCCCTCGACCGGCTCACCCTCCGCTCCGACGGGCGCCACCTCATCGCCGAGGTCGACGGGGCGCGGGTCTTCCCCGTCCACCACGCCACCCGGAACCCCGCCCCGCCCTACGACCGGCTCACCCGCCTGCTGATGGCGGCCGCCCACCCGGCCACCCAGCACGTGGTCCAACTGGGCGGCCTGATCGGGGCGTTCCCCACGGCCGGGCGGGTGCCCCGGCTGTCACTCGGCGGGGACCTGGTCGTCAGCCCCGCCGCGTGGCGGGTGCCCGTCACGGAACTGTGGGAGCCCGGAGCCCGGGAGGCCGACAAGGTGACGTCCCTCGCCGTCCTCCGGCGCACCCGGCAGCTGCCGCGCTTCTGCTTCGCCCGCCCGGCGCCCGGTGCCAAACCGGTACCGGTGGACCTGGCGGCGCTGCCCACCCTGCACGTCCTGGAACGCCTGCGGGCCGCCGCGCCCGACGGGGCGTTGATCGTCGAGGAGGCGCTGCCCGCACCTGGCCGCTCGCCGGTGCGCGACGCCGTGCACGGTGGGGCACCCGTCGCCGCCCAGGTGCAGCTGCGGACGCCGTACGACGCCCACCCCGAGGAGTTGGCGGCCCGCGCCGCCGCGGCCCTGCGGCACTGGTCCGCACCGCCCCCGCCTCGACCGAGGCCCCAGACCACCCCGGACGCCCCTCCAGAGGGACGGCCCCCGGGGCGGAACCGCACACCGAGAAAAGGAGGGCAGTCATGCCCACAACCATCGAACTGACCGACCTCGACAACCTCATCGGCGATCTGGACGCCCGGATCACCGAGTCCGAACTGCCCAGCGCCGAGGCGTACACCGGCGGCTGCTCCGGCGTCTGCACCGTCGTCGTCTGCGACACGGTGCTCTTCTGTTCCGGGGTCGTCTGCTGACCGGAGGATCCACCCGCCGCGGATGAGCACCGCGGCGCGACGGACCGTCAACGCAGTTCGCAGCAGACGAGGTTGAACGAGCCGTCCGGCATCCCGCCGGACGGCTCCCTGCCCTGGAGGACGCCGCACCCATGCCCCTGCACTCCCGCACCGGACACACCGCCGCAGTGCACCCGCGCCCCTCACCCGCTCGGGAGGCCCGGTGGCGGGCCCACGCCCTCCAGGACGCGGTGCTGCTCCTCGACCGGTACGTCGAGCGGGCCGGCACCGGCCAGGCACCGGGCGCCGGCGGCCACCCCTCGGACCCGGGCGTCCCGGTCCTCGCCCGACTGGTCGCCGACCGCGGCGACCCCGTCGCCACGGCCGCGGCGAGCCGCGCCACCGCCGTGTGGGCCCGCACCGCCGGACGCGGGGCGGGCCACCCGGGCCTCTACGACGGCGGGCTCGCCGGAACCCTCGTCGGGCTGCGCCAGGCAGCCACCCTCCACCCGGCCCTGCACCAGGTCGCCGACCGCCTCGCCGACCGGCTCCCCGCACGCATCCTGGCCGGCGCCGCACGCACCACCCCCGGAGCGGTCACCTTCCGGGACTACGACCTGATCCTCGGCCCCGCCGGCACCCTCCTCGCACTGAGCTCCGCCGCCCCGGAGCGGCACCGCGTGCTCGTCCGCCTCGGCCGGTGCCTGGCCGCGCTCTGCGCCGCCGACGGGCTCGACGGACTGCGCACCCACTATCCGGAACATCCGCAACTGGGCTGGCTGGACGGGCGGATCAACACGGGCACGGGCCACGGCGTCGCCGGCGTCCTGACCGCCCTCGCGGTGGCCGCCCGGCAGGCGGAGGAGGGCGATGCGAGCGCGGCCCCGGAACTCGCCGCGGCCCTGCGCCGGACGAGCCGTTGGCTGCGAGGCCAGTCGTTCGTCGACGCGCGGGGCATTCGCTCCTGGGACGGCGCCGGGCCGGCAGCCGCCCCGCCCGGCGGGGCCCGCCGCCGACAGGCGTGGTGCTACGGAGCCCCCGGCGTCAGCTGGGCGCTGTGGGACGCCGGGGACACCCTCCGGGACCCCGCGGTCCGGGACTTCGCCGGCGCCGCCTTCGACACCCTCGCCGCCGGCTACGACGAGGACTTCCACCTCTTCGGCGACCACCTCGGCGACCGTCTCGGCCTCTGCCACGGCGCCGCCGGGGTGCTGGCCGTCGCCGACGCGCTGCACCGGCACGCTCGACTGCCGTCGGCCACCGCACTGCGCGCCCGCCTCCTGGCGCACCTCGACGCCCACCGGACCGGCACCCGCGCGCTGGGGGAGGAACGGATGGGCCTGCTGGGAGGCGCCGGCGGCGCCCTGAGCGCCGTGCTCACCGCCACCGGCGGCGCCCGCGACTGGCTGCCCTGCCTGGGCCTGCGCTGACTCCCGCCGTAACCAGCGATGTGAGTGGCCGTTAACCCGTCCATGAGCGCTATGAACGACCGCCTCCTCAGCCTCGTCGACGGTGTGGTGGATCTGGACGAGGAACGACTGCCCCTGCTCACCTTGCGCGAGGCGCGGGCCGCGATCGAGCTGCTGCGCCTGCTGGCGGCGGGCGACGGCGAAGGGTCGCACGCCGCCCGGCACTTGGCGCGGAACCTCGGGCGCCGGATGCCCTCCGAACACTGACCGCGGCCGGTGCCGGCGGGGCGCCGGGCGAGGGGCGGACAGCAGGCGAGAATCCACGATCGATAGGATTTTCGCCATGGCGAAACACCTGTTATTCGTGGCCCTGCTCGGTCACGGGCACATCAACCCCACACTTCCGCTGGTCGAGGAACTCGTCCGCCGCGGGCACCGCGTGGACTACGCCACCAGCGCGGAACACGCCGAGGCGGTCACCAGGTCCGGGGCCCACTGGGTGGAGCTGCCGCCGCTCCCGCCGATCGACCGGCCCACCGAATTCGGCCCGGAGACCTTCGGCCGCTTCATGCGCCACCTCTTCGCCGGAATGCGCACGGCCTACCCGGTGCTCCGGGACCACTGCGCCACCACGCCGGTGGACGCGATCTGCTACGACGCCATGAACTGGTCCGCCCGGGAGCTCGCCGAGGAACTGGACCTGCCGGCCGTCCGACTGATCCCCAACTTCGCCTCGAACGAGACGTATTCGCTCTTCGCCCAGTTCATGACCGGCACCGACGGGGTGCACCCGATCACGGCGGCCATCGGCGCCGACTGCGCGGAGTTCGCCGCGGAACACGGTGTCGCGCTCGACCCGGCCCACCTGCTGGACACCACCGAGAAACTCAACCTGGTGTTCATACCGAGGGAGTTCCAGCCCGCCGGCGACTCCTTCGACGAGCGGTTCCACTTCATAGGTCCCTCGCTCGGCAGCCGCGCGGACGAACCGTGGTCGCCGCCGGACCCCGAGGCCCCGGTGCTGTTCGTCTCGCTGGGCACGGTCTTCAACGACCGCCCCGAGTTCTACCGCACCTGCATCGACGCCTTCGCCGACGAGCCCTACCACGTGGCGATGTCGGTGGGCGGGCTGGACCCGGCCGCCCTGGGGCCGATCCCGGCGTCGTTCGACGTCCGTGCGCGGTTCCCGCAGCCGGCAGTGCTCCAGCGGGCCACCGCCTTCGTCTCGCACACCGGGATGAACTCCACGATGGAGGCCCTGTACTACGGCGTCGGCCTGATCGCCGTCCCGCAGATGCCCGAACAGGCCGCCAACGCCGGACGGGTGCAGGAGCTCGGGCTCGGCGAGCAGCTCGACGCCCGCACGGTGACCGCGGAGGCGCTGCGGGCCGCGGTGGCCAGGGTCGCGTCCGACGACGCGGTCCGCGCCAACCTCGACCGGATGCGGAAGGTCGTCCGGGAGAGCGGCGGCGCCGTGCGCGGCGTCGAGGTGATCGAGGAGTACCTGCGCTGAGCGGCCGGCCGGTCCGCCTCACGGCGGTGGGGCGGACCGGCCACCGCCTTCAGGAGCCGGGCGACGGGGCCGGCGCGCCGTCCTTGAGCATGCCGGTGCGCAGCCGGCTCAACGTGCGGTTGAGCAGCCGGGAGACGTGCATCTGCGACACGCCGAGCTCGGCCCCGATCTGCGACTGGGTCATCTCCTGACCGAAGCGGAGCTCGATGATGCGCCGTTCACGGGCGTCGAGTTGCCGCAGCAGCGGCGCGAGGGTGTGGAGGTCCTCGACGGTCTCCAGGGCCGGGTCGTGGGCGCCCAGCACCTCCGTCAGCGCGCGCCGCTGGTCGCCCGGGTCGGGGTCGGCCGGGGTGTCCAGGGAGTCCGCGGAATAGCCGTTGGCCGCGACGAGTCCCTCGATCACCTCCTCCTCCGACAGCTTCAGGTGCGCCGCGAGCTCCGCGACGGTGGGGTCGCGGTCGTGCGCGGCGTGCAACTGCTCCTTGGCCTTGGCGAGTTCGGTGCGCAGCTCCTGCAACCGGCGCGGCACGTGCACGGCCCAGCCGGTGTCCCGGAAGAACCGCTTGATCTCACCGAGGATGTAGGGGACGGCGAAGGTGGAGAACTCCACCTCGCGGGAGAGGTCGAAGCGGTCGATCGCCTTGATCAGGCCGATGGTGCCGACCTGGACGATGTCCTCCATGTCGTCGCCGCGATGGCGGTAGCGACGGGCGACGTAGCGCACCATCGACATGTTCATCTCGATGAGCGTGTTCCGCGCGTACTGGTACGCGTGGGTGCCCTCTTCGAGCTCCTGCAGCCGGTCGAAGAACTGCTTGGAGAGCGCGCGGGCGTCCCGCGGCGCCACGGCACGCGGCCGCCTGACCTCCGGGAGACCGTCGTCGCGTGCCGTGGTCTGCGCCGGATCCGCGGTGTCGTTCACGACGATGGTCATCACGTCTCCCTCCGTGCCCGACCCCTGCGGGCACCCTTGCCGGCGCTTACCCCGTCCGTGCCGAGGCATGCGTGCCGCGCAGGAATCCGGCCAGAACGGGGTCCGGGCACCGCGAGCGCCGCTCGGGGGGCCTCAGGAGGACGACGCCGGGCCCGGCAGGGACGCCGTGGCCAGCGCGAACAGCGCCTCCTCGGGGGTGTCCTGGACCGGCATGCTGACACTGATCCCCGTCAGGTCGAGCAGCCGCCGGACGACCGGGGAAGCGGCGGCCAGTTGCACGCTTCCGCCCACCTTCTTGGTGTCGTTGTGCACCCTGATGATGACGCCCAGCCCCGAGGAATCCATGAACGGCACATCGCGCAGGTCGAGCACGAGATGGCGTCGGCCGTGGGCGAGTTGGTTGGCGAGCTGGTGGTGCAGGGCGGTTCCGGTGGCGGTGTCGAGCTCACCGCACACGGCCGCCACCGCCGTCCGCTCGTCGATGACGGTGACTTCCACGCTCAGCAGATCGGCATGCGACATGTGTCGGCTCCCTTGTCGTGGATCGACCCCGTGGTGGACCAACGGTGCGCCGGGCGGCTCGTGCCGCCGGAAGGCGCAGGTCACCGGGGCAGACCCGGTCGTGCAGTCCGTCCGTGCCGGCCCCGAGCGGAGCGGTTCCGGCAGGCCGCGCCAGGCGTCGGCCGGCTCCGGGCGGACCTCGTTCCTGATCCGTGACGAGGGGTCGCCTGCCCCGATGATCTCCGGCTATTCCTGGTGTTCGCGAAATGCCCGGACGCGCGCCCCGGCGCTGCTCACCGCAGGCGCAGCGTGACGTGGATGCCCTTGCCGAACACCATCGAGGTGATCACGACGGACGTGGCGAGCCGGCCGACCAGCGACCAGCCGTAGCCGCCGATCCGGCCGTCACGGGTGTCGGACGGCACGAACGGGTGGACCGGGCTGGCGTCTTCGACGGTCACTTCGAGCCGATCGCCGCTGATGCGGGCGGTGAAGCCGGTGACTCCACCGGCGTGCCGCAGGGCGTTGGTGACCAGTTCCGAGGTGATCAACAAGGCGTCGGCCACCACGATGTCGTCGACCTGCCGGTGGCCGGTGCGCAGCAAAGCGAGCACGCGGTCACGCGCTTCGCCTGAGGTAGCGGGCAGTTCCGCGGTGAGAGCCACCGTTCACCTCCTTGGTGGTGCAGGGTCCGGCCTCGGGTGTGCGTCTACCCGCCGTACTGCGATTCGTGCATCAGAGGGTCACTCTGCCACACGGCCGGGTCACGCCCGGGCCGTTCCCGCTTCACGACGACGGTGGAGTGGGCGCGGCGGCAGCGGGCGGAGCCGTCAGGTGGTCCAACGTGCCGGTCACGGCCAGTAGCCGGTCGAGTGCGGGTGGGCGCTCCTCCAGGTGCAACGACACCCCCAGCGCGGTGGTGCGACGGTGGACCATCAGCAGCGCGGACAGGCCCATGGAGTCGCACAGCACCAGCCCGCCGCAGTCCACGCGCAGGGCCCGCAGGCCGCTGCGGGCGGCGAGGTGCTCGGTCACGGCGTCCTGGAACTCGGCGGCGCTGTCGACGTCGAGTTCGCCGCGCACCGTGATCCGCAGCACGTCGGGACCGACGGCCGTCGAGGACAGGTGGAGTATCCGGGCGGGGGACGGATCGGTCATGCGGGCTGTCCGGGGTCGAGCTGTCGGGTGGCGGGCGGCCCGGAGGCGCGCAGGGCGCGGGAGAGGGCCTGCCGACCGCGGGTGATCAGTCCCACGGCCCGCGGGAAGTCCCGCAGCGCGCACTCCAGCACGTCCAGGGCGGGCAGCAGCGATTCCGGGGGCACCGCTCGGGCGCGCAGGACGTCCGCCGTCCACACCAGGAAACCGCTGAACAGCTCGGTGTCGTCGGTGTAGAGGGCGGCGGTGAGGAATTCCACGAGGTGCGCGACGTCCTGCGCGGTGTGGTCCCGTTGTACGTCGTCGTAGTCCAGCAGCGCGGGGAAACGGCTCTCCAGACCGGCCAGCACCTCCCGCACCAACTGCCGGGAGCCCCTGGCGACCAGCGTGTACTCCTGGTCCGCCAGGTGCGGCAGGTCGTCGATCGCCTGGTGGTCCGCCTGCCGGCGGGGCAGGGGGCGCTTCAGCAGCTCCGCCGCCTGGCGGGCGTCCGGCGCCCAGGCATCGGCACCCAACTGCCGTGCGTGACGGCCGTCACTCCCGAAGGCCGCCCCGCCCACCAGCACCGGTACCCCGGTGGCCTGGCAGGCGGTGATCGTGGCGTGCGCGGCGGGCAGCCGGGTGACCAGGGAACTCGACAGCGCCACCAGGTCCGGGTTGGTGCGGTGGAGGTGGGCGATCAGGTGCGGAGCCGGGACCTGCGCGCCGAGGTAGTCCACCCGCCAGCCGCGCAGCCGGAGCACCTCGGCCAACAACCGGGCCGGCAACGCGTGCCACTCGCCGTCCACGCAGGCGACGGTGATCCGGCCGCGCGCCGGCGGTACGGGCGGGACGTCCGGGTGCTGCGCGAGCAGGGCGATGACCCGCTCGTTGATCGCGGTGGCCGCGTGCTCCTGCGCCACGCTCAGCCGGTTCGCCGCCCACTCCACGCCGACCCTCCGCTGAACGCCGCCGATGACGTCCAGCAGCAGGGTCTCCGGCGGCACGCCGTCCATCAGCGCGTCCCGGACGCCGGTGCCGGCGGCGTACTCGTCACCGGCACGGACCGCCTCCCACAACCGGCTTGTGTGGAAGGGGACTTGGTCCCCGGCGGTGAGCGGGGCAGGAGGTGCCGAGGACGTCGTCATGCACCGTGTCCCTCCGTCGGGGTGCCGCCCGGCGCCCGGCGCGAGGAGCCCCGCGGCGCGGTGACGGTCACCACGGCCATGTCGTCGTGTTTGTTGACTCCGACCCACTCCGTCGCCAGCATCTGGACGTGCTCCGCCACTGCCTCGGCGGGCATCCCCGCGCAGTGGGCGAGCGCCCGCCGCAGCCGTGCGTCGCCGAAGAGTTCGTCGCCCAGCGGGCCGCCCTTGGACTCGGTGATGCCGTCGGTGAAGAGCACCAGGGACTCGCCCGGGGCGAGGGTGAGCGGGGCGGTCACCGCATCGATCTCCGGCAGCACGCCGACGAGGTTGCCGTGGGTCTCGACCTCCGCCACCCGGCCGTCCGCCCGGACGACCAACGGAGCGGGGTGCCCGGCACACGTCACCCGCAGCTCCACCCGGTCCGCCCGGCGGCGTGCGGAGGCCATGACGAGCGTCGCGAAGCGGGTGTGGTGGGAGCTGAGCAGTGCGCCGTTGAGCAGCCGGAGCATCCGCACGTGGTCCCCGGACAGCGGCAGCAGCGCGTGCAGGGTGTTGCGGATCTTTCCGGTGAGCACCGCGGCGTCCAGCCCCTTGCCGCAGACGTCGCCCAGCACCACCAGCGACTCGTCCCGCGGCGCCGCGGCCGGATGGATGTCGTAGAAGTCGCCGCCGACGCGCTCGCCGTCCTTGGCCGCGCGGTAGCGGGCCGCGAACTCCACGCCGCCGACCTGGCCGACGCGCGGCGGCAGCAGCTCGCGCATCAACGTCTCGGTGATCTGCGCCTGTTCCGCGTAGAGCCGGGCCGCGGACATCGCCGCCCCGGCCCGGGCCGCGAAGAGCCGCGCGAAGGACTCCTCGCTCTCGCCGAACGCGGCGTGGTGGGCCCGCCGCAGCAGCACCAGCGCACCGGCCGGCACGCCGTGGCCGGGAAGCGGGGTGACGACCATCGCCCCCACGGGGCCGAAGTCCTCGGGCACCAGCCACTCCGGGGCCGCCGCAGGATCGATCCAGCGGGACGGCACCGGCGGGAACCCGCGCAGCGCCTCGGCGAGGCCGGGCACCGACTCCGGTGCGACACCGGTCAGTTGGCGGCTGTGCGCCCCGGTGCCGTCGGCGGACACCACCGACAGCACCCGGCCGCGCGGGGGAGCGATGACGACGGCCGCGTCCGCGAGGTGGGCGGCCGCCAACCGGCCGGCCACCTCCATGCACCGGTCCAAGTTCAGCGACGACAGCAGTTCGTTGGAGGCCCGGGCCAGGAACGCGGTCCGGTTGCGCTCCTGGAGCAGCCGGCGTTCGGCCAGCCGGACGTCGGTGTCGTCGGTCAGCCACCACACCACCTCGCCCTCGGGCAGGCGGGTCGCATGGGCCTCGAAGCTGCGGCCGGCCACCTCGCCCCGCGGCGGCGGCGCATGCGGTGCGGGTGTCGCGGACAGCCGGTCGTGGGCCAGCAGGAGCCAGCCGGGCAGCACCTCGCACAGTGCGCTGCCCTCGACGGCGTCGGGCACCAGCAGGCCGAACGCCTCGTTGGCCCGACGCACCGTTCCCACGGGGTCGGCCACGAGGACCGGGTAGGGCGCGGCGTGCAGCGCCGCGTCGCTCCAGGCGTTGTCGGCCGGGCGTTTTGCGGAGTTCACCACGTGTCGGGCCCCGGGGCCGTCCGGAGCCGCTCACCTTTCCTGGTCGTGCCGGCGGGGGCTGCGGCCCACCATTCCACCGCCCGGCTTCCGCGCGCAATCCGCCCCCGGCCAATTCCTCCGCGCCGCTGCGTGTGCCGATCATCCGGTGGCCCTGCCGCCCGCCGCGGAGGCCGGCCGGCGGTCCCCGGCGCGGGCCGGACGGACGCGTCACGTGCACGCTCATTTCGGCCGGACCCGTGATCTCCGGGAGTGCTGCGACCACCATCCGTGACATCCTGTCACCCATGCACGCACCCACACCGGCCGTGGTCACCCACGCAGTTGAGGATCAGGTGTTCGTCATCCGCGTCACCGGCTCCCTCGACCACGAGAGTGCCGCTCTCCTGGAAGAGGCGTGTGCGTTGGCGGAGTCGCACGCGGCCCGAAGGACGGTGGTCGACCTCTCCCTCACCGACTTCGCGGACTCCACCGTCCTCCACGTCCTGCTCGGCGCGCAACGGGCCCACCACCGCCGGCAACGCAGGCTCCTGGTGGCCGGCCCCTTCCAGCCGGTGGTGCGCCGCCTCTTCGAGGTCACCGGCACGACCGACTACTTCACCCTCGTCGACAACGTGCCGACCGCCGTGCAGGAGTGACCCCGCCCGGGCCGCCGGGGCCCGCGGACGCCGGCGGGCGCACCCCGGTCCGACCACGCCCTCACCGATCCGCGCAGGCGTCCAGGCGCCGGGCCAGTGCACGCACGAGGTCGCGCAGTTCCGCGGGGTGCTCGATGACGAACGGGCGGTCCAGTGCGGCCAGTACGGGCGGAATCCAGTCCAGCCGCTCGGCGCGCATCCGGACCCGCACCCAACCGTCCCGGTCCGCTTCGGGCGTTCCGTCGGGTTCGCCGTCGCGTTCGGCCGGATCCGCGTCGTCGGTCCCCACCGCGGCGGCGATCGGGGACACCGTCGCGAGGTCGGCCGGGAGGTGCCTGCGGACGTGCGGCACGTCGGCACGGACGCGCACGGACACCTCGTGGGCCCATGGCGTTCGCGCGAGGCCGGTCAGCACCCGTGTCACCGGATCGAACGCCGCCGGGACGACGAACGAGCCGGAGCGCACGCTCAGGGCGGAGATCCGGTCCAGCCGGAAGGTTCGCACGGCCCCGTCGCCGTCGCCGTCCCCGTCGCCGGCGGCCGGGTCCGCGGCGGCCAGGTACCAGCGCCCGGCGTGCGCCACGAGGCCGTAGGGCAGGACGGTGCGGTCGGTGCGGCGGCCCTTGCGATCGGTGTAGGTGAGCGCCACCGGCCGTTGCTGTTGTGTGGCCTCCGCCAGGCCGAGCAGCACGGCCGTCTCCGGAGCGGCGCCGGGGCGCGGCCGTGCGGTGACGTCGGCCGTCTCCAACAGCGCTGCCAGGCGCCGTGCCAGGGGCTTGGGCAGCACGCGCCGCAGCTTCGCCGCGGCGCTCTCGCTCGCCGCGGCCGAGGTGGTGACCAGTCCTGCCGACTGTGCGGCCAGGAGGCCGAGCACGACGGCCAGCGCCTCCTCGTCGGTGAGCATCAGTGGCGGCATCCGGTAGCCGGGGGCGAGTCGGTAGCCGCCGTACCGGCCGCGGACCGCGTCGACGGGCACGTCGAGATCCAACAGGTGGCCGACATAGCGGCGGACGGTGCGTTCGTCGACCGCCAGGCGAGCGGCCAGGTCGGGGACGGGGTGGATGCCGCCGCCCTGGAGGATCTCCAACAGGGCGAGCACCCGAGTGGTCGTAGTGGTCACCCGGACAAGTCTGCCGCCCATACCGGGCGGATCCTGTCCGCTATTGGTCCTAACGTTCAGACGTCCGCTCGCCGCATCCGGCGTCGCCTCTTCCTGGGAGCCGTTCGTGAACCTCGTTTCTCTCCGCATGATCACCCACGACGTGGCCCGTCTCGTCGCCTTCTACGAAGGGGTCACCGCCGTCCCCGCGACGTGGTCCACCCCTGAATTCGCCGAGTTGGTGACGGAGGCGTGCACGCTGGCGATCGCCAGCGACCGCACCGTGGCGCTGTTCGGCGCCGACTCCGCCCGACCGGCCGCCAACCACACCGTGATCACCGAATTCCGCGTCGCCGACGTCGATGCCGCGTACGCGCGCCTGACGTCGCTGGACTGCGCGTTCGTCCAGCGGCCGACGACCATGCCGTGGGGCAACCGCTCCCTCCTCTTCCGGGACCCCGACGGGAATCTGATCAACTTCTTCACGCCCGTCACCCCCGAGGCCGTGCGACGGCAGGAGCGGTAGCAGCCCGTCCGGGGCAGTGCCGCGCTCGGGCTCCGTCCGTCTCGTGGGCCGTCCGTACCGGGACGTCGCCGCCGGCGCTGGGGCGCGGTCAAGTTGCCTTGCCGAAAAGCCGGTTGAGGTGCTCGTCGACGGCGGTCAGGGCCTCTTGGGGCTCGATCACGCCCAGTTCGACGAGCGGGGTCAAGCCGGTGAGCGCCAGGAGCAGGTTGGTCTCGGTCGCCGGGTCGCGGTCGGGGCTGAGGTGGCCGTCGGTGACGGCCTGGCGGACGATCCGCTCGACGAGGTCGCGGCCGTGCGCCAACCCGTCGCGTGCGCGGGTGCGGATGTTCGCGTCGTGCAGTGCCTCCAGGACGTAGGCGGCGCTCATCCGGCTCGTCGTGCGTGCATCGGGACGGAGGGGGAGCATCTCCACGAGCATCACACGGAGCAGGTCGCGGGGGTGCGGTGGGTCGCCGAGTCCGCTGACGCCTTCGGCGACGCGCAGCGACGTCTGTGCGGACGCGAAGTCCATGGCGAAGACCACCATTTCTTGCCGGGTGGCGAAGTAGTGCTGCACCGCGCCGTGGGAGATGCCCGCTTCCTGGGCCACCTCGCGGACGCTCGCCTGCGCGATGCCGCGTTCTTCCACTACGCGCCACAGCGCTCGGGCGATGGTCTCGCGGCGTTCGCGGTGATCCACCTGCTTGGGCATGGTCGGCCTCCCCTTATTCCATACGGTTGACATATTACATCTGACCGGTAAAAGCTGGGAGTCCGAACGTGGGGGAAGGATCTGGCATGTCCGAACGACCGAGAGCACGGACTGCGGAGGGACTCGTCGAAGGGTGCTGGCGGGGAGGGCACGCGGTCTTCCGCGGCATCCCCTACGCGCAGCCGCCGGTCGGACCGCTGCGCTTCCAGGCGCCCGCCCCGGTCGAGGGGTGGAGCGGGACGAGGCGGGCGACCGAGTTCGGCCCCGTGGTTCCGCAGGCGGGACCGACGGCCGAGAGCTCGGTCGGCAACGACTGGCTCACGCTCAACGTCAGCACCCCGGCCCTGGGGGCGGCCGGGCTGCCCGTGCTGGTGTGGATCCACGGCGGCGCCTACATCGCGGGGGCCTCCAGCGATCCGATGTACGACCCGGAGGCCCTGACCGGCGCGGGCCTGGTCGTGGTGAGCATCAACTACCGCGTGGCGGTCGAGGGTTTCGCCCTGATCGAGGGCGCACCGGCCAACCGCGGGCTCCTCGACCAGATCGCGGCCCTGCAATGGGTGCAGCGCAACATTGCCGCGTTCGGCGGAGACCCCGACCAGGTCACGGTGGCGGGCCAGTCCGCCGGGGCCGGGTCGATCGCGGCCCTGCTGACGAGGGAGCGGGTGCGCGGCGCGTTCCGCCGGGCCATCGTGCACTCGGTGCCCGGAACGCTGTGCACCCGCGCGCTGGCGGAAGAAGTCACCGCCGCGCTCGCCGGCCGGGTCGGTGCGGCGCCTGACGCCGAAGCCCTGTCCGGCATCGCCCCGGCGCGCCTGGCCGGCGAACTCACCGCCCTCGGTGCCGACCTTCCCGGTCGCCGCACGAGGTGGGGTCGGCTCTCACGGATCGGTGTCCCCGTGTGCCCGGTCGTCGACGGCGCGGTGCTCACCGAAACGCCCTGGAGCGCGCTGGCCGGCGGCCGTGCCGGCGGGATCGAGCTCCTCGTCGGCCACACCCGCGATGAATTCCGGCTGTTCAGCGTCATGATGGGGCGGCTGGGCACCTTCACCGAGGACGAGGTCCGCACGGCCCTGGACCTGTTCGCCCCGGCACCGGGCGGCGCCGACGCCTACCGCGCCGCCTACCCGCGGGCCACCCCCGAAGAGCTGCTCGAACTGGTGCACTCTGACGCCCTCTTCCGCATGCCGTCACTGCGCCTGGCCCAGGCGAACCACGCGGCCGGAGGCACGTCGTTCCTCTTCGCGCTGCACCTGGCGGCTCCGGCGTCCGGCGGCGTCCTGGGCGCCTGTCACAGCCTCGACGTGCCCCTGGCGTTCGGCACGTTGGACAGCCCCGTCGGTCGGCACCTCTTCGGCGACCGGCCGACGCCGGAGGTCATGGCGGTGTCCCGGGAACTCCGGCAGGGATGGGTCCGCTTCGCCACGACCGGCGACCCCGGATGGCCCGCCCACCGGCCCGGGCGACGGCTGACGCGCGTCCTGGACGTCGAGTCGAAGACCTCGCCCTACCCGGAAGAGGCGTCCCGCCGGATCTGGGAGCGGCACGACCCGGCCCCCTTCGACCTCGCGTAGACGGGGATCCGGTGCGGGGCGAGGCCCGCCGACCGTGGGTCGGCGGGCCTCGCCCCGTGCTCCTCTCGTGGCGGGCTCCCCGCGTATCCGGGTCGTCTCTCCGTGGAGGGAAGCCGCTCATCAGGTGATTCGCGGTCCCGTACCGGGCGATCGCGGGTGCGGGTGGACAGGCTTCCAGTGTCTTGGTCGATCACGAAGGGACTCACCCATGTTCAACCCGTCTCGCATCGCCGCGGCCGCGCTGCTGGCCGCGCTTCCCGTCGTGGGGCTCGCGGTAGCGGCCGCGCCGGCCCACGCCGCCCCACCCGTTCCCGCTCAGCAGACCGCCGGCGGCCCCTCGGACGGCCCGGAGGACGGCATGTTCGGGGGCGCGGGAAGCCTGAGCGGCCTGCCCGGCATGGGGGACCGGTTCTCCGGTGGCGCCGGCAACGGCGGCAGGGTGCTGGACGGCCTCGGCACCGGCAGCGGGCCGATGGGCGGCCTGGGCAACAGCAGTGGACTGGGCAAGGGCGGCGGCCTGATGGGCGGACTCGGCTGACGCACCCCTCGGCCGGTCGTCGACCCGACGACGGCTGGTCGACGGGTCTGCCATCGGCGCGCGCGGGAAGGCGCGCCGCGGCTCGGCCCCGGGGCGCAGCGGAAGGGCCGGTCGGCGGACGGCGCCGGCCGGCCCTTCGGCGTGCTCGCGCGGCCGATGTCCGGGCCGGCTCCGCGACTCGCCTGCGGGAGGGCGGTGCCCGCCCCGTCCCGGATGCCGTCCCGTCGCGCCGTCTTGCTCGGGTGAGCAAACCCCGCTACTGTCTTGCTCATGCAAGCAAAGAACAGCGCGGGTAAGCAAAAGGCGGGGGGTAGGGCCCGTTCTTCGTTCACGGAGACGGGGCGCCGTGCTCAGATCGTCGCCGCGGCGATCGACGTCATCGCCGAGGTCGGGTACCACCGGGCGTCGTTCGCGAAGATCGCGGAGCGCGCCGGGCTGAGCAGCACGGGGATGATCTCCTACCACTTCGACGGGCGGGACGACCTGATGCGCGAGGTCGTCGCCGAGGTGATGCGGGTGGCGGAGGGGTACGTGCGGCCCCGCATCGAGGCCCACGAGAGCTACGCCGGCCGGTTGCGCGCCTCCATCGAAGGCAACCTCGACCTGTTCGCCGAGTACCCGAACCACCTCTCGGCGATCACCGAAATCCTCTCCAACCTCCGCGGCGGCGACCCCGGCATGGTCGCCTTCCTGGAGACGACGGAGGCGAACCTCGCCGTCCAGGTGGAGCAGATCCGCAAGGCGCAGCGCGCCGGCGAGTTCTGCGACTTCGACCCCTGGGTGATGATGCGGGCGATCCGCGCCGCCATCGACGACGTGGTGCGCCGCGCCTCCCACGAGCCCGCCCTCGACGTGCGGGCCGCCGGCCGGGAACTGGCCGATCTGTTCGACCGCGCCACCAGAAGCACATCATGACCACGACGAACACGGGGGAACGCACCATGGCGACACACGCGGCACCACAGACCACAACGGACCCGGCCGGCGCGGCCGACGCCCGACGCCGCACCAGGGCACTGCGCCGCCGGCTCGCCGCCCAGTTGCTCTTCGAACTGGCCCTACCGCTCGGCTCCTACTACGGGCTGCGCGCGGTCGGCTTCGGCCAGTGGCTCTCGATGGTCGTCGGCGGCCTGTTGCTGCTGCCGTGGATCGTCTACGGCGTCGTGCGGCAGCGCCGGGTGGAGGCCATGGCGGTGTTCACGCTGAGCCTGGTGGTGGTCGGCACGCTGCTGTCCCTGATATCCGGCAGCCCGCGGGTCCTGCTGGTCCGGGACAGTTGGTTGACCGCCGCGATCGGGATCTGGGTGCTCGGCACCCTGCTCACCCGGCGCCCGTTCATCATGACCGCCTCGCGCGGCATCGTCATCGCCAAGGTCGGCGAGGCCGGCCTGGCCGAATGGGAGGCGCGGTGGGACGCGGAGCCGATGTTCCGTCACCACCTGCGGCTGGTCACGGCGGTGTGGGGCGCGGTCTTCCTGCTGGACGCGGTCGTGCGGGTGGTGCTGGCCTACACGATCCCGGTGGACGCCTTCGCGCTCACCAGCACCCTGCTCTGGCTGGCGATGCTCGGCGCGCTGCTCACGTGGCACAACTGGTACATCACCCGGCACGGCATGAAGCTGTAGGGGGAGCCGTGAACACCGAGTTCGAGGTGCTGATCGCGGGGGCGGGCCCGACCGGCCTGCTGCTCGCCAACGAACTGGGCCTGGCCGGGGTGCGGACCGCCGTCGTGGAGCGGCTGCCCCGCCGGACGGGCTGGTCCAAGGCGCTCAACCTCCAGCCGCGCACCGCGGAAGTGCTGCACTGCCGGGGCTGGCTGGAGCCGGTCCTGGACCGAGCGTTGACGCTCCTGCCCGCCGGGCACTTCGCCGGGCTGCCGCTGGACTACGGCGCGCTGGACACCGCCTTCCCCCATCAGGTCGGCATCCCGCAGGCCAGGGTCGAGGAGTTCTTGGAGGACCACCTCGCCGGGTACGGCGTCCCGGTGCTGCGGGGGCGGGAGCTGACGTCGTTCCGGCAGGACGCGGAGGGCGTCACCGTCACCCTGCGCGGGCCCGACGGCGCCGAAGGAACCCTCCGGGCAGGCTACTTGGTGGGCGCGGACGGCGGGCGCAGCACGGTCCGCCGCGCCCTGGGCATGCCGTTCCCGGGGCGGGACGCGCGGGTCGGCATGGCCGTCGCCGACATCGAACTCCGCGATGATGAACGGGAGTCGCGCGCTCCGGGAGACTCCTGGCGGCTCCCCGACCTCAGCCCGAACCCCGCGGGGAGCGCCTTCCTGCTCCCGCTCGGCGACGGGGTGCACCGACTCCTCCTCGGCGGCCCGGAGCAGCAGGGCGTCGACCGCGACGCCCCGGTCACCGAGGACGAGGTGCGCACGGCGCTGGCCCGCTGCCCGGGACCGCCGCGCGCACTGCGCGCCGTCCGGTGGGCGTCCCGCTTCACCGACGTCTCCCGGCAGGTCGAACGGTACGTCGACGGCCGGGTGGTGCTGGCCGGAGACGCCGCCCACGTCCACGCCCCCGCCGGCGGACAGGGCCTCAACCTCGGCATGCAGGACGCCTTCAACCTGGGCTGGAAACTGGCCGCCGTGCTCCGCGGGTGGGCCCCGGACGGACTGCTGGCCACGTACCACGCCGAACGGCACCCGGTCGGTGCGCGGGTGCTGGCCAACACCCGCGCCCAGATGGCGCTGACCCTGCCCGACCCGGACGCCGTGGCGGTCCGGGAGCTCCTCGCCGACCTGCTGGCCGCGCCGGACGCCAACCGCCACGTCGCAGCCATGATCGCCGGCACCGACATCTGCTACCCGATGCCGGGCGCGCCGGACCACCCGCTGCTGGGGGCGCGGGCGCCCGGCGTCCGACTCGACGCCGGCCGGGGACTCCTCCTGGCCGACGCCGGGACGGCGGTCGCCGTCGCGGCGGACGGTTGGCGCGACCGGGTCGACCGGAGCGACGCTCCCGACCCCTTCGACCGTCTCGGCCGCACTGCCGCCACTGCCGCCACCGACGGCACCGGGGCGTTGCTGGTCCGCCCGGACGGCCACGTCTGCTGGGCCGGTCGGGGCGCCGACGCGGACGACGCGCGTGCCGCCCTCGCCCGTTGGTTCGGCGCACCCCGGACCCCGGTCACCCACCGCGGTGACTCCGGCCGCACGGCCGCCCCAACGAGCTGACGGGGGCACCCAACCAGGCAAGCGGGCCGGGGCCGGTGGGGCTCAGTGCCGGTGCGCCGGGCCGTTGCGGGTGTCGCCGGTCTCCGTACCGAGGCCCTGCGAGTCGGGGAGACGGGCCAGACGACCGTCCAGTTCCTGCGGCCACTGCGCACCGACCTCGGCGTCCATCGTCGCCAGTCGAGCACGCAGCGGCGCGACCTGCTCGGGAGTGCAGACCTCGGCCGCGGTGGCGTAGAGGGCCCGCAGCCGCCGCTGCACCTGCATCGACGCACTGCCGAAGTGCCGGATCTCGTCGGTGGCGACGCAGACGTAATCGGCCCAGGAGCGGGTGCGGTGCCGGAACGCGGTCGGTGCGGCCGCCTGGCGGCCGGCGATCCTGGGGGCGATCATCACCAACAGGTCCTCGATGTGGTCCAGGCACTGCACGGCCCGCCCGGGGTCGTTGACGGCCGGAGACAGTGCCTTGAGCGCGATGTCGACGAACGCGCGCAGCGCCCCGGCCGGGTCGGTGCCCGCACTGTAGGTGGTGCCGAACAACAGGTGGCGCGTCAGATCCCGCCGACCCCACGGCCCCGCCCCTGGACGGACCAGGAACAGCGGCGCCTCCTGTGCGACGAAGTCACCGACGACCGGGACGAGTTGGATGCGCGCTCCGGTGCGTCGGGCGACTCGTTCCAGGCCGTGGTCGTCGTAGGCGATGAGGGTCTGGCCGTGCCGGGGCGGGGTCCCGAGCCGGATCACCACGGGCTCGGCGTGGTCCGGCGCGGGGGCGGCGGCGTCCTCCGCGGGGCCGGTGGTGCGCCCGCCGTTCGGGTGCGTACGGTCCACGGCCTTGCGGCCCTCGGCGGCCAGGTAACGCAGCAACAGCCCCGAGTTCAACACCGTCGTCACCCGCCCGACCAGGGCGAAGAACAGCGCGGCGCACACCACGGCGAGGAGGATCGCGAAGAACATCGAGATGACCGGGCGGTAGTCCTCCTGGCTGACGGCGAGCCGGACCGAGATCATCAACGTGTAGACGAACGTCGCCATGAACGTGCCCATGGCCCAGCGCATCACGGCGTCCTGCCCGAGGAGCGGCACGACGCGCACCGACAACTGCGAGGCGCCGAACTGCATGGCCAGCGTGATCGCCGTGAACACCAGGCCGGTCAGGGTGATCATGCCGCCCGCGACGGCGGAGAGCAGGGTGGCCATCGAGCCGCTGTCCAAGTGGGCGAAGAAGCTCTCGCCGACCTCGTCCCCGTAGTAGGTGACCTCGCGGTCGATCAGCGGGAACAGCCAGGACAGGAACAGGCCGGCCCCCAGCAGGGTGACTGGCAACGGCCAGAACCGGGGAGCACGCAGCCTGTGGCGCGTGAGGTACCACTTCCAGCGACCACGGGTCATGCGACAAATGTACCGATATTCGCTGAATCGACGTAGCTCCGCACCTCCGGAGTCGCCTCGTGATGCGTTCGATCCGACGGCCCGCGGCCGGTAGGGGTGTGACGGACCGTCGTTCGCGCGGCGGGGAGGCGGCGGGCTTCGCCCTTCGTGAGTGTCGTGCCCTCGGCGGGTCGGTTCGGGGGCGGCCTTGCGGGGCCACGCACGGGTCGCCCGGGGCCCGCAGTCAGCGCCTGGCCTCGGACCCCGGGCGCCGGCCGGTCGACCTGGGGTGGCCTGACGGGCGGTGGGCCGCGACGGCCCGGCTGCGCCCCACCGTCCCTCGCCCCAACTCCCTTGCGCAAAAGGGAAGAACGCCGTCACGGCAGCGCGAGCCGTTCCGGCGCAGCCGCTGTGACCTATCCCTCAAACCGGCCGACCGTTGCAACCAACGCGCCGTCCAACGGTCATGTATGCGCAATCGCCTGTCAGATCGGGTGACATCTCAGGAAGGCATCCTTGATGAAGTTCCGCCACGTCTTGACGGCCGCTGCGGCGGCGACGGTCATCGCGCCCGCCGCCGTACTGGCCGCGCCCGCCGCCGCGTTCGCCACGGACGCGCCCAGCGCCTCGGCACCGGACAACGAGACGCAGACGACGGGAAGTTCGCAAAGCACCGACCCGTCCGGGCAGCCGGACGGCGCGACGGCGCCTGACGGGACGCCCGAGGCCGGGGGACAGGCCACCGGGACCGGCGACGCCGGACAGGCAGATGCGGGAGACGGCGCCAAGCCGGCCCCCGGAGCCCAGCCCGACAAGCAATCGGGCACCGACGCCGACTCCCGGCCCGGCCCCAAGTCCGAACCCCGGTCCGGCCCCAACTCCGGTTTCGCAACCGGCGGTTCCGAGGACACCGGCCCGGGCCCCTCCTGCGCGATCTCGCCGGAACACCTCCAGATGGCGATCCAGGGACTCCAGTCCGAGTTCGTCGCCGGTGCCGACTGGAGCCAGTCCTCCATCACGGTCACCAACGCCTCCGACAAGCCCATGGACAAGGTCCGGCCGCAGCCGTACATCTCCTCCGCCGAGATCGTCGACGCCCCTTACGAAGAGTTGGAGGCGCAGTTCCGCAATCCCGTGACGGGGAAGTGGCTGAGCTTCGAAGACGCCACGTTCGACGGCGTGTTCACCGGTTTCCCGGTCGCCGCGCACAGCACCGTCACGCTGCCGCTGCGCATTCGCGCGGTCGATTCGGCGAAGCCCGGAGCCGGCTACGCCATCATCGAGGGCATGTTCTCCAACGAGGACGGCTCCTGCGGCCTCTCCAACCACCGGCAGTACGACTTCAAGATCCTCCCGCCGCGGGCCAAGCCGGACCAGCCCGGCAAGCCGGGCAAGCCCACGGAGAGCGCCAAGCCCGGCGGCGGCTCCTCGGGCGGCGGTACCACCCCGCAGGCCGAGCAGGTCTCGCGGGTCGGGGCGGAGCGGGACGCGGCCACGGGGCAGTTGGCCGAGACCGGTTCGTCCTCGGCGCTGCCCACGATCGCCCTGGTGGGCGGCGTGGCGATGGCCGTGGGCGCGGGTGCGATCGTCACCGTGCGCCGGCGCAGGGCCGCCGGCGGCACCGGCGCCGCGATCTGAGGACCCGCGCGCCGGGCCCCGGCAATCGGTCCGGGGCCCGGCGCCGCGCGGCGGGTCACGCCTGGGGAGCCCCCGTCTCCGTCAGCGCACCGTCGGCCAGTCGCAGCCACCGGGCGACGCCGATCTCCCGGAGGAACCGCTCGTCGTGGCTGACCACCACGAAGGCACCCCGATACGAGTTGAGGGCGCTCTCCAGTTGGCCCGCGCTCACCAGGTCCAGGTTGTTCGTCGGCTCGTCCAACAGCAGCAGGTGCGGCGCCGGTTCCGCGCACAGCACGCAGGCCAGGGTGGCGCGCAGCCGCTCGCCGCCGGAGAGCACGCCGACGGGGAGGTGGGCGCGGGCCCCGCGGAAGAGGAAGCGGGCGAGCAGGTTCATCCGCTCGGCCTCCGGCCGGTCCGGGGCGAACGACGCGAAGTTCTCGGCGACCGTGCGGTCCACGTCCAACAGGTCCAGCCGCTGCGAGAGGTACGCGATGCGCCCGTCGGCCCGCCTGATCTCGCCGCCCTCCGGAACCAGGTCGCCCTGGAGCAGGCGCAGCAGCGTGCTCTTGCCGGCGCCGTTGGGGCCGGTGAGCGCGATGCGCTCCGGGCCCCGGACGGTCAGGTCGAGGCCCTGGCCGGTGAACACGTCCCGGTCACCGAGCCGGATCCGCAACTGTTCGCCGAGGAAGAGGGTGCGGCCGGCGGGCACGTCGGTCTCCGGCAGCTCCAACGTGATCCGCTGGTCCTCGCGCAGTGCCCGCCCGGCCTCGTCCAGGCGGGCCTTGGCCTCGCCGACCCGGTTGGCGTGCGTCTGCCCGGCCCGCCCGGCGGACTCCTGCGCACCGCGCTTCATGTTGCCGGCGAAGATGCGGGGCAGGCCGGCGCTCTTGAGGTTGCGGGCGGCGTTGCTCGCACGGCGTTCGGCGCGCTCACGGGCCTGCTGCATCTCCCGCTTCTCGCGCTTGAGTTGCTGCTCGGCGTTGCGGACGTTCTTCTCCGCGACGTCCTGCTCGGCCCGCACCGCCTCCTCGTACGCGGTGAAGTTGCCGCCGTGGAAGCGCAGTTCGCCGCGGTCGAGTTCGGCGATCCGGGTCATGCGGTCGAGCAGCGCCCGGTCGTGACTGACCACGAGCAGACAACCGTTGAAGTCCTCCAGCACGTCGTAGAGCCGGTGCCGGGCACCGAGGTCGAGGTTGTTCGTGGGTTCGTCGAGCAGCAGCACGTCGGGGCGCTTGAGCAACTGCGCCGCGAGGCCGAGGGAGACGACCTGGCCGCCGCTGAGGGTGTGCAGCCTCCGGTCCAGGGTGACGTCGGTCAGACCCAGACGGTCCAGTTGCGCGCGCGTGCGCTCCTCGACGTCCCAGTCGTCGCCGATGGTCGTGAAGTGCTCCTCGCCCACGTCCCCGGACTCGACGGCGTCCAGGGCGCGGATCACGGCGGCCACGCCGAGCACCTCGGCCACGGTGAGGTCGCCCGTCAGGGGCAGGCTCTGCGGGAGGTAGCCGAGGGTGCCGGCCACGGAGACCGAACCGGTGCCGGGTCGCAGCTCCCCGGCGATCAGCTTGAGCAGGGTGCTCTTGCCGGAGCCGTTGGGTGCGACGAGGCCCGTGCGGCCGGTGCCGACGGTGCAGGAGAGGTCCTGGAAGACGGGGGTGTCGTCGGGCCAGGCGAAGGACAGGTTCGAGCAGATGACGGCAGCGTCGGACATGGTGGTGACCTCATGGGAAGCGGCCGGGGAAGAGAAGGCTCAGCCCCGGCAGACGTGAAGGGGAAAGCGGGAACGACGAAACGGCCACTCCGGCGGCGCTCCTGAGCACCGGCCGGTGGCCTGTGGGGCCCGGGCCTCACCCGGAGATGTCGTCGTCCGCCACCATGTCTGGGCTCCTCACCACACGATCAACGTCCGCTCCAGGCTAGCAGTCCCACCTGCGGGACCGGCCGGGCCGCTGCGGGGCCGCCGTCGGCAGGCACGCGCACCACCACCTCGGCCCGGACCGCCCCTGCTACTTTCGGGCGGTGACGGACCACGAAGCGGCCGCGGCGCGCGGCAAGGGATATCTGCTCGACAACCGGCAGGCCGAGGCCGGCGAGCGGTTCGCGGCGCTGGCCGAGTTGTTCGATCCGGTGACGTTCCGGCGCCTGCGGGCACTGGGGATCGCGGACGGCTGGAACTGCTGGGAGGTGGGGGCGGGCGGCCCGAGCGTGCCCGGCTGGCTGGCCGATCGGGTCGGGACGCGGGGCCGGGTGCTCGCCACCGACCTGGACACGTCCTGGATGCCGGCCGCCGGCGCGCCATACGAGGTGGTTCGGCACGACGTGGGCGCCGAGGAGCCGCCGGAGGGCCCCTTCGACCTGGTGCACGCCCGACTCGTCCTGGTGCACGTGCCGCAGCGCGAGGCCGCGCTGCGGGCCATGGTGCGGGCCCTGCGCCCGGGCGGCTGGCTGCTGGTGGAGGACGCCGATCCGGCACTGCAGCCGCTGGCCTGCCCCGATGAGCACGGTCCCGAGCAGGAACTCGCGAACCGGATCCGACGCGGGTTCCGCACCCTGCTCGCCGAGCGGGGCGCCCAACTCGCCTTCGGACGGACGCTGCCCCGGCTACTGCGCACCGCGGGACTGCTCGACGTCGAGGCGGATGCGTACTTCCCGATCACCTCGCCGGTCGGGAGCGCGTTGGAGGCCGCGACCGTACGGCAGATCCGCGACCGGCTGATCGAGGGCGGACTGGCGACGGCCGAGGAGATCGAGGAGCACCTGGCGAACATCGGCGCCGGTCACCTCGACACCGCGACCGCGCCGTTGATCTCCGCTTGGGGCCGCAAGCCTTAGGCCGAGGGCCCCGGCCCCGGCACCCGGTCCGGACGCGGTGCGACTCGGGCCCTGACCGGCCGCGTCGTCGTGCCGCGCTCCGCCACGGAGGGCGGCGGCATTCACGTGCGCGGCGTGAGACGGATCAGGGCCGCCGACGCCAGCGCGAGGACGCAGCACACGCCCCACAGCAACAAGTAGGCGTTCAGCGACGGCTGCTGCGTGGAACGGGTCAGCAGGCTGCTGAAGACCGCGGCCGCCGCGGCACCGGCGATGCTGCCGCCGGCCGTCTTGAGGTTGTAGTAGACGGCGGTCGAGGCCGCCGCCCGGTCGCGCGGGCTGCCCTCGGTGATGACCGTGGGCAGCCCGCTGACCGCGAGACCGATCCCCGCGCCCGCGAGCATGTGCCCGGCGTACCAGGTCGCCATGACGGCGTGCCCCGCGATCTCCACCCCGAAGCCGGCGGCCACCAGGAGGAACGCCACGGTGAGCATGGCGCGGTAGCCCAGCCGCCGGCCCACGGCGGCCGAAGCGCCCGCGGTCAGGAAGCTGATCAGGGCCGGAACGGCGATCCACAGGCCGATCTGCCAGTGCGGCAGCCCGAAGCCGTACCCGGCCTCCTCGGGAACGGCGTCGAGGAAGGCGACCGTGACGCCCTGCCCGCCCAGGACCACGACGCCCGCGGCGAAACCGCAGGCGAACGCCGGCGAGATGGCGCGGCTCGCCATGGCCCGGACGTCGACGAGCGGTTCACGGCTGCGCAGCGAGGAACGCACCCACAGGCCCAGGCTCACCGGCGCCAGCAGCAGCCCCCCGAGGACCAGGGGGGAGAGCCAGCCGCGCTCGGTCCCCTGGGACACCGAGCCGAGCAGCAGGGTGAGGCCCAGGCCGAGCAGGACGGCGCCCTTCCAGTCCATCCGTCCGCTCGCCAGCCGCAGCGTCTCCGCGATCCGCGGGGTGAAGGCCAGTGCGAAGCCCGCGGTGGCCAGCACCGCAAGGTTCCACAGCACCGTGCGCCCGCCACCGGCAACGGACGCCAGGGGCCCCGCCGTCGCCGTGCCGGCCGTCGCCCCCAGGATGAGGGCCGCGGCGAGGAGGCTGATCGCGCGACGGCTGCCCGCGGTGTCCAGTCGGTCCCGCACCAGCCCGACGGACAGGGGAAGCAGGGAACTGAGCGGGCCGAGCAGGACGCGGCCGGCGAGGAAGACCCCCAGCGTCGGCGCCAGGGCGCACAGCAGCGAGCCGACGGTGACCGAACCGAGCGCGATCCGCAGTATGCGGCGGTGGCCGTGCAGATCGCCCAGGCGTCCGAAGGCCGGCACGCACACGGCGGCGGACAGGAACTGCGCCGCGGTGATCCACATGGCCTGGCCGGTGCCGATGTGCAACGCGTCGCGGATGACGGGCAACAGGGACACGACACTGCCCTGGAGGAACCCGTCGAGCAGGACGAAGGCGAGGAGGGGGCCGATCAGGGCTGAGGGAACGGACACGGACACACGGGGGGCAACAACCGTGCTCATGGCACTCCAGGGCAGTTCACAACCGACGGTCGCGGCGGACCGGTCCGCGGCCCCGAAGGCATTGCCGGCGGCACGACGGCGAAACCCGACCACCCCACAACACCGCACTCCCGGGCGACGCGATTGCGCTGTGTGAGGGACGGCCCCGTGCCTTCGGGCCCCCGTCCGGCACGCTGCCCGTTGGGCCACCCCGGTGTTCCCGAGCGTTGCGCCGCGGGGACCGCCGTCGCCGGTGACCGCGCCGGGCGTCGAGGACCGTTGCGGTGCGGGCCCGGCGATGCGCACGCCGTGCTTCCGGACGGCCGCCTATGATCCGTTTTCGGACACGGCACGGGTTCGCGGGTTTCGGGATCGGGGATGCGGATGGGCCCTTCCTCCACGCGGTGGCCCCGGTACGTCTCGTTCCTGCCGACCACCATGATCGTCTGCGGGATCCTCTGGAACCTCCTGTCGCCCCGCGAATACTGGGGCGACTACCTGCTGGTCGCCGCCGTCACGGTGGCCGGAGCACTGCTCTCGCTGCGGCACACGATCGTGGCGGGCGTGGCCGTCGTCGTGGTCGAGGCGGCGCTGCTGTTCGCCGGCGGCTACCTCGGCAACGTCACCGCGACGGCGATCGAACTGGCCAACCTGGCGTTCACCGGCCTCATCGCCGTCGGGGTGAACCGGGTGGTCGCGCGGCACGGACGCCGCCTGGCGACCGTGCGGTCCGTCGCGGAGGCCGCCCAACGGGCGGTGCTCCCTCCACCGCCCGCACGGGTCGGCCCGTTGGCCGTCGCCGCGCTCTACAAGGCCGCGCAGATCGAGGCACTGATCGGTGGCGACGCCTACGCGGTGCAGGACACCCCCTACGGCACCAGGCTCCTGATCGCGGACGTGCGGGGCAAGGGCATGGGCGCGGTCGGCGTGGTGGCCGTACTGATCGGCGCGTTCCGGGTGGAGGCGGACCAGGCACCCGACCTCGCGGCGTTGGCCCGCCGACTGGAGCGCGCCCTGCTCAAGGAGGGCGCGCGGCGCGAGGAGGAGATCCAGTTGGAGGGGTTCGTCACGGCGCTGCTCGGCGAGATCCCCCCGGACGCCCACGAGGTGCGGCTGCTGAACTGCGGCCATCCCGCCCCCTACCTCCTCGACGGCACCACCGTCGCCACGCTGGATCCCGGCGAACCGGGCCACCCCCTGGGCATGAGCGGCCTCGGCGTGCCCCAGGCAGATCCCGAGACCTGGCCGCTGCCGCCGGACAGCACCCTGCTGCTGGTGACCGACGGGGTCACGGAGGCCCGGGATCCCTCCGGGGCCTTCTACGAACCGGCCGATCGGTTCCGTGGCCGAGGCCCGTTCCGGCAACCGCACCAGGTGATCGACGCTCTGGTGCGCGACGTCGAGCACTGGACCGGCGGCCCGCGCGACGACGACATGGCAATCCTCGCCCTCACCCGCACCACCGACGGCCCGACCGGCCGGTGAGCGTGCCCGGGCCGGACGGCCCGTCCGCGACCGGCGGGCGGTGCCGACGAACTTGGGGGAATGAGCGTCGGCGCGCGGCTGTTGCCGATGCGGCCCACGCCGGAGGGGCGGCGCTCCTCGTGGCGAACACGGCGGGGACGGACAGCGTCAGGGGCATGGCCTTCAACGCCAAGGCGCCGCCGCCGACCTGGTCAGCGGCGACGACGACGTCTGGCCACCCCACGCACGACCGGTCGGCGCGCGGCGTCCCGAGTCCGGTGCCGCGCACTCCCGCACCCCGTCCGGCTCAGGACGGCCGTCGGGACAGGTCCAGGGCGATGTCCACGATCAGGTCCTCCTGGCCGCCGACCAGGCCGCGGCGGCCGGCCTCGACCAGGAGGCTGCGGGTGTCCAGGCCGTAGCGGGCGGCGGCGTCCTCGGCGTGCCGCAGGAAGCTGGAGTAGACGCCGGCGTAGCCGAGGGAGAGGGTCTCCCGGTCGACCCGGACCGGTCGGTCCTGGAGCGGGCGGACCAGGTCGTCGGCGGCGTCCATCAAGCGGAAGAGGTCGCAGCCGTGCCGCCAGCCCATGAGGTCGGCGACGGCGACGAACGCTTCCAGGGGGCAGTTTCCCGCCCCCGCCCCCATGCCGGCGAGGGACGCGTCCACGCGGCGCACGCCGTGCTCCACGGCCACCACGGAGTTGGCGACGCCGAGCGCGAGGTTGTGGTGGGCGTGGATGCCCAACTCGGTGCCGGGGTCCAGGACGTCGCGGTACGCGCGGATCCGGTCGCGCACCCCGTCCATGGTGAGGCGGCCGCCGGAGTCGGTGACGTAGACGCAGTGCGCGCCGTAGGACTCCATCAGCTTGGCCTGCGCGGCGAGGGTCGGCGGGTCGGCCAGGTGCGCCATCATCAAGAACCCCGCGACGTCCATGCCCAGTTCGCGGGCGGTGGCGATGTGCTGGGCGGCGACGTCGGCTTCGGTGCAGTGGGTGGCGACGCGCACCGAGCGCACGCCCAGGGCGTGCGCGCGCTTGAGTTCGGCGAGGGTGCCGATGCCGGGCAGCAGGAGGGTGGTGAGGGTGGCGTGCCGCACCACCTCGGCGGCGGCCGCGATCCACTCCTCGTCGGTGTGCGCGCCGGGGCCGTAGTTGATGCTGGAGCCGGCCAGGCCGTCGCCGTGGGCGACCTCGATCGCGGCGACGCCCGCCGCGTCCAGGGCCCCGGCGACGGCCCGGACGTGGTCGATGCCGTACTGGTGCCGGATGGCGTGCATCCCGTCCCGGAGGGTGACGTCCTGCACGTAGAGGTCGTGGTTCATCGGGTGGTCAGCCTCTCCGCGACCCGCAGCGCTGCGGACGTCATGATGTCCAGGTTGCCGGCGTAGGCGGGCAAGTAGTGGGCGGCACCCTCGACTTCGAGGAACGTCGAGACCACCTGCCCGGTGCCGCCGGCGAGGGCGGTGAGCGGGTCGTCCGGGCCGATCGGGCGGATCTGGACCTCCTGCTTGAGCCGGTACCCGGGCACGTAGGCGGCGACCTCGGCGACCATGGAGTGGATCGCCGCGGTGAGGGCCGCGCCGTCGGCGGACGCGTCGACCACGCAGTGGACGGTGTCGCGCATCAACGGCGGCGGATCGGCCGGGTTGAGGACGATCACGGCCTTGCCGCGGGCCGCGCCGCCGACGACCTCCAGGGCGCGGGCGGTGGTCTCGGTGAACTCGTCGATGTTGGCGCGGGTGCCCGGGCCGGCGGAGCGCGCGGAGATCGAGGCGACGATCTCGGCGTAGCGGACCGGGGCGACGCGGGAGACCGCGGCGACGATCGGCACGGTGGCCTGGCCGCCGCAGGTGACCATGTTGAGGTCGGGCGTGTGCAGGTGCGCGTCGAGGTTGACGGGTGGGACGACGAACGGGCCGAGGGCGGCCGGCGTGAGGTCGATCAGCTGCTTGCGGTGGGGCGCCAGCACCGCGGCGGTGCGCCGGTGGGCGGCGGCGGAGGTGGCGTCGAAGACGAGCGCGATCTCGTCGAAGTCGGGTCGGGCGAGGAGGCCGTCGACGCCTTCGTGGGTGGTGGGGACGCCCAGCCGGCGGGCCCGTGCCAGGCCGTCGGAGGCCGGGTCGATGCCGGCCAGCGCGGCCACCGTCAGCACGTCGGAGGTCCGGAGCACCTTGATCATCAGGTCGGTGCCGATGTTGCCGGAGCCGACGATCGCGACCTTCGTGCGGAGCCGGTCGGTGCTCATCGGGCGTCCGCCCCCGGCTCCGCCGGGCCGAAGAAGCGGCGGGCGTTGCCGCCGAGCAGGGCCGCGCGGTCCGCGTCGGTCAGGCCGGCGCAGGCGCGGATGGTCGCCCCGGGCTCCTGCTCGCCGAGCGGGAACGGGAAGTCGCTGCCGAGCATGACCCGTTCGGTGCCCATCACGTCCAGCAGCAGCCGCAGCGCCCCGGGATCGAAGACGGCCGAGTCGACGGAGAAGCGGTCGGTGTAGAAGGAGGGCGGGTGCGGGGAGTCCGCGCGGACGATGTCGCGGCGGTGCCAGGCGTTGTCGGCCCGGCCGAGGAGGTACGCGAAGCTGCCGCCGCCGTGGCAGAAGCACATCCGCAGCGAGCGCGGGAGCCGTTCGAACCCGCCGGACAGGATCAACGACAGGAGCGAGAGCTGCGTTTCGGCCGCCATGCCCACCAGCCACGGCAGCATGTACCCGCGGGCCGTCCGGTCGGCGCCGAGCATGTCCCACGGGTGGACGAGGACGGGCATGTCCTCGTCGGCGCAGTGCGCGAGGAACGCCAGGAGGCCGGCGTCGTCGAGGTAGCGCTGCCCGACGTGGTTGCCGATGTGCACGCCGCGGTGGCCCGCAGCCTTGGCCGTGGTGACCGCGGCGGCCGCCGCCGCGGCGTCCTGCAACGGGACTTGGCACAGCGGCAGCAGGCGGTCCGGGGCCTGTCCGCAGAAGTCCAGGATCCGCTGGTTGACCAGCTCGCACCAGTCGACGGCGCGGGCCGGGTCGGCGGCGTAGCCGAAGAGCAGGGGAGTGGAGGAGACCGCCTGGACGGCGACGCCGGAGCGGTCCATGGCGGCGAGCCGGCTGCCCACTTCCCACAGTTCGGCGCGGACCGGCCGGTACGCGTCGGTACCGCTCATCATCATCCCGGTGCCGTCCCCCGCCTCCCGCAGCCAGGGCTCGCCGGCGCCGGCGAGGATGCGGCTCTCGGCACGGGAGATCCGGGGGAAGAAGTGGGTGTGGACGTCGAAGACCGGGGCCGGTCCTGGGGGGTCCGTGGGGGTGCGGGGGTGCGCGTCGTCGGTCACGGGAGTCCGTTTCGAGAGGGCCCGTGGGCGGGCCGGCCAGGGGGTTCCGGCCCACTCACGGGGCATGGCGGGCCCCTACAGGGGCGGGTGGGGGAGTGCTGCCCGGGTCAACCGCGGGGGCGGCGGACGGTCTGCGGGCGCTGGTGCGCCGGCCATTCCGCACCGGGGTGCCGGGCGCCGCAGCGCGGGCAGGTGCGTGCCCCGGCGTAGAAGCCGCGGAAGACCGGCGGCAGGTCGTCGACTATCGACCGGAGCTGCAACTCCGCCCGGTGGACGAGGCGGAAGCACTCCGTGCAGTACCACTCGAAGGCGTCCTTGCTGCCCTTGGGACGGGCGAACTCCACCACCAGGCCGATCGAGCCGGGCTCCGGCCGCTGCGGGGAGTGCCGGACGTGCGGGGGCAGCAGGAAGACGTCGCCCTCGTTGATCTGCACGTCGACAGGGGGCCGGCCCTCCGCCTCCATGACGCGCAGCACCATGTTGCCCTTGAACTGGTAGAAGAACTCCTCGGTCGGGTCGTCGTGGAAGTCGGTGCGCTGGTTGGGGCCGCCGACGACGGTGACCATGAGGTCGCTGTCCTGCCAGACCTGTACGTTGCCGACCGGCGGCCGGAGCAGTTCGCGGTGCTCCTCGATCCACCGCTCGAAGTTGAACGGCACACCCGACGCCAGCTGGGGCAGGGTCATCTCTCGCGCTCCTCGGGACTCGTGGTCGGTGACGGACGGGACGCGGCGCGGTCAGTACGGGCGGTCGGCCCGGCGCGGGAGGTACGCGGTGCACGCGATCTCGATGAGCAGGTGCGGATGGGGCAGTTGGTGCACCGCGACGGTGGTCCGGGCCGGCCCCGTCTCGTCGAAGTACTCGGCGTAGACCTCGTTGTAACCGCCGAAGTCGTGCATGTTGACCAGATAGGTGGTGACGTTGACCACGTCGCCGAGGTCTCCGCCGGCCGCCCGCAGCAGATCGCGGAGGTTCTCGATGACCGCGCGGGTCTGCTCGCGGACGTCGACGCGGGTGACGCCCAGGTCGTCGGCGTCGGCGCCGGCGAAGGTGCCGTCCGGCCGCCGGGAACTGGTGCCGGAGACGAAGACGAAGTCGCCGGCCCGCCGCAGGTGCGGGAACCGCCCGCGCGGCGCCGCCTTCCCCGCGACCACGATCGCCTCGCTCATACCGTCGTCACCGCCACGCTGCCCAGGCCCGCGCCGGAGACCCGGACGTGGGCGTCGCGGGGGAGCGGTACCGCGGCGGTGGCGGCGCCGGCCAGCACCACCCAGCCTGGTTCCAACGGGATGCCGGCCCGTTCGGCGAGCCGGGCGGCGGCGCGCAGCGAGCGCATCGGGTCGCCGAGGATCGCGGCCGACGAACCGGTCTGGGTGAGCCGCCCCTCGATCTCCAGCACCAGGCCGATGTTGTCGATGCCGCCCACCTCGCGGGGGTCGTGCCAGGCACCGACGCCGAAGGCCGCGGCCGAGGCGTTGTCGGCGATCACGTCGGGCAGGGTGAACGCGAAGTCGCGGTAGCGGGAGTCGAGCACCTCGTAGCCGACCGCGACGCCCGCGACCGCGGCGTCCGCCTCGACCGCCGAGCGGACCCGGCGCCCGATCAGGAACGCGATCTCCGGCTCGATGCGCGGTTGGATGAGCCCGCTCAGGTCCAGCGTCGACTCCACCAGCATGCTGTCGGTCAACAGCCCCCAGATGACGTCGTCGACGCCCATCTGGGCCATCTTGGCGCGGCTGGTGAAGCCCATCTTCACACCGATCAGCCGCTCGCCGCGGGCCGTGCGACGGGCCAGGACCGCGCGCTGGACCCGGTAGGCGTCCGCGACGCCGAGCGGTCCGCCGTCGGTGAGCGGGGCGATCGCCCGGACGCTCCGCTCGGCGTCGTCGAGCGTCGCGGCCAGCTCCTGTACGTCGGTCATGTGGTGGTGCCTTCCTCGCTGGCGGCCCCGTCGTGGGCCGGCTCCTCAGGGGCGAACGCGACCCGGACGTCCCCCAGGCCCGCGATCCGGGCCTCCAGTACGTCTCCTGGGGCGGTGCGGACCATCGGGCCCAACGCGCCGGTCAGCACGGTGTCCCCGGCGCGCAGCGGCTGCCCGCACCGCACCAGGGTGTCCGCCAGCCAGAGCGCGGCGTTCAGCGGATGGCCCAGGCAGGCCGCGCCGGTCCCGGTGGACACCTGCTCGCCACGGCGTTCCAGGACCATGCCGCACAGCCGCAGGTCCACCTCGGTCAGCCGGGTCGGACGGTTGCCGAGCGCGTACATCCCGCAGGAGGCGTTGTCGGCGACGGTGTCGGTCAGGGCGATGTCCCAGTCGCGGATGCGGCTGCCCACCACCTCGATGGCCGGCAGCGCGAAGGCGGTGGCCCGCAGCAGATCCGCGACGGTGTGCCGTTCGTGGGTCAGGTCCCGCTCCAGGACGAGCGCGACCTCCGCCTCCGCCCGGGGTTGGAGGACCGCGCCGGCCGGGACCTCGCCGCCGTCCGGCACCGCCATGTCGCTGAAAAGCACTCCGAAGTCCGGGCTGGAGACGCCGAGTTGGTCCTGCACGCCCTGCGAGGTCAGACCGATCTTGCGGCCCACCGGTCGGCGACCGGCGGCCAGCCAGGAACGGGTCACGATCTCCTGCACGGCGTACGCCTCGTCCGGGCCGTCGATCAGCTCGCGCACCGGGGCGCAGGGCGTGCGGCTGGCGTGTGCGGCCAGCAGTCGACGGGCGGCGGCGCCGACGCCGGTCTCGGTGCGGGGGTTCGCCGGGGCGACCGGCACGGCGCTCACCGGCCGATCCGGACGCAGACGTTGGTGGGCTCGGAGAAGAAGTCCAGGGAGTGCTCGCCGCCCTCGCGGCCGATCCCGGACGCCTTCCGGCCGCCGAACGGCGTGCGCAGATCGCGCAGGTTCCAGCAGTTCACCCAGACGATGCCGGCCTCGATGCGCGGCGCCACCCGGTGGGCCCGGGACAGGTCCCGGGTCCACACGGTCGCGGCCAGCCCGTAGGGGCTGTCGTTGGCGAGCCGGACCGCCTCCTCCTCGGTGTCGAACGGCGCGACGTGGCAGACCGGCCCGAAGACCTCCTCGCGGACCGCCCGGGCGGTCGGCGGCAGTCCGGTCAACACCGTCGGCTCCGCGTAGAACCCCCGGTCCCGCTCGTCGCCGAAGACCGGGGCGCCGCCACCGGCGACGACCGTGGCGCCCTCCTCGACGGCGAGCCGGAAGGACGACAGCACCTTGTCGCGGTGGCGCGCGGAGATCAACGGCCCGTAGTCGGTCAGCTCGCGGGCCCGGACGCCCAACGCGGCGACGAACGCCTCGAAGACCGGGCGCTCGACGTAGACCCGCTCGGTGCACAGGCAGATCTGCCCGGAGTGCGTGAACGCGGAGCGGACCGTACCGGCCACCGCCTCGTCGAGGTCGGCGTCGGCGAAGACCACCGCGGGGTTCTTGCCGCCGAGTTCGAAGGAGACCGGGGTGACGTGGTCGGCGGCGGCTCGCATGATGGCCGCGCCGGTCGCCGACTCGCCGGTGAAGGCGATCGCGTCCACGTCCGGATGCGCCGTGAGGAACTCGCCCGCGGCGCCCGGACCGTGCCCGTGCACCACGTTGAACGCGCCGTCCGGCAGACCCACTTCGTCGATCACGTCGGCCAGCAGGGTCGCGGTGGAGGGGGTCTCCTCCGACGGTTTGGCGACCACCGCGTTGCCGGCGGCCAGGGCCGGGGCGACCTTCCAGGTGAGCAGCAGCAGCGGGAGGTTCCACGGTGCGACGACCGCGACCACGCCCAGCGGGCGGCGGACGGTGTAGTTGAGCGCCTGGCCGGCGCCGCCGCTCCAGCCCGGCACCTCGGTGAGGTAGGCCCGCTCCGCCTGTGCGGAGAGCAGGTCGGCGTAGGAGCGGAAGTTCCCGATGGCCCGCGGGACGTCGACGGTGGCGGCCAGTTCGCGGGACTTGCCGGTGTCGGCGGACTCGGCCGCCACGAACTCCTCGAAGCGCCGCTCGATGCCGTCGGCGATCATCCGTAGGGCGGCCGCCCGGTCCGGCGCCCCGGTGGCGCCCCACGGGCCCCGCAGTGCCCGGCGTGCCGCGTGCACCGCGGCGTCGACCGTCGCGCGGGACGCCTCGGGGACGCGTCCGACGACCGTCCCGTCCGCCGGGTCGACGAGCGGGAACCCGCCGTCGGACGCCTCGGACTCCGGGGGCAGGAACGCCCCGCCGATGTAGTGAGCCGGCTGCATGCCGATACCGCTCCTCTCGCTGCGTCCCCCCGGGCCGGTGGGCTGCCGACCCCGTGGAGCCATCCTTCGCCCTCGGAGATATGCTCGTCCAATACCAATTCGCGTGACCGATATAGCCGTTTGGTTATTCCTTGCGCGCCGGGCGGGTGGGAGAGTGCGGGATGGAGTTGCTGGACGGACGGCTGAAACTGCGGCAGCTGGTGCTGGCGGTGGCCATCGAGGAGCACGGCAGCGTGCTGCGCGCCGCCGAACACCTGCGGCTGGCGCAGCCCGCCGTCACCCGGAGCCTGCGCGAACTCGAAGGGATCCTGGGCGTGGAGCTGTTCGTCCGCGGGCCCCGCGGCGTGACCCCGACACTGTTCGGCACGGCGTTCACCGAACACGCCCGGTCGGTCCTCGCCGAACTGCGGCGGGCCGGCGAGCGGATCAGCGGCCTGGCCGACGGCGCGGTCGGCACGGTGACCGTCGGCACCCTCGTCGCCGGTTCCAACGTCCTGCTGCCCAGGGCCATCGCGGCACTGAAGGCGGCCCGGCCCGGCATCACCGTCGTCGTCCAGGAAGCCACCTTCGACGCCCAGGTACCGCGGCTGCTGGACGGCGAGGTCGACCTGGTCCTGGGCCGCCTGAACCCCATCGACGACCAGCCGGCGCTCCGTCAGATCACTCTCTACCGCGAGCCGGTGCTGCTGGTCGCCCGGCCCGGCCACCCGGCCCGCTCCCGCCCCGGCCTGACCCTCGCGGACCTGCTCGACCACCCGTGGGTGGTGCCGCTGCGTCAGACCGCCCTGCGGCAGGAGTTGGAGCAGGTGTTCCGCGACGCCGACCTGCCGCTGCCCGGCAACCTGGTCGAGTGCAGCTCGGCGCTCACCGTCCGCACGCTGGTCCGCGACACCGACATGATCGCGGCCCTCCCGGAGTTGGTGGCCCGCACCGACGGCGAGATCGCCCCGCTGCCCGTGGCCCTGGAGCCGGTGCGGCGCACGGTGGGCGTCACCCTGCCCGACCGTCGGCCGCTCACCCCCTCCGCCCGACTGATGCTCGACCACCTGTGGGAACAGGCCGCCGAACTGACCGGCCCGCGGGGAGCCGCGCCGGTCTGACCCGCCCGCCGCGACCGGACCGCACGCGGGCCGCTGGCCCGGATCGCCGCATCCGGGATAGAACGTCCGGAGCAGGTGACCGGGAACGCACGCGCGGGGAAGGCGAGCACGATGACGCAGGGAGACGAGCACGTGGTGGCCACGGACCGGGGCCGGATCCGGGGCCGGGGCGAAGGGCCGGTGGTGGCCTACCGGGGGATCCCCTACGCGGCGTCCCCCGTCGGCGCCCTGCGGTTCGCCCCGCCGCAGCCCGCACCGCGCTGGTCGGGGATCCGCGACGCCGCGCGCACCGGACCCGCCGTGCCCCAGGGGCCGTCCCGGCTGGAAGCGGTGATGGGCCGCCGCACCCCGGACTGGGACGAGGACGGGTGCCTGACCCTGAACGTCTGGGCCCCGTCGCCGCGCGGCGCGCAGCCCGCGGGCCGCCCCGTCCTGCTCTGGTTCCACGGCGGCGGGTTCAGCAGCGGCTCGGCCGGTTGGGAGTGGTACGACGGTGCCCGGCTCGCCGCCCGCGGCGACCTGATCGTCGTCACCGCCAACTACCGCCTCGGACCGCTCGGTTACCTCCGGCTCCCGGAGATCGGCGCGGACAACTCCGGCGTCCAGGACCAGATCGCGGCGCTCGGCTGGGTCCGGGACAACATCGCCGCGTTCGGCGGCGACCCGGACGCGGTGACCGTCGGCGGCCAGTCCGCCGGTGCGCTCTCCGCCCTGGCGCTCGCCACCGAGCCGCGCACCGCCGGACTCGTCCACCGCGTCCTGCTGCAGAGCGGCCCCTGGGCCCTGCCACCGCAGGACCCGGAACTGGCGGCCGAACACGCCCTGGCGTACCTGCGCCTGCTGGAGCTGGCCGACGAGGCCGACCCCGGCCCGGCCCTGCGCGCCCTCCCCGTCGAGCGACTCCTCGCCGCCTACGGCACGTTGGCGGCGCAGGTCGCCCGGCCCGGCGCCGTCGCCCCGGCGATGTACCCGGTACGGGGCGGCGCGGGCGCCACCCGTGCCTGGCGCGACGCCCTCGCCGCGGGCGCCCTGGACGGCAAGGACCTGTTGATCGGCACCACCCGCGACGAGATGGCCGCCTTCATGGGACTCGATCCGAACGTGCGGTCCCTCAGCCGCACCGACGCACTGGCCCTCCTCGCCGACCAGGCGAGCGGCGCAGGGGAGGCCGAGCGCCGCTACCAGCAGTACGCCAGGCAGCTCCCCGGCGCCACACCGGGCCGGGTCGCCATCGCCGCCAAGACCGACGCGGAGTTCCGCAACGGCGCACTGGAGATCGCCGAGCACCACAGCGCCGCGGGCAACCGCACCCACGTCTACCAGTTCGACTACGCCGCGCCCGGTGCCGACAACCCGCTCGGCGCCTGTCACTGCAGCGAACTTCCCTTCCTCTTCGGCACGTTCGACGCCTATCCCGACAGCCCCATGCTGGGCCGTCCGGACGCCGCCGCCCGCGCGCTGGGCGACGCCTTCGCCGACGCCGTCACCACCTTCGTCACCAGCGGCACCCCGCACGGCATCCCCGCCTACGCCCCCGCCGCCCCGGACCGGATCCGCCACTTCGCCCCGGCCGCCGACGGGCCCGCCGAACCCTGAGGGCGCCCCCGAACCGCCGCGGCGGACCGCCTACATCTCCGTCACCACCGTCAAGACCCATGTCAACAACCTCTTCGGCAAGCTCCGGGTCGGCAATCGGGCGGAGGCCGCGGCCCTGGTCGAGCGGGTCCGCGACCAGGGCCTCTGACCCGGCGTCACCCAACCGGCGCCGAGACCGCCACCGGAAGCCGCCGCAGCGCGTGCGACCGGAACGACTGCCGCCACGCCAACTCCCCGTCAGGCACGGCGAGCCGGAGGCCGGGGAACCGGTCGAGCAGTGTGCCCAGCGCGACTGCGATCTCCATCCGGGCCAGTGACGCCCCCAGGCAGTAGTGCAGGCCGTGCCCGAGGGCGAGGTGGGACTTGTCGGCCCGGTGGATGTCGAAGAGCTCCGGCTCGGGATAGCGGTCCGGATCGCGGTGGGCCGAGGCCAGTCCCAGCAGTACGGTGTCCCCGGCCGGGATCCGGACACCGGCGATCTCGACGGACGCGGTGGGGAACCGCCGGACGGCCATCTGGTTCGGGTGGGCGTAGCGCAGCAACTCCTCGACGGCGTCCGGCATCAGTTCCGGCCGGCTGCGGAGCGCCGCGAGGTGCTCGGGGTGGCGCAGCAGGGTGAGCACCCCACCGCTGATGAGGTGCTGGACGTTCTCGGTGCCGGCCATCAGCAACAAGAAGGCCAGCGACACCAGTTCGTCCTCGCTCAGCCGGTCGTCGGCGTCCCGCGCGGCGATCAGTGAGGACAGCAGGTCGTCTCCGGGAGCGGCCCGGCGGGCGCGGATCAGCTCCAGCAGGTAGCGGTGGATGTGCTCGATCGCCTCGGCGGTGTCGCCGGGGCGCGCGGGCGCGTGCATGGCCGCGACCCAGCGGGAGAACGCCCTGCCGTCGGCCTCGGGGACGTCGAGGAGGCGTCCGATGACGACCAGCGGCAGTGGGTTGGCGAACTCCGCGAGGAGATCGGCCGTCCCGTGTTCCGCGAGGCGCTCGGCCAGGCGGTCGGCGTAGTGCGCGGCCGCCGTCCCGACCCGGTCGCGGAGCCGCTCGACGTGCCGGGGCGTGAACCCCCGGGAGACCAGCCGCCGCAGCCGGAGGTGGTCATCGGGGTCGATGTTGAGGAGGTTGGCGTCCAGGGCGGGCGGCAGCGAGAAGCCCTGGTAGCCGTTGCGGGAACGTGCCTTGTTCACCGACAGGCGCGGGTCGGTGAAGGCGGCCCGGACGTGTTCCTCCCGGGTGACGAGCCAGGCGTGCGAACCGTCGGGCAGAACCACCTTCAGGACCGGGCCCAACGTCCGGAGCCGGGCGTAGACCGGGTACGGATCGCGGAAGAAATCGGCGTCGAAGGGCCGGTGGACGTCCGCGGCGGATGCGGGGTCGGGGCGTCCGGGGGCTGCGCTTCGCGGGGTCAGCTCGGTCGCGGGTCGGTTCATGGTGACGGGCTCCGGGTGCTGTGGGGCGGTGGTGGGCGGGTCGGCAGACCGCCGGCGTGCGAGCGGTCGGCGTGGCCTTGGTCGGGTGCCGGAAAAGGGCCGACGGCGATGATCGCAGAAGGCAACCCGCGGGCCGCCGCCTGCGTCTCCTCCTTGAGGCCCGCCGCGCCCGGCGGCCACCCGGTGACGGCCGACCGACGGACCGTCAACGGGCCGACCCTCCCCGAGCGGCGGGACCGCGGGAACCGCCGCGCGCAACGAAGACGAAGGAGAGTACGTGACCGACAAGCAGTCCGACGCCCAGGAGCAGGCGCCGGTGGAGGACGTCCCGTGGTGGGCGACGCTGGGTCCGATAGGTGGCGGGGTGCTGATCCTGCTCGGACTGGGGCTCGGGGCGTTCGTCCTGCTCCGCGACTCCGACGGGTCGGACAGCTGGGCGCACCTCTACGGGGCCGCCAAGGTCGTGGCCTTCGGCTGCGTGGCCGGCGGCACGGCGCTGCTCGCGCGCCGGCGCGGCCGCAACGAGGCCGAGTAGGCGCGGGCTCGACGCGGTGGCCCGGAACCGGTACACCGGCCGGTGCCATGTCACTACGAGGAGGGACCTGCGGGCCGCCGCGACCGTTGAACGGTCCGGGGACACCGCACCCACCGAAGGAGCGTCACCGCATGAGCACCCTCGACATCCTCTCCGCGGACGAGCGCCTGATCGTCGGCACCGTACGCGACTTCGTCGACGACCACGTCCGGCCGGTCGTCCGGGAGCTGGAACACGCCGACACCTACCCGGGTGCGCTGATCGAGCTGATGAAGCAGCTCGGCGTCTTCGGGCTGGCGGTCCCCGAGGCGTACGGCGGCACGCCGGTCTCCACCCCGTGCTTCGTCCTGCTCACCGAGGAACTCGCCCGCGGCTGGATGAGCCTGGCCGGCGCGATGGGCGGGCACACCGTGGTCGCCAAACTGCTCGTGCACTTCGGCACGGAGGAGCAGAAGCGGCGCTACCTGCCGCGGATGGCCACCGGCGAGGTCCGTGCCACCATGGCGCTGACCGAACCGAACGGCGGCTCCGACCTCCAGGCGCTGCGCACCGTCGCCCGCGCCGACCGCAGCGGCGGCGCCGACCAGTACGTCGTCAACGGCACCAAGACCTGGATCACCAACTCCCGCCACTCCCAACTGATCGCGCTCCTGTGCAAGACCGACCCGGCCGCCACCCCGCCCCACCGCGGCATCTCCGTCCTCCTCGTCGAGCACGGCCCCGGTCTGACGGTCTCCCGCGACCTGCCCACACTCGGGTACAAGGGCGTGGAGAGCTGCGAGCTGGTCTTCGAGGACTACCGGGCGCCGGCCGACGCCCTGCTCGGCGGCGTCGAGGGCAAGGGGTTCGGGCAGATGATGAAGGGCCTGGAGACCGGCCGGCTCCAGGTCGCGGCCCGGGCGCTCGGCGTCGGGCGCGCGGCGCTGGCTGACGCGCTCGCCTACGCCCAGCAGCGCGAGGCGTTCGACAAGCCGATCTGGCAACACCAGTCGATCGCCAACTACCTCGCCGACATGGCCACCTCCCTCACCGCCGCGCGCCACCTCACCCTCCATGCGGCACGGGAGGCGGACGCCGGGCACCGGGTGGACATGGAGGCCGGGATGGCCAAGCTCTTCGCCTCCGAAACGGCCCTGCAGATCGCGATCAACGCCGTCCGCATCCACGGCGGTTACGGCTACTCCACCGAATTCGACGTCGAACGCTACTTCCGCGACGCACCGTTGATGATCGTCGGCGAGGGCACCAACGAGATCCAACGCCAGGTGATCGCACGCGAGTTGGTCCGACGCGGCGGACTCGACGGCTGACCGCCCCGACGGCGAGATCCGGCCGGCGCGAACTCCGGTGCCGGCCGCCGACCCCGCTGACATGATCGGCGCCATGAAGGTACTCGTCATCGGGGCGACGGGAACGATCGGCAGCGCCGTCGCCCAGGCACTGGAAGCTTCGCACGAGGTGGTCCGGGCGTCCCGCCGCGGTCCGCCCGGCCCACCGGCGGTGACGGCCGGGCGAGGGCTCGACGCTGCCCGCCCGAAGGCCGCCGCGGCGGAAGCCGGCAGTGAGCCGGGAAGGGGGTCGGTCCACCGGACCGGCTCGACCGAACTCCCGCGCACCACCACTGACTTCACTTCCAAGGATGTCCGGGAATCCCCCTTCGCGACGGGGCCTCGGCAGGGCATCATGCCTGCGATTTACCCCATGGCATCAGCCGAGGCGTCCGGAGGGCCGTATGGTCCGGCCCTTTGGGAGCCGCCGCGGGCGAGACGTGGGCGAAAGCCGCGTCCCGCCCGTTCGCCGATGCCGACCACCCCCCACGGAAGGCCATGTCATGCCCCGGAAAGCCCTGGTGACCACGGCTGCGGCCGCGATGGTCCTGGCGCTCACGGCCCTGTCCCCGATGTCCCCGTCCGCCCTGGCCCGGGCCCCGCAACGCACCGACGCGTCCGGCGAGCGCACCGCCGTCGTCTACCGCGTCCCCACCCACGACCAGCGGGACGCCCAGAAGCTGATCTCCTCCGGATTCGACCTGATCGAACGGCGCCAGGGCGACGACCTGTTCGTCATGGGCGACCCGTCCACGGCGACCGGGCTCCGCCGGCTCGGCTTCACCCCCACCGCCGTCGAGACGATCCAGCAGCCGCTGGCCCGCCAGCCCCGCGCGACCGGCGGTGGCGTCGACGACACCTATGACGGCGGCTACCACACCGTCGACGCGCACTACGCCCACCTCGACCAAGTCGCCGCCCAGCACCCGGACATGGCCAAGGTCGTCACCTACGGACAGTCCTGGCTCAAGCAGAAGGGACGCGGCGGGCGCGACCTCAAGGCCATCTGCCTCACCAAGATGAAGCAGGGCGACTGCCAGCTCGACCCGAAGGCGCCCAAACCGCGCTTCTTCCTGATGAGCCAGATCCACGCCCGCGAACTCACCACCGGGGAGGTCTCCTGGCGCTGGATCGACACCCTGACCAACGACTACGGCAAGGACCCCAAGATCACCGCGCTGATGGACTCCACCGAGATGTGGGTCGTCCCGATCACCAACCCGGACGGCGTCGACATCGTCGCCCAGGGCGGCGACGACCCCATCCTCCAGCGCAAGAACGCCGACGACGCCAAGGGCAACTGCGGCGCCAACGGCCAGATAGGCGTGGACCTCAACCGCAACGCGGGAACGCACTGGGGCGGCGCCGGCACCTCAACCCAGCCGTGCAGCGAGGTCTACCGCGGCTCCGCCGCCGACTCCGAACCGGAGAACACCGCGCTGGAGGGCCTGTTCCGGAAGCTGTATCCGGCCGTGCGCACCGGCACCGGCGACAGCGATCCGGCGCCGGACACCGCCAAGGGCCTCATGATCAGCCTGCACAGCGACGCGAGCATGGTCCTGCTGCCCTGGGAGGCCGACCACACCCTTCACACCGGCAACGACGCCGCACTGCGCGCCCTCGCCGGACGCCTCGGCTCGCTCACCGGCTACCAGTCCGGGCAGGCCGGCGAGATCCTCTACGACGCGTCCGGCGGCACCGACGACTGGACGTACGACAAGCTCGGACTGGCCAGCTTCACCATCGAGATCGGCGACAGCGACGGACGCGGCTGCTCCGGCTTCACGCCGGCCTTCTCCTGCCAGGACAGCTACTTCTGGCCGAAGCTGAAGCCCGCCCTCCTCTACGCGGCGCAGCAGGCCACGGCGCCGTACCGGACGTCGGCCAAGGGCCACTGACGCCCTCTCCCGAGCGTGCTGCGCCGCCGACGTACCGACGGCATCAGCCCGCACGGATCGCGTAGTTGAGCGCGCGTTCGCCCAGCGTCTCCTCGACGACGTCGAGGAGCTCCAGCAGGGCCGCGGCGATCGTGGCGGGCTTCTCGCCCGCCACGATCCGCCGGCCGATCTCGCCGTAGACCAGCGAGTGGAACCAGCCGATCTGACTGGCGACCACGCGCGGCGTCTGGTCCCCGGGCGCCGCGCCGGTCTCCTCGGTCAGAACCGTCACGAGGGCGTCGGTCATCTGCCGGCCGAGGTCCTCCAGCCGGGCGGTGAGCGTGGGCGCGGCCCGCATCATCTCGAAGACGGGGCCGAAGCCCGCGGTCAGGCCCACCTTCCGGTCGCGCCGCCGCAGTTCGTCCCGCAGCCGGTCCAGCACGGCCCGCGCGGCGGACTCGCCGGGCCGCCGGTCGCGCACGATGTCGGCGAGCCGTTGCGGGGAGGCTTCGTCCGGCGGCAGGACCAGGTCCTCCTTCGCCGCGAAGTAGTTGTAGAGGGTGTTGACCGAGACGTCCGCCGCCGCCGCGACCTCGGCGATGGTGACCTTGTCGAAGCCCCGCGCCACGAAGAGGGCGAGCGCCACCTCGGAGATCCGCTGCCGTGTCTGCCGCTTCTTCCGCTCCCGCAGCCCGTCCGTCACGACACGTCCTCGGGCAGCCGCCTCGCGGATCCCCGCGCACGGGTGGCGAGGCGGTCCGCGCAGTCGTCGCGCCCGTCGTCCGCGGCGCCGACACCGGGCTCCTCGCCCAGCCCCTCGGCGACGAGTGCCTGGCCCTCCCACGCGGCCCCGACGCACTTCACCACGGAGCTCGCCAGGCACGGTCCGGAACCTGCGGAGACCCGCCTACCGCCGGTTCTGACCTGCGCACATGACTCTTCCACTGTCTTTCACGTTCCCGCCGGCTCGTGCAGTCGATTCTTTCCAGGCCCTCCCCAACGGCCCGGACGCTCCCAAACGCTCTCCGCATTCGCCTGTTACGGAGGAGTTCCGGATGCCTGATCTCCCGTCAGTGGTCCGTCGTGCCGGCGGGGAGCAGGAGAACAGGCAAGCAGACGACCGGTGAACCGACGGAAGGAAGGGCATGAGCAGGAGGAGTCTAGCCTGCGGTGGTACGCGGGCGGCGAGGGACCGGCCCGCGGGCGGGCGCAGGTCGGATCACGGTCACCCGAGTCCCCGCACCCGTCCCGACAACGGCCATGTCCTCGCTCGTGGAAGCAACCATGCGGGGCATCCTCGCAACACATCCGAGCCCCCACCAGACCGCCTCGACATCCGCAGAGCAGGCCCCTTCAGCAGGATGGGGGGCCGGCGAGGCCGTCCTGGCGCGTCACATGGGGAAGTCCGTGTTCGCGCAGGGGCCCGACGTGCCAGTCATGAGCCTGGCAGGCGTCGAGTATCCCCGGCAGCGCCCGCAGGGTGGTGCGCCAGGAGCCGGTGGCGGAGGTGCAGTCGGAGTCGTGGAGCAGGATGGTGCCGCCGCCGCGCAGGTCCCGCAGAACGGTGCTCCGGACGGAGTGCGGGGTGGCCCGATTGCGCCAGTCCTCGCCCCAGCAGGTCCACAGCACCGGCGTCAGCCCGAGGCGGCGGCAGGCGAGATGGGTCGCGGTGGTCAGCACCCCGTACGGGGGCCTGAAGAGCGTCGGTGCTCGGCCGGTGACGTCGGCCACCGCATCGCGGGCGCGGGCGATGTCGTCCCGGGTGGCGCGGGGGCCGCGGAGCAGCAGGGGGCGGTGGTCCCATCCGTGGACGGCGAGCTCGTGCCCGGCGTCGGCCATCTCCTTCGCCAGGCCGCGCGAGCGGACCAGCATCGAACCGAGCAGGAAGAAGGTGGCCCGGATCCCGCGTGCCTCAAGGAGGCGGAGGAAGTGCGGGGTTGCCAGGTGGTCGGGTCCGTCGTCGAAGGTGAGGGCGACGTGGTCGGGATGGCCCTGTCCGGCCAGGCGGGGCATGGTCGCGTTGCGCAGCGGTCCGAACGTGGAGATCACGGGTGCGGCGTGCAGGGCGGCGAGCCCCGGCAGGACCGTGCCCGCGGCGAGGAGCGCGGGGCGGGCCGGGGTCATCGGTCGTCCCGGTCCAAGTAGTGGGCGACGGTGGTGAAGTGGGCGGGGGTCTTGGCATACGCGTAGGTCAGGGGCGCGGCGACGCCGAGCGAGAGGGCGGCTGCGGTGGTGGCGGCCAAGGCGAGCCGCCGCCTGCCCGGCTGGCGCACCGCGGGCGACGGCGCGGTGGGTCTGGACCGGCGTCCGATGCGGGCCGCGATGGCGGGTACCGGGCCGGAAGCGGCTCGGTGCAGGGCGATGCCTGCCTCGCGTTGGGCTGTGCCTCGTGGCCCGTGCAGAAGCTCGGTGAGCACGGGGCGCAGCCCTTCGGCGGTACGGATCCAGGCCGCCAGGCCCGCCTCCTCCAGCGCTCGGGCGTTGGTGCGGCCGTGGCCGGGGATGCAGCGGTAGCTGGCCACCGGTAGCCCGGAGGCGAATGCCTCCAACGAGGTCAACCCGCCGGCGTTTTGGACCAGCACGTCGCAGGCGTGCATCAGGCCGGGCATGTCGTCCACCCAACCGAAGGCGTGGGTGATGCCGTCCTGCCGCAGCTGCTCGGCGAGGGCCTGGTTTCGCCCGCACACCACCACCGGCATCGCGACCTTCGTCGCCCGTATCTCGGCGGCGGCCTGCCGTACCGCTCCGACGCCCCAGGACCCGGCGACCAGCAAGGCCAGGGGCGCGTGCTCGGGAAGGCCGAACCGGGCCCGCGCGGCGGAACGTCGCCCGCCGACGACGGGGGTGAAGCGGGCATCGGTGACCGGGCCGACGACGGTGACGGCGGCCGCGCCCTGGACGTGGGCCTGGGCGGCGGGTATCGGGTGCACGGCCAGGTGCGCGTCGATGCCGGGGGCGACCCAGAGGGCGTGGACGGAGAAGTCGGTCAGGAAGGTGAAGGCCGGCACCTCCAGCGCGCCGCGCCGTCGCAGCGCGCCGAGGACCTGGCTGGCTCCCGGGTAGGTCGAGACGACCGCGGTCGTGTCCTGCGGGATCGCGGCCAGGGTGCGGTGTTCGGCGCTGCGCAACAGCGCCCGCCAGACCGTACCGGGACGCGAAGCGTGCTCCGTGGCCTGGTAGAGGCGTTGGTAGCCCTCCGGTGCCCGGGTCAGCAACCGGAGGTAGGCGCCGCGCAGCAGCTTGCCGAGGCGTGCGGGCAGGAGGTCGAGGAAGTCGTACCGGTCCACCCGGTACCCCTGCGCGGCCAGCCGGGCGGTCAGCCCGTCGGCCGCCCCGTCATGGCCTGCGCCGACGCTCGCGGAGATGACGGCGATGCGGCCGCTGCCCGTCTCCTGCGGTCCTGCGGGGGGAGGCGAGCCCGGCAGCAGTTCGTGACGCTCGGGCACGGTCGATCAGCCTCCTGACGGAACACAGGGCGCGAGGCGGGCACGCCCCGGGCAGGCGGCACCAGGCGCAGGCCGAGGCCGCGCCGCACCGCGAATCCGAGCCATGACGGATCGCGACAGTGCCGAGGACCGAAGCTACTACATGATGTAGAACTTGGGGAACGGGAACCCTGTCCGAGGGGGCAGTGGACTCTCGAAGGCCGGGGCGTCGGGGCGCCGGACCGGGCAAACGACCGGAGTGCGCGGAGCAGGACCGGCGGCGGGTGGGTGAGCGCGGCCGCGGCGCCGGCTACGACTGGCGCTCTCCGTGCCCTCGTCGATCCCGGTCCGCGCAGCACGCCCCCGGCCGGACGCCGTGGTCAGCCGGCCAGGGGCGCACGATGTCGAGGTACGCCGCACACTGTGCCCACTGTGCGTTGTCCAGCATCCGGTCGTTGTCGGATGCGGCATTGGCCAGGCTCGCGCAGCAGAGAACCAACAGCAGGCCGCCCGCCGCGAACGGCAGTCTCCGACGGGCAGGAGGCGGCGAGAGCAGGGCCTTCACCCGTTGCGGCACCGCCCCGCCGGTTGCGGCCAGTGCCGGGGGGCGGGACGCGGCGGCCGAGGCGAGCGCGGCGCGCCCGACAGCTTGCGCGACGACCCTGCGGTCACCGACCCGCGCCGCGGCGTCCTCGTCGGCCCAACGCTCCAGGACGAAACCACCGGTGGAAGCCAGCGGCCACAGCAGCGGATTCAAGGCCGCGGCAAGCCGCCAGAGCACCTGGAAGGCATGGTGCCGCCCGGCCAGATGCGCCCGCTCGTGCGCGAGCAGGGCCACGCGTTCACCGTCGTCCAGGCAGCGCAGCATCCCCCGGGACACCACGATCCGCCCCGGCTTCCCGGGCAGCGCGAAGGCCAGCGGAACGTCGTCGTCGACGACGGCCAACTCCGCCCGCCCGGGCAGGTCGGCGCACCCCTGCCGGGCCCGCACCAGATGGCGAACCTGGCGTACCGCGGCCACGCCCAACGAGACGACGCCCGCCGCCAGTGCCAGGGCGCTGCCGGCCGCGACGGCGAGGTAGACCGGGTCCTCGGCGCGCAGGACGGCCACGGACCAGTGCCCTTCCCTCGCGATCTGCGGAATCTGTGCCACGCCGGTGAACGCCAGCAGGGCGAGCGATCCGGTCCAACCGACCGCCGTGACGAGCGCCACGCAGACCAACGCCCAGGCGGCCGGGCGTGGCCGCAGCCGACGTGCGAGGGGCGGCGCCAGCGCCGCGAGTGCGGCGGTGACGAGGACCGGGACGTAGACGCTGACCAGCACGGGGTCACCGATTCCGGGCGGAGCGCCCGCCCTCGGCGGGTGGTTCCCCGTGCCCGGTCAGCAACTGTTGCAGCAGGTTCTCGTCCTGCACGGACAGTTCGGAGACGAAACGGGCCAGCACCGCCTCACGGTCGGAGCCACCCTCCAGCAGCGAGTGCATGCGTTGGGCCGTGTGAGACGCCTCGTCGCGGGCCGGCTCGTAGGCGTACCCGCGACCCTCGCGGTGCCGAAGGACCACGCCCTTGTCGTGCAGCCGCGACAGGATGGTCATGACCGTCGTGTAGGCCAGGTCGCCCGGCAGTCGCTCCTGCGTCTCGCGCGCGGTCAGCGGACCGCGAGCGGCCCAGAGCGTGGCGAGCACGTCGCTCTCCAGCTCACCGCGCGCCCGCCTGCCGGATCCCTGACGGGCCTCCTCGCCTCTTCCGCTCACCGCTGTCGCCTTCCTTCGCCATCCGTCCGCACAGGCTACTCGGCCACCTGCCGGCCGCGATCCGCCTCCCGCGGTGACCAGGCAAGTGGGACAGCGGCCCTCGCGCCCGACGAAGGCCGGCCTTGGCACAAGGATTGGGGCTGCTCCGGCACGGTCGGCGTCGGCGACTCTGTGCCCAGCCCGTCCCCGGCAGCGCGCAGGTCGGCGGTGACTTCCGCCCATGACTTGCCCGGGTGCGGAGAGGGGGACACCGCACCGGAACGCGCCGAGGGCTTGGCCCACGGGACGGATGGGTCAGCCGCGGTGCAGCTCGCCACCGCCATCACCGTCACCGCGGAAACGACCGTCACCACTCCGAACCGTCTCACTCATCCCCCCCACCCCTGCACGGTGCACGTGCGGCACCGCAAATGCGGACGTGAGTGTGTCATGCTCCCCGCTGCCGCGAGCGCTCTTCTCGCATCCGGCCACCCCGGGGTCCAGGCGAAGCGGGTTGCCTCAAAGTCTCCTTGCCTACGTCGTGCGCGGGAGCCGCTCTCCTGTCCCGTCACCCCAGACGCGAACCGTCAGCGGACGCATGTCGTCAGCTTCGACCGGCGGTTGTAGCGAACTTGATACGTCGGAGCAGGGTCCTCGCGGCGTCAGGAGGGAAGAAACCCTCGTGGTAGTCAACGAGTTGCGCAATTGAGAAAGTCGGGGGTGGGCAGATGGCTGACAGGGTCAGCGGCGTCGTCCGGTGGTACAACCAGGCACGAGGGATGGGGTACATCGACGGGGACGACGGCCGCGAGCTGCGGGTGGACGGTCGCGCCATCGAGGACGGAACCTTCGTCGTCGAGGGGCTGCGCGTGACCTACGTTCCGGTGGAGGACGAGAACGGCTGGCACGCGGAACACCTGAACATCGTCCGCCACCCTCCGGGAGCCGCCGAGCGCGAGTGACCTGGACGAGTCGCCGCCTCGGGGTGCGCGGGGGAGTCCGTCGACCCCGAGACGGCGACGGGTCGGCCCGAGTCCGCGTCCGGGGCCCGACCGCTTCGTGCGCGTTGGTCTTCGGGTCGGGCCAGGCAGGATGCACGGGCTCGCGGGCCCCATGCCGCCCGGAGGTCGGTCATCGCCTCATGCGGGCGGGAGGGGGCGCCGAGGCCCCTGCGATCGCGTTGGGTACGGTGCACCCCTGTGTACCCCCGTGCGCTGCGGGGTCGCCCGTCGCGCCAAGGTGAGGTTCGGTGAGGTGCCCCAGGCTGCGAACAGGGCTCTCGGCGGCCTTCCCGGGGCGTGGTCGTCGGGTCTGCGGCGCTGGTGGCGGTATCGCGACGGGTGGGCGGGTGCGGTCGGTTCCCTCCTGTGGGAATCCTCACAAACGCTTGCTCGATTGCGCGATCATGCAACTATTGCGTGATTCGGCGCGTCCCATCCGTCAACGACACATCACTTCCGGATGAACCGACCAGACGGACTGGGCACATGCAAGAACAGCAAGCCGGAGCGACGGACCGCGGCCCGGTATGGCGGCAGGATCAGCAGCCCGCGTACCCCTCGTGGGACGCGTCGTCGCCCGCCACGGTGTACGGCCCTTCGCCGGCGAGGAGGAGGGGCAGGCGCTCCGGCCGCCGAAGGGGTCGGGGGTTGCTGGCCTTCGGGGTCGTACTCCTCCTCGCCGCCGTCGGGGTCGTCTGGTGGCTGACCCGGCCGCCGACGCTTCCCACCATTCCCGCTCAGTACCTGGCTACCGTCCAATCCGCCGCGAAGACCTGCCCGGAGTTGAGCGTTCCGATGCTCGCCGCGCAACTCGACGCGGAGAGCCACTGGGACCCGCGGGCGGATTCCGGCCAGGCCCAGGGCATCGCGCAGTTCCATCCGTCGACCTGGGCGGAGTGGGGCAAGGACTTCACCGGCGACGGCAAGGCCGACGTGTGGAACCCGGCCGACGCCATCCCGGCCCAGGGCGCCTACATGTGCCACCTGTTCAAGCAGGTCAAGGGCGTCCCCGGTGACCCCACCCAGCTCGCCCTCGCCGCGTACAACGCGGGTCCCGGCGCGGTGCTCAAGGCCCGGGGCATCCCGGAGATCCCCGAGACGCAGAACTACGTCAACCGGATCGAGGCGCTGATCCCCAAGTACACCCAGACCTACACCAAGCAGATCAGCGCCTCGCCCAGCCCTCCGGGCAACTGACGACCACACGGGGCCGAGCGCCTTCCGGCTCCCTCCGGGGCGGCGACCCCCACTCACAGCATGCCGGGGCGCCCCCGGCCGGTCGGTGCGGGACGGATCAGGTGAGGGGGCGGCAGAGCAGGGCGTCGGGTCGACCGAGTTGGAGCGACTTCCAGGTCATGGCGACTCCGGCGACGTACTCGTTGTCGGCGCACTGGCCCTTGTAGTCGTTCTCGGCCCAGTCACTGCCGTGGGCGCCGCCGGTGGCGGGACGGTTGTCGCCCTGGTCGAACCACACGCTGTGGCCCTTGGTGGGCAGCGGGGCGGCGGAGGGCGCGCAGAGCAGGGAGGCCATGGCGGGGCCCTTCATGCCGTAGCCGACCGCGAAGCTGTTGACCGGGCACTGGAGCTTGTCGTAGCCGTTGGCCCAGTCACCCTGCTTGACGTAGCGCTCGTCGTCGACCGCCTCCCACGCGCCCGCTGCCTTGGGCGGCTCGGCCACGTCGGTGCACAGGCCGCGGCCGTGGCTGCGGCTGAGTCCGATCAGCCGCTCGGTGTCGGGGCAGTTGCCCTTGGAGTTGCCCGGGCTCCAGTCGGCCCCGGCGAGCATGGTGCGGGAGAGGTTCCAGTCTCCGTGATCGATGTCGACGATGTTCCAGTGGTTCGCCGGGGCGATGCGGCCGGTCTTGGCGGGGGCGTTGACGAGCTTGTTCCAGTCGGTGGCCCGCCAGTCGCCGCCGTCCTCGACGCCGAGCTTCTTCCCGGACGCGTCGTAGGAGAGCAACGCCCAGTTGTCGTTCGGCGTGCCCTTCTCGTCGCTCCAGCCCACCAGCGGCCACTGGGCGAAGTCGGTGTCGTTCTTCACCAGGATGTCGGTGAAGTTCTTGAACCAGGACTTCTCCTTGGCGTCGGTGGAGCCGCGGCCGGCGGCGCCGAACTCGCTGACCCACACCGGTGCGGTGAAGTGCTTCCCCTCCTCGGTGACGAACAGCCCCTCGTCGTTCACGACCTGGGCGAGTTGGTCGGGGGTGAAGTCCTCGTAGCGCGGATCGCCGGTCGCTCCCGGACCACTGCCGGCACCGGTGTTGGCCGGACCGGTGTAGCCGTAGAAGTGCACCGCGTAGACCAGCTTGTTCGAGTCGATCAGGGTGTGGGAGAGGGTGCGGACCGGCTTGAGGTCCGGACGTTGGTGGGGGAAGGGGGCGGCGGGGATGCCCTGCCAGTTGATGCCCTCCATGATGACCAGCAGGTCGGGGTCGGCCTGGAGGATCTCGATACCGGCCTGCTCGAAGGCGGTGTACTCGTCGTGCTCGTCGCCCCAGCCCCAGTTGGCGTCGTTCCAGGTGTCGCGGCGGACCTCGTTGCGCAGGTCGGCTCCGACCACGCGCTTGTTGCCCTGGTAGCGCTTGGCCATGAACACCCAGTCGTCGATCCACTGTCGGGTCGACTGGCCGCTGTTCCAGCGCTCGTTGCCGTCCAGGCCGCAGCAGAAGCGGTAGCTGGTGGTGTGGTTGTTGAGGATCACCGCGAAGCCGTCGGTGGTCAGCGCCGCGATGACGGCGTCGAACACCTCCAGCGGCGTCTTCCCCTTGAGCTGCGGGTTGGCGGCGACCGCGCTGTCCGGGACCACGGACTTGTCGTGCACCAGTGCGTTGGCGAACGGCAGCCGGATGCTGTTGATGCCGAGGCGGTGGAAGTCGGCCATGATCCGGCCGATCGGGGTGCGGTCCAGGCCGAGGGGGATGTTGTTCGACTTCTGGTGGGCCTGGTGGTTCGCCACGTCGTCGGCGTCGCCGCTTCCCACGTAAGTCCCCTGAGCACCGGCCCAGTTGCCGGACTTGAGTTTGAAGCGGTCGCCGTCGGCGTCGACGATGTACCGACCCCGCGTGCTGAGCGGGCCGGTCCACGAGGCCGCGAGCGCGTCGCCCGTCAACGCGGCGGGAGCCGAGGCGGGAACGGTGCCTGGAGCAGCCGCGGTCTCCGGAGCCGCCGAGGCTCCGGGGACGGCCACAGTCAGTAGCGCGGTGGCGGCGAGCAGCGCGGGTATGGCACGCCTGACGGATCTGACGGATCTGACGGATCTGACGGATCTGACGGTTCTCATGCAGCCCTCCGGGTGTGGTGGGGGGAAGGGAAGGGGGTGGTGCGGGCCCTGGTCGTCGGCCCGGGGCCGTGGCGCCTCCACCAGCCGCGACGTGTGCCCACGGCTGGCCGTGGACGATGGTACGGCCGCCGACGGTCACGGCCTGGCGTGGTCCACCACCCGCTCCTGGTGCCACAGTTGGCGGATCACCGTACACCGCGGCACGGTCGGCCGCACTACCCGAGACCAGGGTGGCCCCAACCGGAATGCGCCGCCGCCAAGCTCGGCGCCTCCCTCCAACCTCCAGATCAAGTCCCATTCCCGTAGGCCCTCGTTATGGGGGGCTCCGGCCAGGGTGCGCGAGACGACAAGCCCGGCGGCCCGCGATCCCAGGAAGCGGGCCGTGTCGGCGCTGTACGTTCGACCAGTACACCCGCAGCCGCTGCCGAAGGACATGCCCTCGTGAGTGATCGGATCGGGATTGCCTGGATAGGCGAGCACAGCACCACGGACAATGACGGCGGTGTGCCGGGAATGCTCGGCGGGATCTCGCTGACCTGTGCCCGTGGCATCGAGCAGGACGAATTCCTGATCAACCTGGGCGCCGACCTGGACGAGCTTGCCGAACGGACCCCTTACCGGGAGCTCGTCGCGTCGGGGGGCGGACGTCCGGACCGCACGAACCATGCGATGTACGGGACGTGCGGGGAGTGGGTGTACGTGCTGGAGGACTGGGGCATGTCGACGTGGTCGACCGGCTTCCGCAAGGTCAAGTCGATGCGGCCGGCGCCGGGCGAGGAATTCGTCTGCGTGACGATGAACTGGTGGAGCCCGCCGCGCATGACCCTTCACGTGCCGGGCGACGAACGCGTCCTGCGTGCCGAGTTCGGGGAGGACACCGGCGAGGGGTCCGCCCTGGATGCCGCGCTGCGTGAAGCGGGCGCGTTGATCGGGCCCAGGCCGCACGGCGACGCGGCGGAGGCGGAGTACGAGGCGCGCAGGGAGCTGCTGCCTGCGGCGGTGTTCACCGCGGTCGGCGCCTATTGCGGGTTGTCGATCGACCGGGCGGCCGTGGAGGCCGGCGACCTCCCGGCGGTTCTGATCCCCATGGTCTGAGACACCGGCACGGGACGAGACTGGCCCTCAAGCCCCCCCGCACCGCCCCCGTTACGACGCCCACGCTGTGTGCGAGGACGCCGCGTGCGAGGTCGCGGTGTGGAAGGGCCGTGGGCGAATGCCGGTGCAGCAGCGGCCTTGCGTCACTCCTCGGAGCGCCGCTGTGCCGGGGAGCCGTCGGCCGCGAGTGGAAGGTTCCGCAGCGAGAGCGCGCTCGGCGGCGGCAGCGGTTCGCGGGCCGCCTCGGCGCGGAACGACTGGAGCAGGTACGCCACCAGACGCCGGGACGCGGCACGGTCATCCGGCAGTGCGGTGACCAGACCGCAGTGGGACAACAGGGCCACGGCGAGGTCGGAGGGGTGGAAGTCGGGTCGCAGTGCACCCGCCGCTTGGGCCTTGCGGACGAGGGTGGTGAAGTCCTGCTCGACCCGTTCCCGTACCCGTGCCTGTTCTCGCCTGCTGTGCGGGAACGCCGCGACGAACGCGGCCGGGAAGCCCCGTTCCTCCCGTTGCAGTGCGCAGACCGTCTCGACCAGGTGTTGGAAGCCCCGCCACGGATCGGGATCTGCGAGTGCCTCGGTCAGTGCCTGGGCGCAGGTGTCCATCTGTTGGGCGAACGCGGCCCGCACCAGGGCGTCCCGGGTGGGGAAACGCCGGTACAGCGTCGCCACGCCGACCCCCGCCCGTCGGGCCACGGTCGCCATGGGCGCGTCGATGCCGTGGTCGGCGAAGACCGCGCGGGCCGCCGAGAGGATGCGCTGCCGGTTGCGCCGGGCATCCGCCCGCAACCCGTGGTCATCCGCGATCCGAGAGGATTCCTCCACCGCTTTCTCTCACCTCCGACTCAAGTGGACGATCTCGTCCGCTTGGCAGCCTACGCTCGGCGCCCAGGATCAGGCCGCTGCGAAGGTGGGAACGATGAACGACCGCACGATGAAAGCCGTACTCCTCGACCGCTTCGGCGGCCCCGAGGTGCTCTACGTGGGCCGGGTCCCACGTCCCGAACCGGCACCCGGCGAGGTCCTGGTGCGGGTGCACGCGTTCAGCGTGAACGGCGGTGAAATGGCGGCCCGTTCAGGCCGGGTCCAGCTTCTGACCGGCCGGAGGTTCCCGCAACGCAGCGGGCAGGACTTCGCCGGCGAGGTCGCCGCACTCGGCACCGGCACGACCGGCGTCACGGTCGGCGACCGGGTGTGGGGCATCGTGGGCCGCTCCGCGTTCCGCAGCGCCGCCGAGTACGTGACGGTACGACCCCAACGGCTCGGCCGCGTCCCGGACGGCCTCGACCTCGTGGCTGCCGCCGCCCTGCCCGCGACGGGCACCACGGCCGTCACCGCCCTGCGCGACAAGGCTGCGCTGCGCCCCGGTGAACGGCTCCTCGTGCGGGGCGCGGCCGGCGGCGTCGGCAGCGCCGTCGTCCAGCTCGGAAGGGCATACGGTGCCCAGGTCACGGGACTGGCGCGGGCCGCCAACCTCGACTTCGTCCGCACGCTCGGCGCCCACCATGCCATCGACCACCGGACCGTGTCCCCGGCGGGACTGGGCCCGTTCGACGTGGTCGTCGACGCAGCGGGTACCGATCTGCGTACCTTCCGGCGCCTGCTGAGCCCCGGCGGACGGATGGTCGCCCTCGCGCTCGACATGACGCGCCCCGCCGCCTCGCTGGCCTCCATCGCGGCCAGCGCCGTACACGGACCCGGCCGGGTGCGCTACTTCATGGGCAACCCCGAACGTGCGCACTTCGACGACCTCGCCCGCCACGTCTCGGAAGGGAAGCTGCACCCTTCGGTGGACACGGTCTTCCCGCTGGAGGAGACGGCGGCGGCACACCGGGCGTTGGAAGCGGGTGGCGTGCGGGGCAAGTTCGTCGTCAGGGTCGACTGAGGGGTCACCCCGCTCCTTCGGGGAAGCGGTGGCGCTGCTCCAGCTCCCAACGGATGGACGAGGCCGAGGTGGCGTCGAGGGCGATCCAGTGCAGGGCCTCGTCCAGGTCCGCGGTGGTGCGGTGCTGGAGTTCCCGGCCGCGTTCCCTCACGATCCAGTGGATGATCCCGTCATGGACCTCGACGTAGGGGAGGGCGGCGTCCCGCCGGCTGAACGCGATCAGGTCACGCGTGCGGTCGCCGTAGAGCTTGGCGGCCATGTCGCGCGCCGCGGATACATTCCCTCGTCGCGTTCATCGCCGACGCTCGGCCCGGGACGACCGGCTCGGCTCACTGCGTACGTGCGCCCGCAGTCCCTGCTGGCCGAACAGGACGAGCGCCTCGACCGCGCCGCCGTCGGCGCTGCCCAACCAGTGCGGCAAGGACGTGTCGAACTCCGCCGCCTCACCGGGTGGCAACGTCAGGTCGCGCTCGCCGATCACGAGCCGCAGGCGACCGTTGAGCACGTAGAGCCATTCGAAGCCCTCATGGGTCTGCGGGGTCGGTTCGAGCGGTTCCGGCCGGGCGGGGATGATCATCTTGAAGGCGTGCACCCCGCCCGGCCGCCGGGACAGGGGTACGAACGTCATTCCGTACCGGCTGATCGGCTTGAGATGGATGCGCGGGTCGCCGGTGCGCGGCGCACCGACGAGGTCGTCCAGCGGGACGTCGTAGATGCGGGCCAGCGGCAGCAGCAACTCCAGGCTCGGCCGGCGCTGCCCGCTCTCCAATCGGGACAGGGTGCTCTCCGACACGCCGGTCGTCGTCGCCAGGCCGGCGAGGGTGATGCCGCGCTCACGACGCAGCGCACGGAGCCGCGGGCCCACCGCGTCGAGGACCTCGTCGTCCGTTGTGCGATCCATGAGGCCCACCTTGCCATTACCGCAAGATTCCGTGCCAGGTCGTGGGGCGCCTGACAACACTGAACTCCTTCCGAGACAAGGAGACTTGATGAGCACCACCGATGCGTTCTCGTTCTGGGACGGCGTCTACGCGGCCCGACCGGCGGCCGACGCCCCGCGGCCGAACGCTCGCCTCCGGGAGACGGTGGGGAGCCTGCCGCCCGGTGCCGCGCTGGACCTCGGATGCGGCGACGGCGGCGACGCGCTGTGGCTCGCCGGCCAGGGGTGGCGCGTCACCGCCGTCGACATCTCGGCCGTGGCGGTCGAACGGCTCGCCGCCCTGGCCCGCGTCCACGATCTGGGCGACCACGTCCGCACCGCACGGCACGACCTGCACGAGTCCTTCCCGCACGGCGCATTCGACCTCGTCTGCGCCCACTACCTGCACACCCCCTGGGACCTGGACCGGGCATCCGTCCTGCGTTCGGCCGCGCACGCGCTGCGTCCCGGCGGGCGGCTGCTGGTCGTCGACCACGGCTCGACCGCACCGTGGTCGTGGGGCCAGGACCACGACACCCGGTACCCCAGCCCGCGGGAGGTCGCGGCCGACATCGCTCTGGACCCGGAGCGCTGGACGGTGGAGCGTGCCGACGCGGCCCGCCGGATCGCGACCGGACCGGACGGCCGCACCGCCGAGGTCACCGACCACGTCCTCCTCGTCCGCCGCACCGCCTGACTCGCCTGACCGACGCCGTGCCCGACGAAGGAAGGCCACGCCCATGCCCGACACCACCCGCCGCGACCACCGCGCCGACACCCCGCCGCCCCGCACCGGAAGCGCCGAGACCGAGGTCCTGCGCGGATTCCTGGACTACCTCCGGAACTCGATCGTCGCGAAGGTCGAAGGCGCCCCCGAACCGCGGGTACGAGCAGCCGCGGTGCCGTCGGGCACGAACCTGCTCGGTCTGCTCAACCACTCGACGGCCGTGGAGCGTTGGACGTTCCTCGGGGACGACATCACCGACTGGCAGCCGACGTTCCAGGCCGCTCCTGAACACGGCGCGGCCGATGTCGTGGCCCGCTACCGTGACGCGGTCGAATGCGCGAACGCCGTGCTCGACGAGTGCACCGAACTCAACGCACCGGTCCCCGGACCGCGGCGGGGCCGTCCAGGCCCCAGCGCCCGCTGGGCGCTCACCCTCAGTCGGCGATTCGGTGGCAGTAAGCGGTTGCTCCGGTGCGGATCCGGCCCCGGTGCGTGGGGCGACCGGGCGCCAACCCATTGGAGCGGAGGCGGACCCACACCGGCTGTTACGCCCTGCCGTGGCGACGCCGAGGAAGCACGATCGCCCCGCCAGGTCGTGTGATGGACGGGGCGACCGCGCTTCTCAAGTCAGGCCACTAGACGATTCGTCCGTGCGCCCTTGCCGCCTGTGAGAGTCTGAATTCCAATGTGAACCTTCCGTCCTTCGGGGATGCTGAGGTTCGCCTCCGCCTCGTCCCCGGGCTCCAGCTTGCGGAAGAAGTCTCGATGCGTCCCACCGGCCGAGTCGTACCATTGCAGTTCGACCCAGAACGTCAGGTCTGATTGGTTCGTGGCGCTCACGAGTTCACCGTCCGCGGAAAAGCTGACCCATGCGAACTCCTCCGGGTCGCTCCTCTTGTTCAACCAGACGGTGCCGCTCACACCCCCGGCGTCCCCGTCGTCCGTATACCTGGTGCACTCCGCTTCCCAGGTGCTGGCCACGGTGTTCTTGGTGCACTTGACGATGTCAGCGGACGCACTGGTCGTCGTGACCCCAGCCAGTACGATGCCTGCCATCATTGCTCCTGCTACAGAGCGCTTGGAGAGTTTCACTTTCCCTCATTTGTTTGCGGCGGACCACCAACACCCCTTGTTGTGCAGGAGTGTTGGGGCCACGTCTGCGCGTCAAACTGGCGCACAGCCCTAACTGTTTCTGATTTTCCGGATGTTCGGTTTTACGTCATCGCGGCTGAGGGCCAGGCCCTCGGAGAACAGCACCCGCCCCTCCTGGGGGCGCGCCCATGGCGTGACATCAGAATTCCAGGCTTCTGTCGCCATGTCCTTAGCACTCAGTCCACAAGTCGCTTGGCTGAGAGTCCACAACGCCGATGCGACCGCCTGGTGTGGCGTGGACCGAAAGACCGCTGCCGGGCGGTGCTGGACCCGGCAGCGGCTCCTGGTTCTGCCGACTTCCCGTGACCGCGTTCGTCGGCTGGGGCGAGCGGCGGTTGAGCCCTGGACTGCAGACAATCGGGTTCGAGGCTTGACGGCATGGTGTTCGCGTCGCAGAACGGATGCCATGATCACTCAGCGGTCTCGCAGCCGGACACGCCATCCGGTGGCTCCGGACCGCACCACGACAGCGTGACTGACCGAAGGGACCCGGCATGCGCAGACTCGTCTACTACATCGCCACCACACTTGATGGCTTCATCGCGGGCCCGGACGGCGCGGATCCCACCGGTCCCGACGGCTTCTGGCCCATTGCGGAGGATTACGTCCAACATCTCGTGGCCGAGTACCCGGAGACGCTGCCCGTCCAGGCTCGGCAAGGGCTGTCCGTCACGGCGGACGGCGTGCACTTCGACACCGTGCTCGAGGGGCGGCGCAGCTACGAGATAGGTGTGGCGGCTGGCATCAACGACGCCTACCCCCATCTGCGTCATCTGGTGTTCTCCCGAACCCTGACCGAGATCCCGGACCCGGCAGTCGAATTGGTCGCCGACGACCCGGTGGCGACCGTGCGCGGACTCAAGCAGCAGGAGGGCAAGGACATCTGGCTACTCGGCGGTGCCGAACTGGCGGGCTCCCTGTACGCCGAGATCGACACGTTGATCCTCAAGGTCGGCGCGCTGACCCTCGGCGAGGGGATCCCGTTGTTCTCTCGCAAGGCCACGTTCGATCCGCGCACCTGGACGCTCGTCGACCACACCGCCCTCAGGAGCGGTGCGGTGTTCCTCACCTACACGCGCGTCAACGACTGAGGGCTCCGGGCGGGCGGTGCCTGTGCGGGGCCGGGCTCGGACGGGCAGAGGCCCGGGCAGGCGCCCCTGTGGCCGCGAGCCAGGGCGAGCCGGCGTTGCGCCCGTAGCTCGATGGCGCGTCACCGGTGCAGGTGGGGCGATCGGCACCACCGCGCCGGCCGAAATGTCACTTTGTGTTAGGATCACGCGTTTGGACGGTGGTGAGGGCCGGCGACTCCGTTCGTGCGGTTGCCCTTGTTCGTCGGCTGCTCGTTGCTGCCGGGCCTTCCTCGGTACGTTCCCCCTGCGGAAGGCTCTTCATGAACCACCCGGACCACGTCGGCACCTCGCACGGCGACCTCGACCAGCCAGCGGCCCTCACCCCGGCGGCGCCCCCGATCGCCTTCGCCGACATGGGACTGCCGGCCGAGGTGCTCCGCACGCTCACCGAGCTCGGCGTGCGCGAGCCCTTCCCGATCCAGGCGGCCACGCTGCCCGACGCCCTCGCGGGACGCGACGTCCTGGGGCGTGGGCGCACGGGATCGGGCAAGACCCTCGCCTTCGGCCTGCCGCTGCTCGCACGGACAGCCGGGCGGCGCGCGGAGCCCAAGCAGCCCCTCGCCCTGATCCTGGTGCCCACCCGGGAGCTGGCCCAACAGGTGACCGAGGCGCTCGCACCGTATGCCGACGCGCTCCGGCTGAGGATGGCCACGGTCGTCGGCGGCCTGTCGATCGGCCGGCAGGTCGCCGCGCTGCGCGACGGGGCCGAGGTCGTCGTCGCCACGCCCGGCCGCCTGCACGACCTCATCGAGCGCAGGGCCTGCCGCCTGGAACGGGTACGGATCACCGTCCTCGACGAGGCCGACCAGATGTGCGACATGGGCTTTCTGCCGCACGTCACCGAGGTCCTCGACCAGGTGCACCGCGACGGTCAGCGGATGCTGTTCTCGGCGACCCTGGACCGCGACGTCGAGGACCTGGTCCGCCGCCACCTCCACGATCCGGTCGTCCACTCGGTCGATCCGTCCGCGGGCGCGGTCACGACCATGGACCACCACGTGCTGGTCGTCCACGGCCCCGACCGGTACGCCGTCACCACGGAGATCGCCGCCCGCGACGGTCGCGTGCTGCTGTTCCTGGACACCAAGCACGCCGTCGACCAGCTCACCAGGCATCTGCGGGCCAACGGGGTGCGCGCCGCGGCTCTGCACAGCGGCAAGTCCCAGCCGCAGCGCACACGCACCCTTGCGCAGTTCAAGAACGGCCAGGTCACCGTCCTGGTGGCGACCAACGTCGCGGCCCGTGGGCTGCACGTCGACGACCTCGATCTCGTGGTCAACGTCGACCCGCCCACCGACCCCAAGGACTATGTGCACCGTGCCGGCCGCACTGCCCGGGCCGGCGAGTCCGGCAGCGTCGTCACGCTGGTGCTGCCGGGCCAGCGCCGGGAGACGAGCCGGTTGATCGCCGAGGCCGGCATCGCGCCGACGATCACCAAGGTGCGCTCGGGCGAGGCGGAGCTGAGCCGGATCACCGGCGCCAAGGCACCCTCCGGCACCCCCCTCGACGGCGCGCCCGCCACACCTCGCCCCAAGAACACCAATGCCCCCTTCCGCGGCCTGGGCACCAGCAAGAGTGCCTCCCGTGGCACCGGCGGCAAATCCCGCAAGGCAAGCGAGGCCCGCATGCTCGCCGAGGCCCGCAAGGCGGCCCGGGTGCGGCGCGGCGACTGAGCCGCAGGGAAGTTCCGGGGCGCGGTCGTAGTCGACGGCGACGACGTAGCCGAAGGAACCCCCGAGCGGCTCGCGCTGGCCCAGATCTTGGTACGTGGTGCCGGCCGGGGCTTCCCGCGGTGTTCCACGGCAACGGTGCGGCCGCCGCCCGGCCACCCGGGTCAGCCCGACTTCGGCGGCTTCTGTGCGTCGAAGGCGAAGAGAGTGTTCTTGGCCGCGGCCACGACCACCGCACGCCCCGCAAGGGTCACCCGCGGGCTTGCGTCCGGGTCGCCCGTCAAGCCATCGGCCCGCGGATCTGTTGTCCACAGGGGTTTTCCGCCGTGCGGCGACAGCGCGACCACCCGGCCGGTGGCCGAGCTGAAATACAGGGCGTCGGCGCCCGCAACAGGACCCGACGCGCCCTCCACGCCAGTCTGCCGCGACCACTTCTGCCGGCCGGTCGCGGGGTCGAGTGCGGTGACGAGACCGGTCTGCCCGCTCACGTAGACGGTGCCGTCCGCCAGGCCGGGCGTTCCGGCGTACGTCTTGGCCAGTCGGGAGTAAGTGACCTTCCGCGAGGCCGGGTCGACCCGCACCACCCCGTCGTAGCCGGCCCGCTCCGGTCCCGCCAGGTGGATCTGCAGGAGTACGAGCCTGCCGTCGGCGACGCCCATCGGCACGGCGGGGCCGTTGACCGGGATGGGCTTGCCCAGAGTCCCCGAAGCCTGGTCGACCGGGTACAGGACGGGGTGGCGCACCGCCAAGGCATCCACCTCCGCATGCGTCGCGCACATCGCGACGAACCGGGGGCCCATCGGGACGGGAGCGCACTGCGTACCCGCAGGGAACGGCGACGTCCACCTGACCCGGCCGCTGTGCGCGTCGCGGGCCTCGAAGCGGGAGTTGGAAGCGTCGACCGTCACGACGTCTGAGCCGACCACGAGGGCGTCCTGGGTCCGCCCCGTGACGGCCGTCGACTGGGCTCCGGACGCCACGGACCACAGCTCCCGGCCGGTGTGCGCGTCGAGGGCCACCACCTCGCTGGGAGGGCCCTGCGGGGCGTTCTGGGCGGCGAAGCGGTAGCCGAGCACCGTGTCGTCGGTGGCGCCCACCAGGAACATGTTGTTGACGGGTACGCCGGGGCTCTTCGCTGTCCAGACCCGCGAGCCGTCCCCGGCCCTGATGCGTGCCGCGAGGACACTGCCGCCCCCGCAGAACAGCGCATCGCCGTGTGCGACGCAACGCAGTTCGTCGGGGATGTCCGGGCGTCCGCCCGGCACGGTCTCGTGCCACGGCGTGAAGCCGTTCGGAAGTGCGGCACTCGGGGCGGCGGCGCTGTTGCCCTTGCCGCCGCCGCTGTTTCCGCCGAAGCCGCCCGCCACCAGTGCGGCGACTCCGCCACCGATCGCCACCACCGTGACCGCGACCGCGGCCGCGAGCACGGGACGCCATCGGCGAGGCGGTCGGCGGCCGATGGGGGTGCCGGCGCTCCCCGTATCGGGTTCGGCCGGGGTGGTGGTCGGGGCGGCCGGTGCCGGGGTGGCGGTCGGGGCGGTCGGGGCAGTTGGGGCCGGGGTCGCCGGCGTCGCGACGTGATGCTGGGTGATCATGTCGCGGGTGCGGCCCGCGCCGACTCCCCTCGCGTCGGTCTGGCCGAGGTCGGCCGGCAGGTCCCGTAGCAGCACGAGGAGTTCGTGCGCCGAGGGGCGCCCGTCGGGCTCCTTGGCCAGGCACGACTCGACGACCGTGCGCAAGGCAACCGGCACGTCCTCCAGCGACGGCTCCTCGTGCACCACCTGATACGCAGCCAGGTACGGGCTGTCCGCGTCGAAGGGCCCGTGGCCCGTCGCTGCGTACGCCAGCAGCGTCCCCAACGAGAAGACATCGGATCGCGGCCCCACATCACGCGGCGCCTTCAACTGCTCCGGCGACATGAAGGGCGGCGTCCCGATGACCCGCCCCGTGATCGTCAGCGTCTGCTGGTTCACGGCGCGCGAAATGCCGAAGTCGATGACGCGTGGACCCTCGGGCGAGAGCACGACGTTCGAGGGCTTCAGGTCACGGTGGACGACCTCCACCCGGTGGATGTCCCGCAGCGCCTCCGCCAGCCCGATGGCGAGCCTTCGCAGCTCCGCTCCGTTCACCGGGCCCTTCGTGGCGATGCGCCGGGCGAGTGTGTGTCCCTGGATGTAGGTCGTCGCCATCCACGGCTGTTCGGCCTCGGTGGCCGCGTCGACCACGGCGGCGGTGAACGCGCCGCTCACTCGCCGCGCCGCCGCCACCTCCTGCCGGAAGCGGATGCGGAACTCGTCGTCCGCCGCGAGCTGAGGGTGGATCAGTTTGATCGCGACAGGTCGCCCCGAACTCGTACGGGCCAGGAAGACCGTGCCCATGCCACCCGAGCCGAGCCGTGCCTCAAGCGGATAACCGCCGATCTCGGCTGGATCACCTGCGCGCAGCGACACTCTTCCCGACCTCCCGTCCCCCGTGCACCTCTGTCGCCACGGGCCCGCGTACCTGTCCTGCACACAAATTAGCCGCAGGGCAGTACAGCAGAGCACAGCGGGTGACGAACAGGGGCCCCAGGGCCGCTCCCGCGCCGCACCCGACGAAGCCCCGCCAAGAGGAGGGCGTCACCTTCGTCGGCGGCCTGTCCGGTCGGTCGGTGGTCACGTGACCTGACCGCGACCCGAGCCCACGGCACCATCCGGCCTGACCCGGCAGGTCCTCATCCTCGTCGACTGCGTCTACCAAGGCGCCGGCTCAACCGTCCGCACCCCCTACAAGAAGCACCACGAACAACCCAAGCACTACCAGCAGTTCAATCGCGACCACGCCCGACTCCGCGCCTGCGGCCAACGCGCCCTCACCCAACTCGAGCAATGCCGGGTCACCCGCCGAGCACGCTGCTCAACCAACCGCTCGACACCATCATCCAAGCCCCCCAAGCCCTCCTGGCCTGCGGAATTGGAGAATGAAAAGGGCTCATTGGGCCGTACAACAACGCGCCCATATTTCGCATGCTCGCGAACGTTCAACAGGTTCAACATGCCGATCTTGGCCGGGGGGTTCCTCCGATTGTGGCCAAGGTATGCAGTAGAGGTCTACCCGGTCCAGATGCGGTCGCATCGGGCGCCTACCTGTTGCCTCGGCCGTTTCTGGAAGCCTGAACTGCTGCCAGGAAGTGCCTGTTATGACGATCATCACTACGCCGCCCGGCGTACCTACCCTGAAAGGGTTTGGTTCCCTGGCCGGACGCCCTCGATGAAGAGATCCGCGGCCGCCTCATTGCGAGGGTTTCTGGTCGAGCTGTTCCCATGACTCCCTGCAGCGAGAACGAGTTCGCCAGGTTTGCGTGCCGGGGTGATAGGTGGCACTGACGACATGACGGTCGCCGGCGGTGAGATAGATCTTGAGCTAGCGGAGGGACAGCTCCCATGAGCGATTCAGGATACGCAGAGTCCACGGGCGCCACGGCAGATGCCCGGCATCCAGCGGAGCCCTGGCGGGTCAAGAGCATCGAGTTCATCCGACTCACAACCGTCGAGGAGCGCAGAGCAGCTCTGTCGGCAGCCGGCTACAACGTGGGCCTGCTGCCGGCGGAGCTGGTGTACATCGACCTTTACACCGACTCGGGTACCAGCGCGATGTCGGACCGGCAGTGGGCTGCCGTGATGCTTGGCGACGAGTCATATGCGGGCTCGCGGAGCTATTACCGCTTCGAGGCGGCGGTGCGTGGCTACTACGGCTATGAGCACGTGATACCTGCCCACCAGGGGCGGGCAGCGGAGAACTTGCTGTCGCGCTGCCTTATTCGACCGGGTCATCACATTCCGGGAAACATGTACTTCACCACCACGCGCCAGCACCAGGAGCTCAACGGCGGGACTTTCCACGACATCATCATCGACGAGGCCCACGACCCGGACGCGGACTTGCCGTTCAAAGGGAATGTCGATCTCGTCAAGCTGGAACGGCTCATCGACAAGGTGGGGGCCGAACAGGTCCCGTACGTTTCCCTGGCTGCGACGGTGAACATGGCCGGAGGCCAGCCCATCAGTATGGCCAACCTCGCGGAGGTCCGCGAACTCACCCGCCGCCACCGGATCCCGGTCATGCTCGACGCGGCGAGGGCAGTGGAGAACGCCTGGTTCATCAAGCAGCGTGAGCCGGGCTGGAGCGGACGCTCGGTGGCCGACATCCTGCGGGAGATGTGCGCGCTGACCGACGGCGCCACGATGTCGGCGAAGAAAGACAGCTTCGCCAATATCGGTGGCTGGCTTGCTGTGCGCGATCCAGCACTCGCGGAGCAGGCACGCAACCTGGTCGTTGTCTACGAGGGACTGCACACCTACGGCGGGATGGCCGGCCGTGACCTGGAAGCGACGGCGCAAGGCATTGAGGAGTCCGTACAGGAGGACAGCATCCGCACCCGCGTCCAGCAGGTGGCGTACCTGGCTGACCGGATCGCTGCGGCGGGCGTGCCGATCGTGCGCCCGGTGGGCGGGCACGCCGTGTTCCTCAACGCTTCCGCATTCCTGCCGGGCGTACCTCACGAGCAGTTTCCCGCACAGACGTTGACCTGCGCGCTCTACCTCGACGCCGGGATCAGGTCCACTGAGCGGGGAGCCGTGTCGGCAGGGCGCGACCCGGTGTCGGGCGCGAACCGGTATCCGCGCCTCGAACTGGTCCGGCTCACCATCCCGCGTCGCACCTACACGCAGAGCCACATGGATGTGGTGGCCGACAGCGTCATCCGGCTGTACGAGCAGCGAGAGGCGCTGCGTTCGGGCGTGGAGTTCGCCTACGAACCCGAAACGCTGCGCTTCTTCCAATCCCGGTTCCGGCCGCTGTCGGGCGAACCGCTCTTCGGGTAAGTCGCGAAGTACCCCGCAGACCCATCAGGGGCGAGTGAGGAAACTCGCCCTCCTCTCCCACCAGGAGCTTGCCATGAAGCAACCGCACAAAGAAGCCGCACCGCTGTTGCCCACCCCTCTCATGCAGCTCGCCACAGGATTCTGGAGTTTCAAAACCTATGCGGGCGCCATCGATGTCGGCCTGTTCGATCTGCTGGCCGGAGGGCGCGAGCTGACGATGGAAGAGGTGTCGGGCGAGCTGGGAATAGCCGACCGCCCTGCGGACCTGCTCCTGGCCGGCTGCGCATCGTTGGGCCTGTTGGACAAGTCCGGTTCCCGGTACCGGAATTCGGAACTCTCGGAGGAGTACCTGGTCGAGGGGCGGCCTTACTACTTCGGGGGGTTCGTCCGCTACCTGGACCGCCGGGAGTACCCGGCCTGGCAGTCCATCGTCCAGGCTCTTCGGACAAACCGTCCCCTCACCTGGACCCCGGGCACGCAGGAGTCGCTCTTCGACACCGAGGACTCAGAGACGCTGCAGCTGTTCTGGGACTGCATGTATTCCATCTCCACCTTCACGGCGCGTGCGCTCGCCACGGCCTATGACTTCACCCGGCACACTCGGCTGTTGGACGTGGGTGGCGGCGCCGGCGCCTTCCCCATCGAACTGTGCCGTCTCTTCGGCAACTTGAGCGCGACGGTCCTCGAACTGCCACACGTGTGTGACCTGGCGCGCCAGAAGATCACCGACGCCGAACTGAACGAGACCGTCGATACGGTCGTCGGCGACTTCATCCGCGATCCTGAACTGCCCCGCGGCTACGACACCATCATCCTGAGCATGATTCTTCACGACTGGGATGAACAGAACGGCCGAGCGCTGCTGCGCAAGTGCCGGACCGCTCTTCCCCCAGACGGCGCCGTGCTGATCTGCGAACTCCTGCTCAACGACGAGCGTACTGGCCCGCCGGCCGCGGCCTTGATGGGGATGAACATGCTGGTGGAGACCGAGGGTGGCAAGAACTACTCGGCTGCGGAGTACCACGACTGGCTGCTGGAGGCAGGCTTCGCTCGCGTGGAGGTCCTGCCCCTCAACTCGGCAGGCGCCAACGGTGTGGTCGTCGGCCACGTCAGCTGACCACGCCTGCGTGCCCCGAGTGTTTCCCGAAACGGCAGCGTCCCCAAGCCGCGAACCAACTCACCTGAGAGGATCCCATGCGCCTGCGTGAGCGCCCTGCCGGATACGACCGTGCCAGGCATGGAGTTCACCTGCTCAGAACTCCCGAAGTCATCGCCGATCCGTCCGTCTACATCGATGCCATTGCCGGGCTCGGTCCGCTGTTCTTCGACGAGGTCGGGGGCATGTGGGTGTGCTCCGGCTACGCCGAGGCGGTTGAGATCCTGCGCGACCACCGAACATTCTCCTCCGTGCGCGAGCACGACCAGGATGCGTTTCAGGAGTTGGGCCTGCACGCCTCCGCCAGCCTGAGCAGCATGGTGCACGAGCAGATGCTCTTCATGGATCCGCCACAGCACAAGGCCATTCGGTCGGCCTTGGCCGAACAGTTCACCGGCACTCGCGTGCGGAGCCGCGAGAACGACCTGCGGCACATCGCCGCCCGCGCCCTTGAGGAGCTGCCTCGCACAGGTGTCCTCGATCTGGTGGCGGACTTCGCAGCGAAGCTCCCCAGCGCGCTGGTGGCCCAGTTACTGGGCATGCCGGGAAGGGAAGCGGAGCTCACCCGGTGGGCCGAAGCCTACGAGCGGCTGCTGGGCAGCCTGTCTGCGCTACCGGCTGCCCCGGACCGAGAGGTGGACGCGGTCCTGACCGATGCCCTCTCAGTGCTGGAGAACGAAGCGAGAAGCCGACTGCACGCGCCCGGCGACGACGTGATCAGCTCACTGACCGCCCCGCTGGTCGACCGCTCACCAACTGGCGCAGAGCTGTTCGCTGTTGCGGCAAACTGCATCGTCCTTGTGGGCGGCGGCTACCAGACCCTGACCCACCTTGTCACCTCGGCTCTGCTGGCCCTGCATGATGATCCGAGCCTGGAGAAGCAGCTGCGCGAGTCGCCCGAGCTCATCCCACCCGCCGTCGCGGAGTTCATGCGGATGAACGGGTCAAGCCAGTACGTCGCGCGCAAAGCCACGACCGACGTGAGAATCCGGGGAACGCTGATCACAGGAGGCGAGAGTGTCCTGGTCCACCTGGCCGCCGCCAACCTCGACCCCCGGACCTTCAGCGCGCCCCGTGCCCTGGACCTGACCCGGCACGGACCCAAGCACCTCGGCTTCGGGAGCGGACGCCACACCTGCCCCGGCGCAGGCTATGCCGAACGCCTCGCCGGATTCGCCATTGAAGGCTTTCTGGCCAAATACCCCTCCTACGCACCGGAATCGGAGCCGCAAGCGTTCTCCTGGGGCCTGCATGGGAACACTCGCTGCCTTGAACACGCACGCGTCCGTGTCGATGCCGGAGTCATACCGGAAGCCACCGTCGACATACCAGCGGCTGAAACCCACGACAGCACCAGTGGCCACGGCCGCGGTCTTCCTCCGGCCGCCACCACAGCGGCAGCCTGCTGGCACGAGGTGTTCGAACGGCAAGCCCTACTGACACCCGATGCACCAGCGGTACAGGGGCCGGACGACCTGATCAGCTACCGCGAACTCGACCACTGGGCCAACGCCCTGGCCCATCGACTGCGACACCAAGGGGCCCAGCCGGGCACGTTGGTCGGCATCGTCATGGAACGTTCCGTGGAGTTCGTCCTCACTGTGCTGGCGGTCGCAAAGACTGGCGCCGCGTTCCTGCTGGCGGACATCTCCTGCCCCCGTGAGCGCCTGCGGACCATGCTCGTCGAGGCCGAGGCACGCCTTGTGGTGACCGACGGCAGTCTCCCCTCCTCAGCGTTCCCCGTCCAGGTAGTCGGCGTAGGCGCGAAGGACTTCCGTCCGGACGCCCCGCTCACCGGAGTCTCGCCCGGCGATACCGCCTACGTCGTCTTCACCAGCGGCAGTACCGGTGCCCCGAAGGCCATCGCGATCAGCCACGAGGCCACGGTCAATCTCCACCTGGCGCAGCACCAGATCTTCGGCCTCGAACCCCGCGACCGGGTCCTGCAGTTCCTCTCACCAAACTTCGACGGCTGTATCGCCGACCTCACCCTCGCTCTCCTGTCAGGCGCCGCCTTGGTTGTCGCGCCGTCCGACCAGCTCACCGTCGGCCCCCCATTGGTCCGGCTGCTCGCATCGCAGCGGGTCACCACCGCAATCCTCACCCCGTCCGTCTGGATGACCCTTCCGGACCAGCCTCTGCCCGAACTGCGCATCGCCGCCGCCGCCGGCGAGCGGCTGCCAGCAGCATGGGCGCGCCGGTGGGCCGCACCGGGGCGGCGCCTTCTCAACCTTTACGGTCCAGCCGAGACCGCCGTCCTGGCAACCTGGCATGAATGCTCCCCGAGCGAGGACCCCCCGCCCATCGGCCGACCGGTAGCCAACAAACGCGCCTATCTCCTCGACCACCACCTACGCGACGTCCCGCCTGGGCAGCGGGGGGAACTCTGGCTCGGAGGTCTCGGTGTCGGAAGGTACCTGAACCAGCCGGACCTCATGGAAGAGCGCTTCATCCGCAACCCCCACACCACAACCGATCCGGCAAGCCTGCTCTACCGCACCGGTGACATCTGCCGCCAACGCCCAGACGGCACACTCGAATACATCGGCCGTCGCGACCGCCAAGTCAAGATCCGTGGCCAACGCGTCGAACTCGACGAGGTCGAGCGTGTCCTGGAGTCCGCCCCCGGCGTCACCGCCTGCGCTGTACATGAACAAGACGGCCGCATCGAAGCCCTGGCCGTCCCCGCCGGACCCCAGCTCGACGAGACGGCAATCCGCACTTACCTGGCCTCCCGCCTGCACAGCGCCATGCTGCCCTCCGTGTTCACCGCCGTCACCGAACTCCCGCGCACCGTGAACGGCAAAGCCGACCACCGACACGAACCCCCCGACGAGCTCACTGTCCAGTCCTCTGGCCCCTCTGGGCCCGCACTCCTACCCGACGACCACGAAAGGCGCCTCTCCCGCATCACCTGGGAGGTCGCCCAGAACTTCGCTCAGGTCCTCAACCTCCCGTTACGCCAGGTCCAAGCAGACTCCGACTTCTTCACCGCCGGCGGCGACTCCATCACCATGGCAGCCTTCCTCGCCCGCCTGGAATCACTGGCAGGCGCACCCGTGGACACTGCTGCTCTGATCACCGCCCCCACACCGGAGCAGATCACCACCCTTCTCCTCAACGCCGAGGCACCGAAATGATCCGCCCCGTACTACGCACGAGAAAAGGGACACGACCCGAGACGGCTCTGTTCGTCCACGGGACGATGGACCACAGCGCGACCTTCCAGCGAGTCGCAGCGCACCTGCCCCGATGGACCGTCGCCGGGTACGACCGGCGCGGATGGGGCACCTCCCGCGCCCTCGCAGACCCGCAGACCAAACTGGCCGACCATGTCACCGATCTCATTTCTGCGGCCGCCAGATTGCCGAGGCCCGTCGTGGCAGGACACAGCTACGGCGCACTCGTGGCACTCACCGCGGCAGCCCGACAACCCCAATTCGCAAGGGCAGTCGTGCTCTTCGAGCCGCCCGTCTGCTGGCTGCCTTGGTGGCCCGACACCGCCCCGTGGGAGCAACTGGTCGAAGACGCATCGGCTCAGGGCCCGGCCGCCGCAGCCAGAGCCCTCCAAGAGGCCGTCGTCGGCCACCCCACCGCAGGACCTACGGACGAGGAACTGGAAGCGGCCGGCACAGCCCTGATCCAGGAGATGACCGACCCCACACTCAACATCCCCACCTTCGACCCGACGACGGTGACGACACCTGTGATCACGGCGTCGGGAAGCCGGTCACTGACACATCACCGACAGACCGCGCGACATCTTGCGAACCTGATCCCCACCGGCCACCACACATCCATCGACGGTGCTGGTCACATCGCACACGTCACCCATCCACAGGACCTCGCCGCGCTCGTAGAACAGGCAGCCGCCCTGAACGGGGGCTGACACATGCCCAGGCCGTCGGCGACACGGACTGCGGCAGGCCAGACGCATCACAACGACAGGGAGGACCGCCATGCTGCCGGGCAACTTGGAGAAGGTCATGTTCGGCGTAATCTCAACGCCAGCCCTGTACTTGGCCGACCGCTACCAGGTTTTCACCCACCTGGTGGCGAACGGACCTGCCGCAGCAGCCGACATCGCGAAGGACCTCCGCATCGACCCGGAAACCACGGAACGGATGCTGCTGGTCCTGACCGCATTCGAGATCATCCAACGCACACCCGGGGGCCAGTACAGCCTTCCGGAAGAAGTCCGGCCCTTCGTCGACCCGGACAGCGACCGCTACCTCGGAGGGTTCATCGCCCACCTCGTCCAAGAAACGGCGGGCAGGGTGGCGCTCCTGGACTCCTACCTCCGGCACGGCAAGGACGCGGTGGACGGATCCGACCGTCAGCCGTTCACCTCTCTGTACCGAGATGACCACGCCACCGGCCGTTTCCTGAAGGCCATGTGGGACCTCAGCTTTGCCCCGTCCAAAGAACTCGCTGTCCTCGCCGGGCTGGCCACCACCACCCACCTGATCGACGTGGGGGGTGCCAACGGACCGTTCGCGGTCGCCGCGCTCCAGCACTCGCCCAGGCTCCGGGCAACGGTGTTCGACCTTCCTGAAGTCGAACCGCATCTCAACGAGACCCGTGCCGCCCATGGGCTCGGTGACCGACTCGCCTTCCTCCCAGGCAACTTCTTCACCGACGAACTACCCGAAGGCGACTGCATCGCCTTCGGATACATCCTCTCGGACTGGCCCGACGACGCTTGCGTCCAGCTCCTGAGCAAGGCACACCGGGCGTGTCACGACCACGGGCGGGTACTCATAATGGACAGGCTCTTCGACGAGTCCAGGCAAGGCCCCCTCGCCACCTCGGCAATGAACCTGACCATGCATCTGGAGACTCAAGGGCGCCACCGCACGGCAGACGAATACATCGCACTCCTCTCCGAGGCAGGATTCAGGCAATCTGAGCTACACAGGTCTCACAGTGACAAGCACCTCATCGTCGGCCACAAGTGAGCTGCCCCGAGTTTCGTGGAGTCCGTTGCGAACGCGGCGGTGTCGTGGTCGGTCATGCTGGTGAAGGGCGGCGATCCGGTAGCCCAGGTGGCCCGGCAGGGGGGAGCCGAGCCTCTCGGCAGTCGGCTTGATCTCACGGCGTTCGGGCAGGGTGAACGTCTTCGGCCGGCCGCCCTTGTACTTGGGATAGAGCGAAGTGAAACCGTCGGCGTTGAAGTTGTGGATCACGTACCGGACCCGGTCCGCGCTGGTGAATCTCACCTCGGCGATCTTGGTCACGTCCATGCCCTGGGCCGATGAGAGCACCGTATGGGCTCGGCGCCAGGTCGCCACGGATCCGGTGCCTCGGCGGACGATCCGCAGCAGCCGATGCCCCTCGTCGTCATCGACCTCGTGGACCCGCACACGCTCAGCCACCCGCAAAGCACGACGCACAACGCGCCGCCCGGAGCACCGTCCGGACGACGCGTCACAACAGGGCGAACGTTGCTTGATACGGCACGAGTGGGCACTGGCCAGGCACACGAACTGGCCGTTCACCCCTCAGGCGTGCTCAGTCTTCGTCGCCCTGGCCCATCTCGTCGTCATCGTCGTCGTCATCCGCGGAGATGACCTGCTTGGAATGGGTCGAGGGAGCGATGTGCGAAACGGCAGCAGCCGCGCCTGCTCCATGGAGTACGGCGGTCGTGACCAGGGCTGCGGCAGCAACTGCAGTGCGAATGCGCATGGAGATCTCCAAGGGTCGAAGTGGAACTACGTGCTGGGAAGGTCCCCTGGTGGATGTCCTTCGATCCGTTCGCGCAAGGCAGTTAACCCAATCAGGCCCCGTTGCTTCACCTAACTGTCCGGCCGGGGCACCTGGGGCCGGCCCGCACATCGCATCCTGACAACACCGAGGAGAGGTTCCGCATCGAGACCACCCCCACGATCTCCGAGCCGGCCGACGCCCCTGCCGCCGACGGGCAGGCCCCGACCGAGGCCGCGCACGGCCCCGAGGAATCGGCCCGGCCGGAGGAGCACGGCGACGGCCGGGAGATGGACACCGACGCGCTCCGAGCGGAGCTGAAGGCCGTACGGGCGGAGGCTGCCCGGTACCGCACCAAGGCGCGCGAGACGGCGGAGGCCCTGAAGGCGGCCCGGCCGACGGAGGAGTTCCAGGCCGTGGCGGACCGGGCCACGGCGCCGCTCGGCCGGGTCGGTGATGCCCACGGCCCCCGGATCCCGTTGACCAGCCCCCCCGAGAGTCCGGCTCGGTCACCATCAGCGGTTCACCCCACCGCCGTGGCGGCTGCCGGACTGAGCCTTTCCGTCGTGGCGGCGCGCTCCGGTTCGAGGCGGCCGTGAAGCCCAGCCAGAGCCTGGTAAGAGGTCCGTGGTGCGGAACTTCTCGCCCTTGATGATCCCGGCCGGCACCGGGAACGGGAGGGGAACCGCGGTCGGCTCCGGCGTGCGACGGACCGTCAGGTTCATCCTCACCTCCCACCCGGTCCCGGCGAACAGGGCCCTCGCGGCGCGATAGGTGAACGGCTCGGCTGACGCGTACCCCTCGATGATCCCCACCGGTAGAACAACGACAGGATCCTCATGCGCTGGCCCCACGTCGTCGCCACGAACCGGGCCTTCAGCGGGCCCGCAGCCCGGTGCTCGGCGTACCGGCTCAACGCGGCCTTCAGCCGTACCCGCGAGTCGAACAGACCCTCCCCCGGGGACCAGCGGCCGATGCTCGACGTCCCAGGAGTCCCAGAGTCGTCGGCAGGGGCGGGGTCAGGGCAGCAACCGGAACGCAGGATCTGGACCACTGGCGGGAGGGGCTCATCCCGACCGTGCGCCATTCCTCCTCTTTCCGGCTCTCAGAAGCGATCTCCTGGGCGTCGCCTCACCGCTTCGCTGCTGCCGAGTCCCCAGTGGCGGTGAGGAGGGCCTGTGCCTGTTCGCGGGCATGGCGGATGGGATCCGCGAAGATGTACAGGCCGTGGGCGACGAGCGCTCCTTCGTGAAGCAGCATGAGTGTCCGGCCCAGATGGCCGGCCTCGTCCGGGGCGATGTCCCCGGCGAGGTCGGTGAACAGGGCCAGCATCCAATGCTTTTGTCCGGTGATGATCGGGTAGGCCGGATGGGACGGATCGCTGATCTCGGCGTGAGCGTTGACCATGCTGCACCCCTTGGAACTGTTCTTCGCCGACCACGCGCGTGAGGCGTCGAAGACGGCCAGGACGCGCGCTGCCGACCCCGGCTGTGCGGCGTCGAGGTACTGGGCGAGGAAGGCCCGCCAGCGTTCATCGCGGTCCGCGAGGTACTCCACGACGATCTGCTCCTTGGAGCCGAACCGGTCGTAGAGGGTCTTCTTCGTCACCTTGGCCTCGGCGGCGATCAGGTCCACCCCGACGGCATGGATGCCGCGCTCGTAGAACAGCCTCGCGGCGGCCTCCAGGACGCGCCGTGCGGCAGGGGTCATCGTGATCCGTCGCGGCGTCTCGGCAGTGCCCATGCCCAACAGTATACCGATCTGTATAGTGAGCCGATGGGTATACCGATCTGTTTAGTGGAGAGTGAGACGTGAACTTCCTGCTCTCGATCGCCTTCGTGCTCTGCTGGAGTTCCGGGTTCATCGGGGCCAAGCTCGGCGCGGGCAGTGCGTCTGCGGTCACGATCCTGATGTGGCGGTTCCTGCCGCTGGCCGTCGTCCTGACCGTGCTTGCCACCGTCTCCAGAACGTCGTGGCGGGGCCTCGCGGCGCGGGATGTGGCCCGGCAGGCCATGATCGGCGTGCTGTCGCAGAGCGGCTATCTGCTCACCGTCTACTACGCGATCCAACTCGGGGTCTCCAGCGGCACCACAGCCCTGATCGACGGCGTTCAGCCCCTCGTCGCCGGAGCGATTGCCGGACCGTTGTTGCGTCAATACGTCTCGCGCAAGCAGTGGCTCGGACTGTGCCTGGGGGTGAGCGGCGTCGCCATCGTCACCACGGCGGATGCCGCGGCCGGCACCGGTGCGTCCTGGTGGAGCTATCTCATCCCCTTCCTCGGCATGTTCTCGCTGGTGGCGGCCACGTTCCTCGAAAGTCGCTCCCGCGTGCGGGTCGCGCCCCAGGTGTCGATGACCGTCCACTGCGCCACCAGTGCCGTCGTCTTCACGGCACTCGCCGTGGGCACCGGAGCCGCGAAGCCGCCCGCTGAGCTCTCGTTCTGGGTCGCGATCACCTGGCTCGTGGCCTTGCCGACCTTCGGCGGGTACGGGCTGTACTGGCTCATCCTGAGACGCAGCGGAGTGACCAAGGTCAATACGCTCATGTTCCTCATGGCCCCGGTCACGGCAGTCTGGGGATCCCTCATGTTCGGTGAACCCTTCGGTCCGCAGACCGCTCTCGGCCTGGCCGTCGGTCTCGCAGCAGTCGTCCTCGTCTATCGCGGTGACACCTCGTCCACCAGGGTGTGCGCGCGGGATGCGGACACGGGCGAGGCCGCGAGGCCAGCCGAGTACGGCGCCTGAATGCCTCTGCCACGTTGGAGAGGAGCAGCTTGTTCGTCCGGCTGTCCGGCCGGGGCTTGGTGCCCGTCGCCGTCGGGGGTGCGGCCGAGTTGCTTGGCGAAACGGCCCTCGGCTGTCGCGTCAACCGTGACCCTGCTCGATGTCCAGATGTAGCGGCCCGCGGAGTACGGGGCTGCGTCGGTACGGCGGCGGGTCGGCGACCAGCCTGGGGTGGTCGAGGCGGTGCACCAACTCGGTCAGTGCGATCTGGGTTTCCCGGCGGGCCAGTGGGCCGCCGAAGCACAGGTGGATGCCGCTGCCGAAGCCGAGGTGCTGGTTGTCGCGCCGATCGGGGTCGAAGCGGTCGGGCTCGTGGAAGCGGTTCGGGTCGCGGTTCCCGGAGGCCAGCATCAGCATGATCTGCGAGCCCTCGGGGATCAGGGTGTCGGCGACGGTGAGGTCGCTGTACGCCACCCGCCAGGGAATGATGTGCACAGGGGGGTCGTAGCGCAGCAGTTCCTCGACCAGCGGCACGATCAAGTCCGGTTCACCGCACAGGCGTTGGAACACCGGTGGGTGGCGCAGCAGCGTCAGCATGCCGTTGGCGATGAGGTTGACGATGGTCTCATGGCCGGCGATGAGGAGCAGTCTGGCGGTGGCGACGATCTCGGCGTCGGTCATCCGCCCGTCGGGTCCGTCGTCGTTGGCCAGCTGTGAGAGCAGGCCGTCTCCCGGCCGGCCGTGGCTCCGCTCCACCAGCTCGCCGAGGCACTGGCGCACGTCCTTGCGGGCCTCTACGCCCTTGTCCAGTTTCTCCGTCGGGTCGGTCTCGGGGTTGTAGTCGATCGAGTCCATGAGGTCGTTCACCCAGAGGTGGAACCTCGGCTCGTCCTCGCGCGGCACGCCGAGCAAGTGACAGGTCACGGTTACGGAGAACGGGGAGGCGAAATCGTCGACGACGTCGAACTGTTCCTGGCCCGCCACATCGTCGATCAGACTGCCGACCGTGGCGGCCAGGAAGCCTTCCAGTCCGGTCACCAGGCCCGGGGTGTGCGGAGGGCCGAAGTGACGCATCGCCATACGCCGCAGGCGATCATGCTCGGGCGAGTCCATGTGGATGAACGACGACGTGGCCGCTTCGTCGGCCGGGGGCATCGGACGCGACAGATTGCGCAGGTCGGAACTGAGATGCGGGTCGTTCAGGACGTCCGTGATCTCGCGGTAGGTGCTGACGACGTAGCTGCCGTCCTCCTGTCGCATCACCGGCGTCGTGCGCAACTCGGCATACAACGGGTACGGGTCGGCCCGGGCGGAGTAGTCGAAGATCCGTTGCAGCGTGCCGGGCGTCCCGGTCGTCGTCCGGCCTTGCTCCTGCCGATGCCGTGGCGCGGCCGTGACGCGTCGTTCACCCAGGTCATGGCCCGTGACGACCGCCGTGGCGCCCCGCGCGAGCAGGGCCGGGCCGGGGAGGTCGACGGGCACCGGTTTCCTGTCGGCCGGCTGGTCCGGCGTGGGGCAGGGGGGTGGGAAAGGTGCGGCCATCTCTATCAATCGTCGGTAGTGGTGCAGCCGCTTGCCGTTGTTGAAGCTCACCGCAGCCGTGACGCGGCCCCGATAGCCGTATGCGGTGACGAAACGGCGGTCCTCCAACGAGCCCTGGGTGACGACCACCTCGTCGGCGAAGATCGGCACGCCGACGGATTTGATGTTGACGCCGAACTGGATCGACCAGAACACCGGGACGGACAGGTGGGGCCGGAGGTCCGCCTGGGCACTGACCATGTTGTGCGCCGCGATCTCCGCCTGCTCCACGGCGTTGGCCCAGTGCTCCAGCGAGATGAGCCGGTGTTCGTAGAGGGGGTTCGGGCAACGTGCCACGTCGCCCGCGGCGAAGACGTCGTCGGTGACGCGGCCGTTGACGTCGAGGGCGCGGCAGCGGGTGTCGCAGGTGATTCCCCACACGCCCGCTGCCAGTCCCGAGTCCCGCAGCCACTCGGTGTTGCGGATGCTCCCGAGTGCCACCACCGCCACATCGGCGTCGACCGCACTGCCGTCGTCGAAGTGAGCACGGCGAAACCGTCCCCGCACGTCGCCCTCCAGCCGGGTGACGGTGACACCGCAGCGCAGGTCGACCCCGTGAGCGCGCTGCATGTCGGCCGCAACCTCGCCGATCACGGCGCCGAGCGCCCCTACGAGCGGGGCCGGCGCGAGTTCGGCGACGGTCACCGGGATGCCTCGCTCGCGACAGACGGAGGCGATCTCGGAGCCGGTGAATCCCGCACCGATGACCAGCACACGGGAGGGCCCGGCGGCGAGGGCCCGCTGCAGGCCCTCGGCATGCTCGCGTGTGCGCACCACGAACACCCCGTCCAGGGCCGCCTCGGACTCGACGGACCACGGCCGGGCCCGTACCCCGGTGGAGATCAGCACCCGGTCGAAGGGAACCTCGCGTCCGTCGGCGAGACGCACGTGGTTCGTCCCGAGGTCCAGCCCGCTGGCGGGCACGCCCAGCAGCCACTCCGCATCGATGGCGCGACGGCAGGGCAGTGTGGTGCCCCCGGCCGGCACCCACCCGGTCAGTACCTGCTTGGACAGGGGAGGCCGGTCGTAGGGCTCGCCCAACTCGTCGCCGATCATGGTCAACGACCCGGTGAAACCCTCGCCGCGCAGAGCCTCCGCGGCCCGCAGCCCCGCCAGCGACGCCCCGACGACCACGATGCGGCCCTCGCGCTTCAACGCACTCAGCGTGTCGCCACTGGTCACGACGGCGATGCCTCCGTCATTGCGTGCCGAGCCGCCAACCGGTCGACCGGCATCGCCCGGACAAGGCCGGCCGCCGTTGCGCCCAGCGCCTGGTCAGGGACGCCCTGATGGCGGCTGCATGTTGACTACGAAAGCGGCGCTCTATTGGATTGCCGTCTCGACGGAAAGAGTGCGGCACGGCGCGCCGGAATGCCGTCACGAAATGAGTGTGACAGCGGCACCGTTACCGGCGAGTTCGACGGCCCGGGCACCGGGCCGGTGACGGCTCTGCCTTCCTCGGCGTGCCAGTCAGCCTCGCGTGCACAGCAGCGTGATCAAATTTGGGCATGGCATTGTCCTGGACGGGAAATCGTGTACGCCTGCGTGCTGTCGAGCCCGAGGACTGGACGGCGTTCGCGCATTTCGCCGACGGTGACGGGGCGCGAGGGGGCCGGCTGGATCTGCCGCGGTCCGCCGAGAGCTACCGTGCCTGGGCGAAGGAGCAGGCGCTTGCCGAGGGCGACGACGACCGTTTCCGGTTGGCGATCGAAGCGACGGCCACCGGAGAGTTGGTCGGTTCAGTCGGCTCCCATCGCACTGGCCGTTGCTCGGGCTGGTTCGAGTTCGACATCGCCATCGGCGCCGGCCATCGGCGCAAGGGCTACGCGACGGAAGCCGTGGCGCTGTTGCTGCGCTTCATGTTCGCCGAGCGGCGCTATCACAAATGCCTGGCGGCGGTCTTGGCCCACAACGAGGCATCGTTGGCACTTTTTCGGGGGCTCGGCTTCGTCGAGGAGGGGCGCTTGCGGGAACACGTCTTCTTCGCCGGCCGGCATCACGACCTCGTCATGATGGGCATGCTCGTCAACGAGTTCGACCGGCGGCACACGATGGGCCAACCATGAGCCGGTGATCCGAGCACGTGTGGAACGGCACTCGGACCTGATCGACGTTCGTTGTTCGCGGACGGCGGCGGCCTGCCACCGAAAGCGGGACCGTCCTCAGCCGCGCAGGGTGGCGCGCAGGCACAGGCCGGCGGTTGCGAGACCTTCGAAGGTGGTGATCCGGTAGCCGGGTTCCGCGCCGGGCGGCTCGCTCAAGTGGTAGCGGCGTGCGGTCTGCGCCGTCATGAGCGTGAGCATGGCCATGGCCAGTGCGGCTCCCTCGCAGCCGTGCGGCCCGGTACCGAAGGCGAGGAAGACCCCGGGTTTCGTCGGCGAGCCCGCATCGTCGAGCCAGCGTTCGGGTCGGAACCGATCCGGCTCGGGGTGTTCGCGTGCGTCGCGGTGGGCCGTGTAGGGGCAGACGAGAACGGTGGACCCGGCGTCGATGGTGTAGTCGGCGAGCTGGGTGCGTCGCGGGGCCCGTCGGGTGAGCAGCCAGCTCGGCGGGTGCAGCCGCAGCACTTCGCGTACCAGCGCCTGGGTGTAGTGCAGGTTGTCGAAGTGGGAGCTGGTCGTCGAGGCCGGGGAGGCGGGAAGCAGGGCGGCTTCGGCCGCGACGCGGTCCGCGGCCTGGGGGTATCGGGCCAGGTGGAGCAGGATCCAGCCGGCTGCCCGGGAGGGTGTCTCGAAGGTGGCGACGGTGATTCCGGGGAGGGTGTCGAAGACGGCTTCCTCCGCCAGCGGGCCGTAGCGGGAGGAGGGCCGGAGCATCTGTCCCAGCACGTCGTCCCCGAGCCGTCCCGAGCTACGGCGTCGGCTGATGATGGGCCGCAGAGCGTTGGTGAAGGCGACTTGCCGCCGGGTGCGGAACCGCCGTGCCGGTGTGGGGACCCAGCGCGGCCACACCCAGCGCGAGGGGCGTACGAGCACCTCTCGGGCCACGAAGAGCTGCCAGGCGAAGGGCAGCAGGACGGGGGCGTCTTCGGAGAAGAGGTAGCGCACGCCGATCTCTGCCAGGACGGGCCGGACCAGGGGAAGAATCTCGACGTCCCGGCCCGTGGGCCACTGGTCGGCAATGCGATCGGTCCCGGCTGCGATCTCACCGATCCGGGCCGCAACCGCTTGTGGGCGCAGTCCGCGCATCCGGGCGGCGCGAGCGTGCGCACGCTCCTCGGGCATCGGCGCTCCGCCAGCCCTCTTGAACGGCGGGAAGAGGGGCGAGGAGGGCTTGGGAAAGTCCTGCGAGCGGTGCAGGACCGCTTCACACACCCCGGCCCTCGCGGCTACGTAGACACCCGGCTCCAGCTGCCAGACGTCCCCGCACTCGGCAGCGCCCCGGCTCGCCAATGCCAGCCGGTCGCGGCTCCAGGCCGCGAAGCTGCCTCCGGGCAACCGCGGCGGCTCATCCGCTCGGCCCATGGGATCGCCCCTGACTTCCCATACCAGTCAGGCCATATCGCCGGCAGCGCGGCCAGGAGTCGGCGGGAGCCCGGGAGCGCCCGCCGACGGTGTGGTCACACCCTGTCGTCGCCGGTGTGGGAGCCCCAGTCGTGGGCGCCGTACGCACCGTAGTTGCGAGTGAAGGACAACTTGGCAAGCAGCTTGGCGATCATGATGACTCCTCTCGCTTGCCGGCAGAGCCATGTGCCAACATCCAAGTTTTTCACACATAGCACATATCTCATATATTAGGGCATTGGCTGCGCGTGCAGAGGCAAGGTGCGTGCCTGCGAGCCAGGCACGGAGCCGGTCAACGCCGCCCCGGTGCCGGCGGTCAGTGCCGCCTCCGGCCGCAACGTGTGGGCACCGCCGGGCACCTCAAGGCCGGCAACACCAACGCCCTGAAGGAATGCAACGGCTTTCGCGCGAACCGCTCACCCCGCACCTCGGGAAGGCAGCGGGGCGGCGAGCCGGGACCGCTGCCGAGAGCGGCCGACAACGGCACCGAACCGGCGCCGCCCCCTCACAGGCCGGGCGCGTGGAAGCCGTTCAAGTACCAGAACGCAGCCGAGTACCAGGCCAGGACGATCACCGTGACGAGCGCACCACCGGCGAGCGGGAGCGCCCAGCCCGGCCAGCGGCGGTGGCGCACCACGACGACCTTGGCGACGAAAGCCCCGTAGAGAAAACAGCCGGCGAGCGAGTGCAGCGCCTGGCGGGGCCCGGTCAGGCTGACGCCGTAGGCGATGATGCATTGCTGGGCGATCGGGATGGAAAACAGGAAGGCGAACGCACCGATCAGGCGGTGCGCGGTGCCCACCCGGTGCGGCGCGGCGCGCAGGCCGGGCAGCCGGCCGTACATCCACAGCGCGAGGAGCAACTGGATCAGAGCTAGTCCCAACAGGGCGCTGCCCAGTTGGGTCTTGAGCAGGATGACGGCGGGGCCTTGCATTCCGAACAAACTGCGCCGGGGCTCCGGGGTGTGTACCAGGCCGTACCAGAGCAGGGCAGCGATCACCGCCAGGGGCAGCAGCAGCCACAACACCCCGAGGAACTGCCGGGGTTCGACGCGGACAGTCAGGCGTGGCACGCGGTCAGCCACCCACGCCGTCGACCCTGTCGCCCCGAGGAGCGCCGCCCCGAGCGGACGCGGAGCGCGGCGGGCGGGTGATCAGAAAGCCGCCCAGCGCCGCCACAGCGCCGACGGCCTCGGCGATCGCGCTGGCGGACTTACTCGGCCACCAGACCGGCTCGTACATGTTCGGCAGCGGACCGAGCGCACCCACGTTCACATACCGATAGAGCAGCACGGCGCCCACGGCGGAGACGGACACCAGGAAGGCGAACGCCCACACCAGCCGCCGGCGACCGAAGAGCAGGACCAGCAGCGCGGCCAGGGACGCCACGGCGGCTTCGAGGCGGAACAGCGTCCCCTGGCTGATCTGCTGCCCGACCCGGTCGTAGACAGAGGCGAGATCTGCATGCACGTAGGCGTTCACGCCCAGTGCGGCCGCGGTCACCAATTGGAGCAGCACACGCACGACGGTGCGCCGGTCGAGGGCGGTGCGGTGCGGGCGGCCGCCTGGTTCGGGAGTCATCGCTCCTGCCCGGTCGAGGTGGAGGTCGCGGCGGGGCTGTTGGGAGTCGGTGACGACGGGCTGTTCCCGCCGGCCTGGAGGTGGGTGTCCATGCCGAGTTCCTTGTGTTTGTCGATGGGACACCACAGCTCGTAGCTGCCGGCTTGGAGGGTGACGGTCAGGCGCGCCTGGCCGCCGGGCGAGACGGTCGAGGTGTGCGCGTCGGACACGCCGGGCCCCGCGACGACCAGTGCGTGCGCCAAGGAGCCGGCGTTGCGCACGACGAACGTGACGGTCCCCGCGGCTGCCCTGGCCGGCGAGAGAGCGAGTGAATACTCCTTCATCGTGACGGTGATCGTCGCAGCCGGCTTCGCGCTCGGACTCGGACTACCGGTCGGGGCCGGCGTCGAACCGTTGGAGCACGCAGTGGCGCCGGCGAACACGATGAGCGCCAGGAACTTCACTCCGGCGCGGGCGCGGCGCGGAGATCCGAAGCAATGCACGGCCATGTCGGGCGAACCTCCCTTTTCCGTGACGAGACTGGCCCACGCTCCCGGCCGCGCCAACGCCGACACTCTCCGCGGGCCGGCCATCACCCGATCAGGCCCGGCCATCATCGCCAGAGAAGGGGCCGCACCCCGAACCGCGGTCGGCGACGGACTGCCCCACGCGGGCGAACGTACTGCCGTTCCCCGTAATCGAATCGCGCGCGGAATTCCTGGTCCGCTGGATCGACAGCCGCGACAACATGAACACGGCGGCCAACGACGCGGAGCGCTCTCCTGGCGCGTGGGTCCTCACGGACCTCCAGGGTGTTACGCGACTGCTCACAAAAGAACGTGCGAGGAATTCGCTGCGTGAGCGGGCGTCGTTTCGCAGGGTGCCCAGGAGAGTGGAGGTGAGGGTACTGGAGCCGGTGGCCCGTACGCCGCGCAAGGCCATGCAGGTGTGTTCGGCTTCGATGACGACGCCAACGCCTTTGGGATCCAGCTGCGTTGAAGCCAGTGTGCGACCTCCTTGGGGAGCCTTGGCGCCAGCCAAGCTGCCCTGGAGGCATGGGACCTCGTTGAGCCAGTCTTCCGCCTCGGCTTCGGTGATTCGGGCGATCAAGCTGTCGCGGATACCGGCAAGCGGTCACAAGGCGAGTCGGTATGAGTAGAAGCCGTCTTCGTCTTTGACGGTCCTGGCGTTCAGGCGGGTGGTGATGCCCTCGGCGAGGCCGGGCTCGGTCGGCGACCACTGCATCTCGGTGTAGCCGGCCCGCCTGGCGTGCCGGGCTGCTTTGGCCGCGAGAGCGGCAAGTGCGTCGATGTCCGCCGTGGTGGCCGGGGAGGTGGTGTTGTAGCCAGTGGTGAGGCGTTCGCGTTCCTGCCGGACCATGATCCACTGGAGGATGGCCGTATCGCCCGGATGTCCGCTGCTGAAGTACACCACCCATCCCAGCAGTTCGCCGTCCTGGCGCGCGGCGAGGACCCCTGCCGGTGCCGGCCACTGCTTGCCGGTGAGCTCTGGCATCTCCATGGGCGTGCCCGCGTACAGCTCCCGGTACAGCTGTACCTCGCCAGCGCCCTGGGTGATCTCCTCCACGACCAGCATGCAAACCTCCCGAACATCACGTATGTGACGGGGAAGACGGCACTGTGCCTGGTGAGGTTGAGTGCGAGTGGAGTGCAGTCCGGCGGCGCCCTCATACGAGACGGGGAAACCCTGCACCCCTCCGGTCACCCTCGTCGGCGGTCTGTCCGGTCGGTCGGTGGGGGGAATTCGGTTGGGAGCCAGTGGGTGGAGGCTTTGGCTCGGGCGGTGAGGTGGGTGATGTAGGCGTTGCGGACGTCTGTTGTGGTGGTGAAGCCTGGTTCGTTGGTCAGCCAGGTGTCGGGGACGGTGGAGAGCACTTCGTGGAGGAGTTCGGTGGTGATGAGGGGGGTGAACTCGGTGTTGGCTGCGGCCATTTGGGGTTGGTGGGGGCCGAGTGCGTGGTGGCGGAGGTCGTAAGGCTTGGTGGTCGTGTTGGTTGCGGTGTTCCAGCGGTGGTGGAAGACGAGGGCCCGACGGCTCGGTCTCCTACACCCTCGGCCCCGACAACCCCGAGGCGTACCCGCACCCCCCCCGAGTGCCGAGGCGCTGAGGCAGCTGTCAAGCGATATCGAAGCCTAGGGCTGCCGCGCGCCTGACACACGCCCGCACGAAGGGGACGCCGCCCCGAGGCATTCGGCGAGTGTCCCAAGGCGGGGTGTCGGGCTGCCGGTGAACTGCTGGCGGTGATCGCGTTCCCTGCTGGAGGTTACAAGGAGCGGATGTTGGCGCGCTTGGCCGCGGTGCCAGGGAGCTCGGGCGGGGGCGTGGTGCGGTGGTGGGCGTGTGAGGTGAGGGGGATTGTCGGGCGCGCGACGGTTCCGTGGGTGAGAGTTTCGGCGAGGTTGGCCAGCAGGGTGCTGGGGGTGCGGGTGGAGGCTGCGATTTCCCAGGTGGGGTGGTCGATGGTGGGGCCGGCCCACAGGAGCCAGGTGGGTAGGACTCCGTTGGTTCGTTGGGCGGCGAAGGCGTCGAATTGGATGCCGGCCTCGCCGTTGGGCGCGGTCCAGTGCATCCAGCGGCCTTCGACGGTGTGCTGCCAGCCGGCGTCGGTGGCGGGTTGGGTGGCCGCGATGAGGGACGCCTCGTCGAGGAACTGGCCGACCGGAGTGTCCCACCCGTGGCCGTCGGCGAGTTCGTGCAACAGGTCTTGGAGCATGGGGATGGGTGTGGCGCCGGTCGCGGTCAGGTGCCACATGCGGTCGGAGACGGGCGTCTGGTAGGCGGCGACGGTCCAGGCGGTCTCGGTGGCGGGGGCCGAGTGGTCGCGTTCGATGGGCAGGGTCTGAGATTCGTGGGTGGCGTAGGTGACGTCGGCGGACCAGGTGCGCCACCCTGCCCATGAGGGCGCGGCCACGGACGGCATCGGCGGATCGGCCGGCGGCGTCCGGGTGTCCACGGCGTTCACGGCATGCGCGGCGCTGATTGCCAGCACGCTGGGGCCGGTGTTGTCGTCGAGCGCACGTCCTCTTGCGCGGGAGTGCCAGGACGCGGCGTGTTCGGTATTCCGGCGCGCTGCTGTGCAAGGGGCCTCGAAGGCGCCGCTCGCCCGCGGGCGCGGACAGACCACAGGTGATGCATCGACAGGCAAGCCGGCCCCTTCGGCCACCCCTAATGTGCCGTTCGTGCCCGCGGTCCGGCCCCGGCCCGGACGCCGTTCCCGACCGCCCGGCCGCGCATTGCCGGCCACCACGACATCATCAGCAGGGAGTTGTGCCTTGTCGTCCCGTTCGGACAGCCCGACCGTCGTCCTGGTCCACGGCGCCTTCGCCGACGCCTCCGGCTTCGCCCGGGTCATCGCGGAGCTGCTCGCCCGCGGCCTGGACGTGGTGGCGCCCGCGGTGCCCAACCGCAGCCTGCTCGGCGACTCCGCCTACGTCGCCTCGATCGTCCGCCGGATACCCGGACCGGTCGTCCTGGTCGGGCACTCCTACGGCGGTGCCGTCATCACCGTCGCAGGAGTGGAGGAGAACGTCAGAGGGCTGGTCTACCTGGCCGGTTACGCCCTGGAGGAAGGCGAGAGCCTGGGCGAGCTGCAGGGCGGCTTCCCCGACTCCGAGCTCGCCGCCGCGCTCGTCCACACCTCCTTCCCGATCGAGGGCTCCGCTGCTCCTGGTACCGAGGTGTCGGTGCGGATCGACAGGTTCCCGGACGTCTTCGCCGCCGACGTCGACCCCCGCCTCGCCTCCGTACTCGCCGTCTCCCAACGTCCGCTGGCCGCACGGGCCTTCAGCGAGAAGGCGCCGACGGCGGCGTGGCGGACCAAGCCCTCGTGGGGTCTGGTCGCCACAGCCGACCGCACCATCAATCCGGATGTGGAGCGCCATGGCTACCGGAGGGCCGGGATGACCACCGTCGAGGTCGACTCCTCGCACCTGGTGATGCTCGCCCGCCCCGAGCGCGTCGTCCAGCTGATCGAGGAGGCCGTGCGGGCCACCGCCGCCGACGGACCCGGCCGGTCCTGAGGTGTCCGGCTCGCGCGCCGCCCCCGGCAGTCGTCACCCGTGTGCGGACCTGCTGTCCGGGGACGCCGTGACGGGGTGCTTGCTCAGGATGGAGACCCGGTTGAACGCGTTGATGGTGATCGCCACCCAGATCACCGCGGATATCTCGTCGTCGTCGAAGACCTGGCGGGCCGTTGCGTAGGCGCGTTCCTGCAGGGCGGCGTCGGCGGGTTCGGTGGTCGCCTCCGCCAGGGCGAGTGCCGCCCGCTCCCGCTCCGTGAACAGCCCGGTGTCGCGCCATGCGGCCAACACGCCCAGCCGCTGCAGGGTTTCGCCGGCGCGCGACGCGGCCCTGGTGTGCACGTTGAGGCAGTAGGCGCAGCCGTTGATCTGTGACACCCGGAGGTTGATCAGCTCGACCAGGGCGTGGTCCAGCCCCGCCTCGGCGGCGGCGGTACGGACCGCTTCCGCCGTCTCGACCAGCGCGTGGTAGGGCTTGGGGGTCTGCTTGTCGACGAAGATCCGCCGGGTTGCCGGATCTGCGGTGGTGTCACTCAATCTGGACTCCTTCACGGCCGCTCCCGACCGCCGCTCGCGCTGCCGCGTATGCGGGGGGACACGGAACACTCTCAGGCATTATTGTTGAATATGAAACCACATTCGGATGTGAGAGGGCGCTCGATGACCGACGTCGAAGTGAATCCCCCCGCGCAGCGCCACGCTGCCGGCGACCACGGCCGGCCCGCCCCGCAGGTCGACGTGTTGCCCGCGCGGGACGTCCCGTTGGGAGGCCCGAGGGCGATGACGGTGCGGCGCACGCTGCCGCAGCGGGCCCGGACGCTGATCGGCGCCTGGTGCTTCGTCGACCACTACGGCCCGGACGACGTCGCCGACACCGGCGGCATGGACGTCGCCCCCCATCCGCACATCGGTCTGCAGACCGTGAGCTGGCTGTTCAGCGGGGAGATCGAGCACCGCGACAGCCTGGGCAGCCACGCCTTCGTACGGCCCGGCGAGCTGAACCTCATGACGGGCGGGCACGGCATCAGCCACTCGGAGGTCTCCACCGCCGGCACCACGATCCTGCACGGCGTCCAACTGTGGGTGGCCCTGCCCGAAGAGCACCGGCACACGGGCCGTGACTTCCGGCACCACGTGCCGAGCCCGGTGCGGACGGGCGGCGCGGAGATCAGCGTGTTCCTGGGATCCCTCGCAGGCGACACCTCTCCGGTGCCGACTTTCACGCCGCTGCTCGGCGCCGAACTCGTCCTCGATCCGCGCTCGACCACCACACTCGCGGTGCGTACCGACTTCGAGCACGGCCTGCTCGTCGACCAAGGGGACGTCCGCATGGCCGGAACGCTCCTGCGCCCGGCGGAACTGGGCTACGTCGGCACCGGAAACGACACGCTGACGTTGACGAACGAGTCGGACGCCCCCGCCCGGGCGGTCCTGCTGGGCGGGACGCCGTTCGAGGAGCAGATCGCCATGTGGTGGAACTTCATCGGCCGCAGCCACGAGGACATCGTCGAGGCCCGGCAAGCCTGGGAGGACGCTTCCGACCGCTTCGGCACCGTCGACGGCTACGACGGCGCCCGGCTTCCCGCGCCCGCCCTTCCGAACGCCACCATCACACCGCGCAAGAACCCGACGCACCACTGAAAGGCTCACGATGACCCAGCCCACCACCGCCCGGACCGTCCAGCGCGTCGACGCCAGGCACCGGTACGAGATCCTGGTCGACGGCACGACCGCCGGCTTCACCGCGTACCGCGACCGCGACGACCGGCGCGTCTTCTTCCACACCGAGATCGACGACGCCTTCGCCGGGCAGGGCCTGGCCTCGATCCTCGTCCGGCAGGCCCTGGACGACGTACGCGCCTCCGGGAAGCGCTTCGTGCCGGTCTGCCCCTACGTGGCGAAGTTCCTCAAGAGCCACGACGAATTCGCCGACCTGGCCGACCCCGTGACCCCCGAAGTCCTGCAGTGGCTGGAGACCGTGTTGGCGCGGTGACCCCCGCGCCGCCACCTGGTCCCCGGGCTGCTCAGTTCGCGGCCAGTTCGTCCCTCAGCTGGCCGCGAGAGGTGATCCCGAGCTTCGGGAAGATGCGGTACAGGTGCGCGCCGATCGTGCGCGGTGACAGGTACAGCTGCTGACCTCTCTCCTTGTTGGACAGGCCGTCCGCCGCGCGCTGGGCGATCTGCAGCTCCTGAGGCGAGAGCAGGTCCCAGTCGGTGCGGCGTCGGCGCTTGCCGCCCTCGCCCGCCGAGCGGAGTTCCCGGCAGGCCCGTTCGGCCCACGGCTCCACGCCGAGGGACGCGAAGGACTCCCGGGCGATCCGCAGCGGAGTGCGGGCTTCCATCACGCGGCGGCGCCGTCGCGGCCAGGCGCCGTGGGCGAGCATCAGCCGGGCGCGAGCAAAGGGGGCCCGGGACATGTCCAGATCGAGTGCCGCCCGGAAGTGCTCCTCCGCGTGCTCGTCGTCGGCGAGCAGGGCATGGGCGAACGCCAGGTTGATCCGGGTCAGTTGAGCCCCGCTCGCCCCGGCGGACGCCGCGAGCCGTTCCGACGGGGCCTTCGCCAGGGCTCGTTGCTCCGCGCCCGTGGCGGCCTCGGCCAACTCCGCGATGGCGATGGTCCGCAGGAACGGATGGTGGGCCGGGTCGACCGGGTCGAAGACCCGCCAGACGCAGTGGAACGCCTCGGCGTGGTCACCGGCGGCGAGGCCGATGAGGCCGCGCGTGATCTGGATGAACGCGAGATTGGAGGGGTGCGCCGCGGACAGTCCCTGGCGCTCCGCCTCGCCGATGACGGCGAGCGCCGTGTCCGGATCCCCGTGCAACGCGGCGAACTGCGCCTTCGCGATCCGCGCACCGGTCAACCAGCGCGGCTGGGCGTTCTCCTCGGCCAGTCGCATCGCCTCGGCCACGGCCGGGAGCCCGGTCTCCCAGTCGACGGTGTGCACGGTGCTGAAGGCGAGCGACACCAGAGTCTGGGCCAGCAGGCCCAGACGGCACTGGCCGCGCAGGCCGGCCGCCGCGTGCCGGAGGAACCCGGTGGCGCGGTCGTACGCGTTCGCCATCGTGGCCGCCGTGCCCAGGGTGGCGGCGGCCTGGACGTCGTACCCGCCTTGGCGTTCGAGGCGCTCCAGGCGGTCGAGTACCGTCGCCGCACGCTCCAGCGGGGCGGCCGCCGCCAGCGTGTACACCAGGTCCGGGTGGAGTTCCGAAACGGGCAGCCGCTCGGCCGCGGCCACCACGCGTTCCCGCAGTTCCCGCCCGGGGTCCGACCACCAGGCTGAGGGTGGGCAGGGCGATCATGAAGAACCGGGGCGCGGAGGCACGGGGGGACGGCTCCGCCATGCCGAAGGCGCCCAGCAGCGCGTCCGCCTGAGAGGGGGGGAAGGTGCGCGACGCGATCCGTCATGGTGTGGGTCAGCTGGTGCAGCCCCGCGAACGGCAGATGGGTCTCGGCCTGCACCCCCGATGCCGTGAGGACGGTGAATCCTGAGTTCCGGGCCCGGGTGACGGCGTGCTCCAAGAGGGCGGACTTGCCGATTCCGGGGGCTCCCCGAATCAGCAGCGCACTGCCGCGCCCGGGCAGTCCGGCGACGAATCCGTCGACGGTCGCCAGCTCCTCGTCCCGCCCGGACAGTGTCGTGGCCGACATCCTTCGTTGCTCTGCGCCGCCGTTCTGACCTGGACCGTCGCAGTCTACGTGCGCGCGGTGAACGCCAGAGCGTGCCGAGCGTCGGATGCCGTTCGGCGCACCGCGCGGCCACAGTCGCTGCGCAGTCATCGTGCCGACGACGTAAGTCATCCCGTGTTCCACGCTGGAAGCAGTGCCGGGCCGGTTCCTCGTGCGGTGGTGGGGCCCGGTACCCGACCGGCGGGAGGGCGCCCATGACATCCGTGATCGAAACGGCCGGATTCCCGGACGACGGGAAGACTGTTCGCCGGGGGAGCCGGGCCCGTGCTGTGGTGCGGCCGGCCCGACGGGCGGCCGAGCTCGCCGCCGTGACGCGACTGCGCCGTGCCCCGTCCGGTCACGAGCGGCCCGACGGGCGCACCGCGGTGCCGAACCCCTCGCATACAATGGGCCTGACCTGCGGTGATGCGCCAAGTCATGGCGTGCCCGCGGGAAGCCGCCGGCTGCGGGAGGGCGGGGTCGCCAGTCGGCGCGGGCCGAGCCCGGCTTCGGCGGCCGAGCGCGGACAGGACGGAGCATAGGTGGCGGGGTCAGGCGGTCCGCTGTCCCGTAGCGGTCTGCGCGGCAGGGAGGACGAACTCGAAGAGCTCCAGGCGCTGATCGCCTCGGTGGCCCGTACCGGAAGCGGCGGGTTGGCCCTCATCCAGGGGGAACCAGGCATCGGCAAGACCACGCTGCTCGCCGAGGCCGTCTCCACGGCCAGGGCGGCGGGGTTCTCCGTCGGCGTCGGCAAGGCCGACGAACTGCATCACATCGTGCCGCTCTCGTCGTTGGCGGCCTGCGTCCTGCACGGCGATCGGCCGCTGCTGTCCGACGATGCCTTCGTCGATCTCACCCGCCATCACGATCAGCGGATCTGGCTGGTGGAGCGCCTGGCGGAGGCGATCGAAGCCAGAGCGGGCAGCGTGCCGGTGCTGATCGGCCTGGACGACGTGCAGTGGGCCGATCCGCTGAGCCGGTTCGCCCTGCAGCAGCTTCCGACCCGCCTGCGGACTTCGCCGGTTCTGTGGATGCTGACCGGGCGACGGGAGCCCGCGGGCCCGGCGGAAGAGGTCGTCGCGGCCGCGACCGGCAACCTCCCGGCGGTCACCGTGTCCCTGGGGCCGCTGTCCGGCGCGGCCATCGACCAACTGACCAGCGACACACTCGGGGCAGTGGTCGACGAGCGGGTACGGGAACTGCTCGACGGAGCCGGTGGGAACCCCTTTCTGGCAGTCGAGATGCTCGCGGGACTGTGGAGCGCCCGGACGTCGGACGAAGCCGTGCCCCCAGGGCTCGTGGTGGGTGTGCGCGCCAGACTCAGGTCCCTGCAGCCCGGCACGCTGCGCTTCCTCCAGATGGGGGCGGTGCTGGGGCGCAGTTTCGGCTTCCGCGACGCCGCCGCGCTCTGCGGCGGACCGACCGCCGCATCCATCGCGGCGCTGGAGGAGGCCGTGCGTGCCGGACTCCTGGACGACGACGGCGATCACCTGGTCTTCCGGCATGACCTGCTGCGCCAGGCGGTCTACGTCGACATCCCGCCGTCCGCCCGGAAGGCTCTCCACCGAGAGGCCGCCCACCACCTCGTGGCCGCGGGCCATCAGCCGGTCGACGCGGTGCCGCACATCCTCAGGGGAGCCCTGCCCGGAGACGAGGAAGCCGTGGAGCTGCTGCGACGGGCGGCCGACGACATCCTGCCGGTCACGCCGGACCTCGCGGCCGACCTGATGACGCGTGCACTGGAACTGGTGCCGTCGGCACGGCCGCTGAGGTTCGCGGTGGGGGAGCAGGCGATCCTCTGCCTGACCCGGGCCGGCCGGAACCGGGAGGCGCTGTCGACGGGCGACCGGCTGCTGGCCGGCCGGCCACCGCTGGAGACGTTCAGCCGGCTGCAGGCCGCCCTCGGCGGGACGCTGTGGAACATGGATCTCGCCGGCGAACTGCGCCGCCGGGCCGAAACCGCCCTCGCCCTGGGGGGTGCCGCCCCGGAGACCGGGGCGAGGCTGGCGGCCCTGCGCGCACGGGCCCTGTCCCGGGACCACGATCTCGTCGATGCGCGTGCGGCCGGTGAGAGCGCGCTGCGTGCCGCCACCGCGATCGGTGACCGGGAGGCGCACGTCCTGGCCCTGTCCGGGCTCGGCGAGATCGCGCAGAACGCGGGTGAGAACGCGGTCGCGCTGGAGCGCTTCGCCGCGCTGAGCGCCCTCGATACCGCCTTCCTGCCCGAAGAGATCGTCGCGCACCTGCACATGGACGACTTCGCGTCCAGCGGACGGCTGCTCCTGCGAGCGGCGAACGGCGCCGGGGCGATGCGCCAGGCGATGACGCTGTGGGCTCAGGGGCAGCACGATCTGGGGCTCGGCCGACTCGACGACGCCGACGCCGACTTCCTGACAATGGAGCGTCTGGAGGACGAGGTACAGGTCCCCGTGCAGCAGGTGAACGGTCGCGTGATCCGTTCTCGGATCGCCCTGCTGCGCGGCGACCGGGAAGCGGCGCGCGAGCATCTGGCCGCGGCGCAGGAAAGGCTGGCGGCCAAGCCGAACCCGGGCAACACGGCCGCGGTGCGCTTCCTGGAAGCGGTCCACGCCGACGCCGACGGGGACGTCGCGCTCGCCGTCGACAAGATTCGGCAAGTGCAGCGCAGCGACCTCTTCATGCGCTGGCGGCTGCTGCGCGACTGGGTCGATTCCGCGATACGCATGGCCCTGCGCGGCGCGGAGTACGAGCTCGCCGAGGACCTGGCCGCACAGGCCGGAGCGCACGCCGAGCGCAATCCCGCCGTGCCGACCGCCACGGGCATCGCGGCGCAGGCCCTCGGGCTCGTGAACAGCGATCTCGCCATGCTCGGATACTCCGTCGACCTGCTGAAGGCGAGCCCTCGCCCGCTGGCCCGGGCCGCCGCGTCCGCCGACCTCGGAGGGGCACTCCTGGCAGCGGGCCGGAAACCCGAGGCCGCGGCCGCGCTGACGTACGCCCGCGACACGTTCGCCGAGTCGGGCGCCCACGCCGCGGCGGCACGCGTACAGCGCGACCTCGACACGGCAGGAGACGGCGGCCGCAGGGCAGTGGGCAGACAGCGCCCCGTGCAAGGATGGGCGGCCCTCACGGCCTCGGAGCAGAAGGTCGCGCGCCTGGTCGCGCAGGGCCACACCAACCGATCGGTCGCCGACCTGCTCGTGGTCTCTCCGCACACGGTCAACACCCACCTGACGTCGGTCTTCCGCAAACTGGCGATCAACTCCCGGGTCCAGCTGGCCAATCTGGTCATGGCTCTGCCCGACAGCTGAGCGGGCCGCTTGGTCCGTTCACGCGATGCCCTGCCCCACCTGAACGCGCTTGGTTGGGGTGTCCCCACAACCAGTCGGAGGTCACCGGCATGCACCGACCCACCCCCCAACCGCCGACCATCGTGCTCGTGCACGGGGCGTTCACGGATGCCTCGTCGTGGGCGGGGGCCATCGGCCTCCTGCACGCCGCCGGACTGACCGTGCGCGCCCCGGCGAACCCACTGCGCGGTCTGGCGCAGGACGCCGCCTACCTCAGGAGCGTGGTCTGCGACATCGGCGCGCCTGTCGTGCTGGTCGGCCACGACTACGGTGGCGCGGTCATCACCCACGCCGCCACCGACGCCGACAACGTCGTGGCCCTGTGCTACGTCGCGGCGTTCGGCCTCGACGAGGGCGAGTGCGTCCTGGACATCACGAACCGCTTCGCCCCCGTGCCGGCGGCCGACGCGACCTTCACCGCCGCCTTCCCCGACGGCCCGGACGGCGAGCTGTACCTCAGCAAGGACCGGTTCCCGCAGGTGTACGCCGACGAACTGCCGTCCGGCGTCAAGGAGGTGCTGTCCGTGGCCCAGCGCCCGATCGCCCGCACCGCGCTGACCGGCAGATCGGGTCCGCCGGCATGGGCCTCCAAGCCGTCCTGGTACGCCATCGCGACCGCCGACCGGATGGTCAGCCCCACCGCTCAGCGCTTCATGGCGCAACGCATGGCGGCCACCGAGTACGTGCTGGACGGCTCGCACGCCGTTGTGCTGTCGCAGCCCGACGCGGTGGTGGCGATGATCCGGGAGGTCGCCGAACAGGGCGGCGGCCGCGGCGGCGGTTTCGTCCGCACGGGACCGCCGCCACGTCCTGCGGACGCCGGCCTCCCGAATGCTCCAGGTCGGCGGCCGTTCGAGACGCTATAACATGCGTTCGAGCGGAAGTTGCCGGTGCAGACCATTCTGACCACGCCCTTGGAGTGCGTCCTCCTCGTGACGCAGTCCCCGGCCCCAGACAGTTACTCGGTAAAGGCATCATCATGATCTCACCGGCCAGACCGCCGGCGCGGCGGATCGCCGCTCTCCTGACCGGAGTGCTCGCCCTTGTGTCGGCCGCCACCGGATGCGGTGCCGCAACCGGTGGCGGGTCCGACACCGACAAGGTCACCTCCATCACCGCGCTCGACTACTACACCGACGCGACCGAACACGCCCAATGGGGCGAAGTGCTCACCGCGTGCGGCAAAACCGCCGGTGTGCGGGTCGAGCAGACCAGCGTACCCGGGGCGTCGCTCATCCCCAAGGTTCTGCAGCGGGCGTCGTCGCGGACCCTTCCCGACTTGCTGATGCTGGACAACCCCGACCTGCAGCAGATCGCACAGACCGGCGCGCTGATCCCACTGGACCGGTACGGCATCGACTCCGGCGGCTTCGCCAAGGGCATCCTGTCGGCGGGCACCTACAAGGGAAAGGTCTACGGACTGGCCCCTGCCGTCAGCACGGTCGTCCTCTTCTACAACAAGGACATGCTCACCGAGGCCGGTGTGGCCGTGCCCAGGACCTGGACCGAACTGAAGGCGGCGGCGGCCAAACTGGCCCGCCCCGGGCGCTACGGAATGGCGGTCGATGCGAACGCCACTTTCGAGGGCACCTGGCAGTTCCTGCCGTTCCTGTGGTCCAACGGCGGTGACGAGCGGCGACTGGACACCCCGCAGGCCGCACAGGCACTCCGGCTGTGGGTCGACCTGGTGAAGAGCGGATCCATGTCGAAGTCGGTGCTGAACTGGACCCAGGCCGACGTCCACGACCAGTTCGTCGCCGGCCGGACGGCCATGATGATCAACGGCCCCTGGCGGATCCCCGCCCTCAACCAGGACAAGAACCTGCACTGGGGGACGGCCCCCGTCCCCGTCCCCCGCGCGGGCCGGACCCCGATCACACCGCTCGGCGGTGAGGTGTGGACGGTCCCGCAGAACCCTTCCAAGGCCCGGCAGGAGAAGGCCGCCCGGGTCCTCGCCTGCCTGAACGACCGCTCGACCATGCGCACCCTGGCCGAGCAGCACTTCACCGTGCCCTCCCGCACCGCCGTGGCCGCCCAGTACGCCGAGCGGACTCCGTCGATGGCCGCCTTCGTCGAGAACGTGGAGGCGGCGCGGGCGCGTACCAGCCGGCTCGGCGTCGGATGGCCGCAGGCGGCGACCGGGATATACACCGCGATCCAGTCCGCGCTGACGGGCCGGCAGACACCGGAGGAAGCCCTCAGGAATGGGCAGCAGATCGCGACCGGTCACTGACCCGTCCCCGCTCCTTGGGAGGGCCACCGGGCAGGACGGCGGCGCCGTCGCCGCGGGGGACCGGATGGCGGTCCGGGCCCACTTCCGGGAGCGGCTGGCCCAGTGGATGTTCGTCGCGCCCGCGGCGGCGTACCTGCTGCTGTTCTTCGGCTACCCGATCGTCAAGAACGTCGTGATGAGCTTCCAGCGGTACACCACCACGACGTTCTACACGGGTGCCGCGCCGTTCGTGGGGACGCGGAACTACTCGGAGATCCTTTCCTCGGACCTGTTCCCCAAGGCCCTGCTGACCACGGTCCTGTTCACCGCCGGCTCGATCGCCGGGCAGTTCGTACTCGGCCTGGCCCTCGCTTTGTTCTTCCGGCGCCGCTTCCCGCTCGGCGGCGTGCTGCGGTCGCTGCTGCTGCTGCCGTGGCTGCTGCCGCTGGTCGTGTCCGGAACCACGTGGCGGTGGATGCTCGACCCCGACACCGGAGTCGTCAACGCGGCGCTGCGCGGCCTGCGCCTCTCGTCGTCCGGCATCCCCTGGCTCACCGGCACCTCACCGGCGCTGCTGTCGGTGATCCTCATCAACATCTGGGTCGGAATCCCCTTCAACACCGCGATCCTGTACGGCGGCCTGCAGGACATCCCGCCACACCTGTACGAGGCGGCGAAGCTGGACGGTGCCGGTCCGCTGGCGTCGTTCCGCCATGTCACCTGGCCGCTGCTGCGGCCGGTGGTGGGCGTCGTGCTGGTGCTGGGCGTGGTCTACACCCTCAAAGTGCTGGACGTCATCCTCGTGGTGACCGGCGGTGGGCCGGCCGGCGCCACCGAGACCATCGCCACCCGTTCCTACGAACTGTCCTTCCAGCAGTTCGAGTTCGGGCGCGGTGCCGCGATGAGCAACGTGCTCGTCGTCATCTCGCTCGTCTTCGCCCTCGTCTACCTGCGCGCCAACCGCCGCGCCCGGAACGTCTGAGAGATCTTCCCGTGAAGCGCGCACCGGGCCGTGGTCGGCCGTCCACCGTCGTCGGGATCGCCTTGCTCGCCCTGATGCTGTTTCCCGTCTACTGGATGGTGAACGGCTCCCTCCAGCCGGCGGGCAACACCCTGCAAGGAGGCTGGTTCCCCTTCCATCCGGACTTCAGCGGATACGCCACCGCACTGCGCGACCAGGGACGCAACCTCGTCACCAGCCTCGTCGTGGCCCTCGGCAGCGTCGCCTTCAGCCTCGGGCTCGCCACGCCGGCGGCCTACGCGCTGGCCCGGTTCCCCCTCCGCGGAACCGACCTCGTGCTCTTCGGCGTCCTGCTCACCCAGATGGTGCCGAGCATCGTCGTGGCCAACGCGCTCTACGGCGCCTACAGCGACCTGGGACTCCTGAACTCCTACCTCGGACTGATCCTCGCCGACTCCACCGCAGGGGTCCCCTTCGCGATCATCATCATGCGTGCGTTCATGCGGAGCATTCCGCGAGAGGTCATCGAGGCCGCGCAGGTGGACGGTGCCGGGCGGCTGCGCGTGTTCTGCTCCGTGGTGCTCCCGGTGAGCCGGAACGCGTTGATCACCGCCGCCGTCTTCACCTTCCTCTTCACCTGGAGCGACTTCCTCTTCGCCCTCACCCTGACCACCACGGAGACCGTGCGGCCGATCACGCTGGGCATCTACCAGTACCTCGGTGCCCATACGAACCAGTGGAACGCCGTCATGGCCACCACGGTCATGGCGTCCGTCCCCGCCGCCGTACTGCTCATCGTCGCTCAGCGCTACGTCGCCGCCGGTGCCACCGGCGGAGCCATCAAGTGAGAGGCGTCTCGGTCCGTCACCCCGACCGATCTAGCGGATTCACGCGATGTGCCGGCCCAGGCCGGCTGGCACGGTGTTCCGGAAGGAACGGCGGGGCTTCGGTGATCGGGCTGTCCGGTGACCGGATCCGAACCGCCTGTCGATGACGTTTTCAAGGGGCCGCATGTCCGTCGTCCTTTCCACCGCGGAGCTGTCCGCAGCCGACCGCAGCGAGCGCTGGCATGAAGCGGTATCCCAGACGTTCGTACCGCTCGATGTCAATATCCTGGAGGAGGATCCGTCGCCAGGGAGGATCGTCACCCACCAATGGGGAGCCACGCAGGTGTCGGACGTCCAGGCCGGCTCTCAAGAGGTGACGCGCAACAAGCGTCTGATAGCCCGGGACGGGAAGGAATACCTCATCCTCACGCTTCAGCGCAGAGGAAGCGCCGTCAAGGAGCAGGACGGGAGGGAGTGCCGGATAGAGCCGGGAGATTTTTCCATCTCTGATTCGTCTCGCGTGTTCAGAAAGAAAGTTGAGGGCGATTTCCGCTTCACTTCCTTTCAATTCCCTCGAAAGGAGCTTCGCGTGCGGGACGAGGACCTGCACGCGTTGACTGCGAGTGCGTTCTCGGGTCGTGACGGAAGTGCCGCACTCGTGGCGACCTATTTTGCACGCATGGCGCGCGAAGCAGCGGGGTTCGACGAATTCGTCGGCCGCCAGTTCGTCGCCACCGGGCTCGACCTGCTGGCACTGGTCATCAACGAGCGGCGCGGCCGCTTCAGGCCTCAGGCTCCTGAAACCGCCGCGGCCATGATGGTGCGAGTGAAGGACCACATCCTGCAGAACCTCTCCGACCCGGACCTGTCGCCCACCGCGATCGCTGCCGCTCACTTCATTTCGGTGCGCTACCTGCACAAGCTGTTCCAACTGGAGGGAACCACCGTCGGGGAGTGGATCCGAGCGGAGCGACTGGAGCGGTGCCGTCGGGAACTTCTGCGGTCCCCGGCCCTGGGAGTCGGGGTGGCGACCATCGCCCGACGCTGGGGGTTCGTGAGCCCTAGCCATTTCAGCCGTGTTTTCCGTGCCGCCTACGGCATGGCGCCTCGCGACTGGCAGATTCACGGCCTGTCCGGTGAACGGCGCACGGTTGGGTGACGTTTTCTCGGCGGAACGATTCACACGGAGCGGCTCATGGAGAGCCCGCGCCGACCCACCGGGACCGCACGATCGCCGTGATGGCGCACCGCTGAGGTTTCACCAGGGCCGCGCGTTCAGCCGGGTGTTGCGGGCCGCCTACGGGGCCGTGCACGTCAGTGTCCCGGACGAGCTGCCGACCCCGCTGTCCGCGGAGCTGCACCACGACATGTCCGACCCCTACGCCGTCCGACTCTCCCTCGGCGCGCCCACGGCCAGACCCGTGGACTGGGTGTTCGCCCGTTCACTGCTCACAGAGGGCCTGCGCCGTCCTGCCGGTACCGGGGGCGTGCTGGTGATCCCGCGGCACCGTTGCCACCCGCACTCCGTGCGCGTCGTCCTGAGGTCCTCCGCCGGGTGGCGGCCGCGTACGAGCTGATGGAGACGCTCCCCGCGGTGCTCCGCGACCACGGCCTGGCCGCCGACGCCGCCCGGCGGCTGACGGATCTGGCGGATCTGGCGGATCTGGCGAACAAGGCTCTCTCGGGCAAGACTCTCCCGGGCGAGCCGTCGACCGCGTCCCCGCCGAAGGCGCCGCTCGCCGGCGCGCCACGGACCCTGGTGACCCGCCACGTGCCCGTGGGCGTCGGCGCCGACCGCACCCGGTGGTCCGCGGTGATCGAGCCCGGCAGCGTCACCATGGTCACCGGGCCCAACGGCAGTGGGAAAAGCACCCTGTTGGAGAGTCTGGCGGGACGGATCTCCCCCCGCTGCTCCCCGGTCGGTGCTGCTCGGCGGTGTACCTGTCGAGTCCCTGCCCGCCCGTGCGATCGCCGCCTCGCTCACCCTCGTCGAAGCGGAGGACTGGATCGCCGACGCGGCCCTCGCCGAGAACCTCCGGCAGGCCGCCCCGGGCGCGGACGACGACGACACACTTCGGGCGGCCCTGGCGGCCGCGGCCCTGGAGCAGCTACCCCTCGACACCCCGACGGGCCCATTGGGCAGTGCGCTCTCGCAGGGCCAGCGACGCCGCCTGGTGATCGCGAGAGCGGTCCTGCGGACACCCGTGGTCCTCCTGCTCGACGAACCGACGGCCGGCCTCGACGACCAGACGGCGGTGCGGATGCTGACGGGCGTGCGTCACGCCCTGCCGAACAGCGCCCGGGTGATCGCCCTACCGGACCGGCACGACGGCCTCATGCCCTTCGCCGCGTCCCGGGTCCTGCGGCTGAAGTCCCCTCACGTGATGTGGAGTTCGGCCACATAGCCGCCGGGGAACCGCACCATCGCGCTGGCCCGGCCCTCGGAGGTGTACGGCCCCCAGAGCACCTTCGCGCCCGCGGCCTCGGCCTTGCGCAGGGTCGACGTGAGGTCCTTCACCGCGTAGCCGGTGGCCTCCCGCCCGAACGGGTACGGCAGGTGCCCGTCGGTCACGCTGACCACCGTTTTGCCGTAGGGAGAGTTGATGGCGACGCGGCGGTACGTCTCGTCGGGCACACCGAGTTGACCGCCATCGGCGGCCCGGTCGTCCGAGACGATCCGGCCACCGGTGAAGCGCAGGTACGACCTGAGGAACGCACTCGCCGAGTCCCTCGTCAGATAGATGCGGTTGTCCGGCACGGTCTCCAACTGCGCGTAGGACGGAGCCTTGGTGTGCCAGTACAGCTGGGCGTTGACGCCGCCCGGGAACTGGACGACCGCGTCCTTGCCGATGGGGTCGTCGAAGGGCGCGACGACGACGTTCGCCCCGCTGGCCCGGGCCAGCCGGACACCCTTGTCGAAGTCGCTCATGAGCCAGCCGGTGCGTTCGGCACCGAACGGGTAGGGGACCGGCGTCCGGAAGTCGAAGACGGACAGCGTGCCGACAGGTGAGAGAACCAGTTCCGACGCGGTCTTACTGGGCGTCGGCGTGACCTGGGTGATCACCTTGGGCGTGTGGGTTCCGCCGAAGGTCGCCTCCCAGCAGGCGACGAACGCGTCCATCGCGCCGGGGGTGACGTAGACGTGCGTGGTGTCGTACTGCGGTCCGACCGCCGTGGTCGCGGCCGGGAGCGGGGCGGGGGCGTGCCGGCTCTGGGCCGACGACGGGGCCGCGAATCCCCCCACGCCCACCACCAGCAGTAACGCCGGCAGCAACCGCACCATTGCCTTGCGCTTCTTCATCTGCCTTTCCCTTCCATCGGGTTCGTCGGGAATGAACCGAAGGGAGAGTAGGCGGCGCGCGCGGCAGCGGGTTTTCCCGGAGCGCTCCAGTCCTTGACTTTCCGGGCACGATCCACCGGCTTGCTAGCCCGCGACGCAGGTCCTGCGGCTGATCATCGCGCTGTGCTCACCCGTCGGCCCGAGACCCCACCCGACCAAGTTCACTCAGGGGAAGCGGCATCGTGGCCGTCCCGGCCGATGGAGACGGCGACCGGCTCTTTACGACCAGCGCACTCCTTCTGTAACCGCAGCGCACAACGCCCGCTCGTGACTGGTCCGTCCGCTTCCCGCGTGACTAGTTTCCGAGCAACGGAATGTGATCCGCGCGGTGTTCCCCATGGACGGCGACTGGCGATCGGCCGGAGGGCCCGCACCGCGATCGGTGCAGGTGCGGCACTCGCGCGATCAGTTCCCGCAAAGACACGGACGAGGTGTTGTTGTGGCGCGATGGAAGAGGCGCGAGGACGAACGGCTGCTCACAGGGGAAGGCCGGTATGTCGCCGATATCGACGTGCCGGGGTGTGTGGATGCCGCATTCGTGAGAAGCAAGGTCGCCCACGGCCTGCTGCGGGCCGTGGACTGTAGGGCGGCCCGTGACGTGCCCGGTGTCGTGGGAGCCTGGTCGGCCGCGGATCTGCCGGACCTTCCTGCGGTCCCGTACACCCTGTTGGCGGGGCTCTCCACGGAAGACGCCGTCGCGGGCCGGGAGTGGCCGGCCCTGGTGAAGGACCGAGTGCGCTATCCGGGCGAGGCGCTGGCGGTCGTCCTCGGAGCGGACCGGTACCGGGCGGAGGACGGAGTCGCCGAGGTCACCGCCACGATCGATCCCTTGCCCGCGGTGGTGACACCGTCCGCGGCGCTGGACGACTCCGTCCGCCTGTTCGACGGGCTGAGCAACATCGCCCTGCGGGGCGAGGCGGGAGAACCCATCGCCCCGTCGGTCTGGCAGGACGCGGCCGTCGTCGTCGAGGCCACCTACCGCCAGCAACTGCTGATGCCCAGCCCCATGGAATGCCGCACGGTCCTCGCCGTACCCGAGGCGGACCGGCTGACGGTGTGGTCGGGGCACCAGATGCCGCACCGGCTGCGCCGTGAACTGGCCGCGCTACTCGGCTGGTCCACCGACCGGATCCGGGTCGTCGTCCCGGACACCGGAGGCGCCTTCGGGTCCAAGAGCGCCGCGTTCCCCGAGTTCGTGATCGTCGCCTACCTGGCGGTGAAGCTCGGGCGACCGGTCCGCTGGATCGAGGACCGCATGGAGTCGATGCTCGTCGCCACCCGGGGCAGGGGACAGGACCAGACCGTCCGGCTCGCCGCCGACACCGATGGACGGCTGCTCGCCTACGCGTTGACGATCGACGCCGACATCGGCGCCTATCCGCACCTCGGCGTGGGACTGCCCATGCAGACGGCGTGGATGGCGACCGGCGCGTACACCACCCCACGCGTCCACGCGACGCTGCGCTCGGTGCTCACCAACACCATGGTGACCTATCCGTACCGGGGTGCCGGACGTCCCGAGGCCGCGATCGCCATCGAGCGGACGATGGACCTGCTCGCCCGGCGCCTCGGCATGGATCCGATCGAGCTGCGGCGGCGCAACTTCATTCCGCCCGACGCCTTCCCGTACGAGACGCCGACCGGACGCCGCTACGACAGCGGGAACTACGCCGCCGCTCTGGACCTGGCCCTCAAGACGCTCGACTACGAGAAGTGGCGTGCCGAGCGGGACCGTCGCCGCCAGGACCCGGACGCCCTGCCGCTGGGCATCGGCGTCTCCTGCTATGTGGAGCGCTCGGGCGGCGAACCCGGCGGCCTGCACGAGTTCGGCAGCCTCGAGGTGCACGAGGACGGGACCGTCACCGCCCGGTGCGGTGCAGCGCCCAGCGGTCAGTCGCATGAGACGGTCTTCCCCGCGCTGGTTGCCAAGGTCCTCGGCATTCCGGAGGCACAGGTCCGCCTCGTCGAGGGTGACACCGATGAACAGCCCGAAGGACTGGGCTCGTTCGCCAGTCGGTCGGCGCAGGTCGCCGGCGCCATGCTCCGGCACGCGGCGACTCTCCTGATCGAGGAGGCCCGTAGACGGGCGGCGGGGCTGTGGAGGGTGCCGGTCGACGAGGTCGAGTGGATGGACGGCACCGTGCACCTGGCCGCCGACGGCTCGGCGGCCATGAGCCTGGGCGCTCTGATGAAGACCACCGGGCCGTTGCGCGTCGAGGACCGTTACGAGGCCGGCATGGCGTTTCCCTTCGGCGCGCACGTGGCGGTGATCGAGGTGGATCCGGACCTGGGCACCGTACGCGTCCTCAGGCTCGTGGCCGTCGACGACTGCGGAGTGGTTCTCAACCCGACGGTGGTGCACGGGCAGGCGTTCGGATCGGCCGTGCAGGGCATCGGCCAGGCTCTCTACGAAGGCATGACGTTCGACGACGACGGCGTACCGCATCTGGGATATGGATTCCTGGACTACCTGCTCCCGACGTTCGCGGAGATCCCACCCATCGATATCAAGGACACCTGCACCCCCAGCCCCAGCACACCGCTGGGTGCCAAGGGCGCGGGGGAGTCGGGCTGCATCGGCACCCCGGCAGCCATCGTCAACGCCGTGGCCGACGCCTTGCGGATCGTGGACCCCGACCTGCTGCAGATGCCGCTCACCCCGGACAGCGTCTGGCGCGCCGCGCGTGCCCCCAAACACGAGGAAGGCGCCCGGTGAAACCCGCACCCTTCGACTACGTGGTACCCCGCACGGTCTGCGAGGCCGTCGAGGCACTCGGCGACACCGGGCGCAAGGCCCAGGTGATCGCCGGAGGACAGAGCCTGATCCTGGAGATGCACCTGCTACGCATCGGGCCGGAGCTCCTCGTCGACATCAACCGCATTCCGGAGCTCGACCGCATGAGCGTCGAGGGCGACGAGCTGCGCGTCGGCGCTCTGATCCGCCACGCGACCTTCGAATCGGCCGATGCCGTACCGGGCCCGCTGGGCACCCTGCTGTCCCGGGCCGTGGTCAACATCGCCCATCCACCCATCCGCTCCCGTGGGACCATGGCCGGCAGCTTCGCCTACGCCCATCCCGCCTCGGAATGGTGCGCCATCGGCGTCGCCCTGGACGCCGCCGTGGAAGTGATCGGGCCGGGCGGCGCCCGTGAGATCGCGGCCCGCGACTACTTCCTCGGGCCGAACCACACCGCGCGCCGTCCCCAGGAGCTCATCACCGCCGTACGCCTCCCGCTGCTCGGCGAGAACACCGGCGTGGGCTTCATCGAGCACCGCCGCACGCACTTCACCTTCGCCCAGGTCGCCGTCGCGGCGGCCCTCACGGTGAACGACGGCGTGATCAGCGCGGCGCGGATCGGACTGGTCAACTCCGCGGACCGCCCGGTACGGGCGCGCAACGCGGAATGGTCGCTGCTCGGTGCCGACATCGGCCCGCTCCCGTCGGGGCCCCGGCTCCCGGACGACCATCCGTTCGCCCGCGCCGGCCGGGTCGCCGCCCGGGAAGACGCCGCGCCGGTCGCCGAACCGTACGCCGACGTCGACTACAAGCGGCAGGCCATCGCCGTCCTGGTCGGCAGAACGCTCCTCGAGGCTGCGGCAGACCAGCGCGCCCGCCTCGCCGCACGAGAGGGACATCACGGATGAAGATCACGCTCCATGTGAACGGCAAGGAACACGCCCTCGACGTGGAGCCCCGCCACCTGCTCGCCGACGTCCTGCGTGACGACCTGGGGCTCACAGGTACGCACCTGGGATGCGAGCACGGCATCTGCGGGGCCTGCACCGTTCTCATGGACGGCAAGGCGGTCCGCGCGTGCCTCGTGCTGGCCGTGCAGTGCGACAGCCGCTCCGTCCGCACGGTGGAGGGCCTCGCGGGTCCCGCCGGCGAACCCCACGCGCTGCAACGGGCGTTCTCGGCAGAGCACGCGCTCCAGTGCGGATTCTGCACACCGGGCTTCCTCATGGTGGCCGCCGGGGCGCTCGAAGCCGATCCCGACCTCGCTGACGACCCGGAGGCCATCGCGGGTGTGGTCGGGTCCAACATCTGCCGGTGCACCGGCTACGAACCCATCCGGCGCGCCATCGCGCGCGCGGCCCAAGAGCAGCGGGAAGCCACCGCCTGACACGCGGGCCCCGTCCGGGAGCGCCGCTCCCCAGGGCCGATCGAGGAGAACACCATGAACGGTGACATCCGCGCAGGCGTCATCGACGTCCACGCACACTGGCTGCCACGCGACCTGCTCGCCCTCCCACCCGGAAACCCGCTCGGCGGCATGAACGACCGCGACGGCGAACTCTTCCTGGGGGACATCCCGTTGTCGTTCCCGACCGCGGCGATGACCGACGTCGACACCATCGTCGCCGACACGCTGAAGGCCGGGCTCGGCGCGCGTGTCGTCTCCGCACCGCCCTTCGCCTTCCCCGTCCACGCTCCCGCCGAGGCGGACGACTACGTCACCGCCTACAACGAGCAGCTCGCCGACGCCGTGTCCCGTACGGATGGAACACTCGTCGGGCTCGGACTGGTCCGGCTGGACGACGTGGCCGCCGCCCGGCGGGAGCTGACACGGCTCGCTGCCGCGGAAGGCATCGCGGGCGTTGCCGTCCCACCCGTGGTCGACGGCCGGTCCTACGACCGGGGTGTGCCACGGGAGGTCCTCGGCGTCGCCGCCGAACTGGGGCTGTCCGTACTGGTCCACCCGATGCAACTGCCGCGCGCCGAATGGGACCGTCACTACCTGGTCAACCTCATCGGCAATCCGGTGGAGACCACGACCGCCGTGGCCGCCGTCCTGTTGGGCGGCGTCCTCGAAGAACTCCCCGACCTGCGGATCTGCTTCGTCCACGGCGGGGGCTGTGCCTCCTCCCTGCTGGGACGCTGGGGACACGGCTGGCGCTCCCGCGACGATGTGCACCGGGAAAGCACCCGTCCCCCGCGGAGTCCTTCGAACGCCTCTACTTCGACACGATCACCCACGACCCGGAGGTACTGAGACTGCTGCGGGCCCACGCCTCGCCCGACCGCATCGTCTGCGGCAGCGACTACCCCTTCGACATGGCGCAGCCCGACCCGGTCGGATACCTGCTGGAGCACGGGATCGACGCGGCGACGCTCGAAGAGAACGGTCGCAGGTTCCTCGGGACGAAGGCAGCGGACGCATCGCGATGACACGCTCGTCCGGCCGACGGCAGCCGACCGGACACGTCTGAGCCCCCTGAAACAGAATCAGGGGGCTCAGACGTATCCGGTGCGCCCCGTGGGGCGAGCGGACCCTGCGTCAGGACGGTGGCCTTGTCCAGGCGGGGTCGGCGGCCGAGAGACGGTGGGTCATCAGGGAGGTGAGGGCGAGGAGCAGCAGGGCCAGGCCCAGGGTGAGCACGAGGTGGCCGTGCAGCACCAGTTGGGCTCCGACGAGTGCGCCGAGGAACATCACCAGCACGGACAGGATCCGGCGGCCGGATCGCGGTGCCGCACCGCCGGCCGTCGGGGAGTCCGCGGCCAGCCCCGTCAGGGTCAGGGTCAGTACGGTCGTGGTGAGGTCCGGGACGCCGAGGCGCCGGGCGACGGCGTTCTGCAGGCCCATGGCGAGCCCGAGGAACACGATCAGTGTGTACTGGACGCCCGTGGTGACCCGGCCGTCGGTGACCGCGGCGGCAGCCACGGTGACGGCGACCAACACCGTCTGCACGGCGGTGGCCGTCTTCAGCAGCTTTCCGCGGTGGGTCGCGAACCGGGTGCCGAGCCTGCCCCCGGCGAGCGCGCCGACGAGGAATGCCGCCAGCGAGGCCAGGGAGGCGAGCACGGACAGGTTCGCGGCACCCACCAGGGCGAACCCCAGGAACACCACATTGCCGGTCATGTTGGCCACGAAGACGTGCCCGAGCCCCAGAAAGCTCACCGCGTCGATTAGACCGGTGACCACCGTCAGCGTCAGCATCAGGAGAGGCAATGGGCCGTGGCGGTCCTCTCCTGGTGGCGCGAGCGTGCCCGCCACGTCACTCAGCAGCCTGCGCATACCGGTTCCTTTCCGTTGTGGCGGGCGCGTGGTGCAGCACCACGCGGGTGAGCAGTCCGCTCGCCGGGCCGCCCTCGACTGCTGCGCCGCCAAGCTATTTCTCGCAAAAGCGCCCGGGTATCCCGGCAGTGCACTGGATACGTTCCGACAGTGCACTGCCTCTCCGCGCACTCCGGGAGCAACTCCGGTGCACTCTCGGGCAATTTCCGCAACCGGTGCGACTTAGCATGGCGGACCGACGACTCCGCAGACCTCCGCGCCTGCCCCGGAGCCGCCTCACCGTGCCGGCGAGACCGGCGCCCCACACCCACTAGGGAGTTCCCCATGTCCGACTCCGACTCCGACTCCGCCGCCGTCGTCCCGGCCCAGCCGGTCCTGGAACCGGCCGCGGCCGCGTTCGCCGAGGCCACGGCCAACCCGCCCTACCTCTTCGACCTGCCCCCGGCCGAGGGCCGCAAGGCGGTCGACGAGGTGCAGTCCGGCGAGATCGAGAAGCCGCTGGTCGACGAGGAGTGGATCACCGTCCAGGGTGGCCCGACGGGCAGTGTCCGCGCCCGCATCGTCAGGCCCGCCGGCGCCGAGGGGACCCTGCCGGTGATCCTCTACATCCACGGCGCGGGCTGGGTGTTCGGCAACGCCCACACCCACGACCGCCTGGTGCGCGAACTCGCCGTCGGCGCGGGCGCTGCCGTGGTGTTCCCCGAGTACGACCTGTCTCCCGAGGCCCGCTACCCGGTCGCCATCGAGCAGAACTACACCGTCGCGCGGTGGGTCGTGGAGCAGGGCGCGTCCAAGGGCCTCGACGGCTCCCGGCTGGCCGTCGCCGGCGACTCCGTCGGCGGCAACATGACCGCCGCCCTCACCCTGATGGCCAAGGAGCGCGGGGGGATCCCGCTGGTGCAGCAGGTGCTGTTCTACCCGGTGACCGACGCGAACTTCGACACCGACTCCTACCACCAGTTCGCCACCGGCTACTTCCTGCGCCGCGACGGCATGCAGTGGTTCTGGGACCAGTACACGACCGACGAGGCCGAGCGCGCCCAGATCACCGCCTCCCCGCTGCGCGCCACCACCGAGCAGCTCACCGGCCTGCCCCCGGCTCTGGTCATCACCGGCGAGGCCGACGTGCTCCGCGACGAGGGCGAGGCGTACGCCAACAAGCTGCGCAGGGCCGGCGTCCCGGTCACCGCCGTGCGCTTCCAGGGCATCATCCACGACTTCGTGATGCTCAACGCGCTGCGCGAGACCCACGCCGCCGAGGCCGCCATCACGCTGGCCACCGGCGTCCTGCGCACGGCGCTCCACGCGGGCTGACACCCCGCTTGGCGCCCACCTCCGCGGCGCCCGCGCGGACGGACACCTCGCACGGTGTCCGTCCGCGCGGCGCGTTCGCCCGGGCCCAGGGCCGGACCCGGCCGTGCGCCCCGGTCACCGACGCGGCATCGCCACCACCGCGACCAGGCCCGCCAGCAGCACACCGGCGAGCAGCACCGGTGCCGGGGACCAGGCGGCCGCCAGGACACCGACCGCGGCGACGGGGAACGGAATCCGCTCGGCCCGGCTCCTCTGGTGCGGCCGCAGGTGCACGACCCAGACCGTGATCAGGAAGACGGCCGCCGGAACGGTGACCGCGGCGCCGGCGGCCACCGACGAGGTCTGGGTGTGGCGCGTGACGTGATCGGCGTACGCGGCCAGGCCGGCGCCCTCCGCGGTCGCCGAGGCGAAGACCAGGTAGTGGCCGTAGGCCCAGAGGAACCTCCTGCGATGCGCCTGGTGCGTCGTGGCGAGCAGCGTGTGCGCGGGCCTGGCGAAGTACAGCCACCACATGGCGAAGGCCACCAGCAGGCCGCCCGCCGCCAGCGCGTACAGCGCACCGGTGCCCTGATGCCGGTCGAAGGCGCCGCGGACGGCGACGGTGGCGGCCGCGACGCACTCGCCGAGGACTATCAGGGTGAACAGTTCGTAGCGCTCGGCGATGTGGCGCGGATGCCAGGGCGTCATCCCGGCGGACTGCGCCCACACGGGCACGGACACCTCGGCCACGATCATCACCACGATGCCCGGCAGCCGCACCGGTTCGGGGACGAGGAGCAGTCCCACCCAGCCGAACTGACACACCATCACCCCGGCGGCGAAGCGCAACGCGGTCCTCCGCCGGGCGGGATCGGACAGCGCCGCACGCACCCACAGCGCGGCCAGCGTGGTCCGCAGTACGACGTACCCGAGCGTGATGATGTGCAGATCCCCGTGCTCGAAAGCGCGGCGCACACCGGCGGCGAGCACGAGCGAGCCCGTGATCTGCACCAGCACCGTCAGTCGGTACGTGACGTCGTCCGGGTCGTAGGCGGAGGCGAACCAGGTGAAGTTCATCCACGCCCACCAGATGGTGAAGAAGACCAGCGCGAAGCGCAGCGCGCCGCCGGCGTAGTCCCCCTCCGTCAGCGCGCCGCGCAGACTCGTGGACGCCTGCGCCACCGCGACGACGAAGCACAGGTCGAAGAAGAGCTCCAGCGAGGTGGCGGTCCGGTGCGGCTCGCCGGGGTTGCGGCCCACCATGGTGCGCCGCCGCCGGGCACGAGGGTCCGCCTGCAGGGTCGGGGCGCGGTTCAGTGGAGGGCTCCCAGCGCCGTCTCGATGGTCCGGTGGAAGGTGGGATAGGTGTAGATCATGTGCTGAAGGCGGTCGACGGGCACCTCGGCGTGCACGGCCACGTTCAGCCCGTACAGCACCTCGCCGCCCGCCGGCCCCGCCGAGGTCGCACCGACCAGCACGCCCCGGTCGGCATCTTCGACGAGCTTGATGAACCCCTCGTTGCCCGGCCCGTGGATCCAGCCGCGCGTGGAGGAAGCGAGGGCCACCACGCTGGTGCGCACGCGCAGGCCCTGCTCGCGCGCCTGACGCTCCGTCAGTCCCACGGCCCCGATCTCCGGATCGGTGAAGGTGACCCGGGGCAGCGCCCGGTAGTCGGCGTCGGGACCGGCCTGCCCGAGGATGTCCCGGACCGCGATCTCCGCCTGGTACATCGACACATGGGTGAACGAGCCCCGGCCGGCGATGTCGCCGACCGCCCACAGCCCCTCCCCGGCCCGCATCTGCCCGTCCGTGGCAACGGCTCCCGCTGCCGGATCGAGCCCCACGGTGTCGACCGCCAGCGGGGCCAGGTCGGCCTGGCGTCCGGTGGCGACCAGCAGCCGTTCGGCACTCAGCAGTTGCCCACTGCCCTCAAGGCGCACGGTGAATGCGTTGCCGACACGGTCGACCTGCCGCACCCGCGTGCCGGTGAGGACGGTGACGCCGTCGGCGCGCAGCGCGTCCGCGGCGAGCTCCCCGGCTTCGGGCTCCTCCTGCGCAAGCAGCCGGTCCTGCCCCTCGATCACCGTGACCGCGCACCGGAAGCGGGCGAAGACCTGGGCGAGTTCGACGCCGATGGCGCCTCCGCCGAGCACCACCATGGACGCCGGCAGTTCCTTCGCGGCCATGGCGTCCCGGTTGGTCCAGTACGGCGTTCCTTCCAGACCCGGCACCGGTGGGATCCGGGGCCGGGTACCGGTGGCCAGCACGACACCGCGCCGGGCCTCGAACGTACGGTCGTCGACCGTCACCCGGCGCGGCCCGGCGAGGCGCCCCGTCCCCCGGACGAGCCGCCCGCCCTTCGCCGTGAAGCGGTCCGCGGCCACCTGGTCGTTCCAGTCGGCGGTGGCCTCGTCGCGGATCCGTCCGGCGACCCTGGCCCAGTCCGGCGTCACCACCGCCGCACCGGCGAGGGCGGAGACCCGGCCCGCCTCGGCGAGCAGGTTCCCGGCCCGGATCATCATCTTGCTGGGCACGCATGCCCAGTACGGACACTCGCCGCCGACGAGTTCCGCCTCGACCCCCACCACGTCCAGCCCCGCTTCGGCCAGCGTGCCGGCGACGTACTCGCCGCCCGGCCCCAGCCCGAGCACCACCACATCCGCCTGCTCGTTCGCGCTCATGCCTCTCCTCGTTCCGCCCGTTCTCCGGGCATGGACTGCCCCGCCGACGCTAGAGCGGCCCGGCGGCGCCCCGAGTCCGCCCGCGCACAGAGGCTTGCCCGAGAGCGAACGCCGAGGACGGGGGCCGGGCGCAGTGCGCTGGCGGGGGCCACCGCGTGCACTGCCGGTCAAGACACCCACCGACCGGGCACCTGGCGTCACCGGAATACCCACAGCACGGCACCACAGGAGATGCACCATGACCATCAACTCCCCGGCCACACACGGCAGTCAGCCCTGGCTGCACCAGAAGGGCGCGGTGATCCGGGAGTTCGGGACCGTCAAGCAGCTCCCGGTCGCGCTGTCCTACGACGCGCGGATGTACTCCTGCCAGCGCCTGAACAAGGCCCTCGCGGACACCCAGATGCTCCACGGCCTCTACAAGAAGCACCACTGGCTGATGCGCGGGGCGACCTTCTACCAGCTGCACCTGGTCCTGGACAAGCACGCGGGCGAACAGCTCGACATCGTCGACACCCTCGCCGAACGCGTCCAGTCCCTGGGCGGCGTCGCGGTGGGAGACCCCCGGCACGCCGCCGAGATCACGTCGGTCCCGCGGCCCCCGGACGGGGTGGAAGAGGTGCCGGCCATGCTGTCCCGGCTGCTGGAGGCCCACGAGACCATCCTCATCGACGCCCACGACGCCGCCGCCCGGACCGCCGAGTACGGTGACGACGGCACCATCGACCTGCTGGTCTCCCAGGTGATCCGGACCGGCGAACGGCAGGCGTGGTTCCTGGCCGAGCATCTGCTCGACACGCCGCTGGCCCGCGCCTGAGGAAGGACCGCGCTCGGGGCCGTCGCGGTTCAAGGCCACACGGTGGAAGTGAAGGTCGTCGAGTTGCCTGCGCCGGCCGTCGCCGTCGCAGGCGACCTCCTTCTTCTTCTCCTCCTCCTTCTTCTTCTTCTTCGATTTCTTCGATCTGATCGACCCGGGTGCCCTCGCGGGCAAGCCGGTCACGGCGCCGGTTCACCGTACGGTCGGGGAGTTGGGCGAAGCGACGCGGCCCGCCGCGGAGCCCGGCGCGGTGGGCGCTCGCCGGGTGGGCCCCGGGCAGGCCGTCGTCGGAGACCGCCTCCGGCCGCCCCCGGGTCCGGAACCGCGGCCGCCGCCATGGCGCCCGCGGACCGCGGCTTTCGTCAGCCGGCCGCCGCGAACGCGCCGTGCGCCCAGTAGGCGAAGCTGGTCCAGGGGATCTTCGGATGGGCGGCGTGCAGTGCGGGAATGTCGACGCGATAGCCGGTTCCGTTCATGAACGTCCACATCGCATGCATGTCCGGGTTGCCGATCGACGTCAGCGGCATCTGTTCATGGCGGACCTCCCGGCCCAGCGCCGCGCCGAGCGTGGCCGCCATCTGCGCGGGAGTGGGCGCGTCGCCGGCCAGCTCGATCCGCTGCCCTACGTAGGGGGCGGGATCGAGCAGCACTTCCGCCGCGAAGGCGCCGAGGTCGGGGCGCGCCAACTGCTGCAGCGGCCGGTCGGACGGCAGCGGCAGATCGAGAACGCCGCCGCGGATGCGCTCCGCGCCGCCCAGGGCGTTGTTGCTCGTGCGGCGGATCGTGCGGGTTCCCATCGAGATGCCTTCCAGCGAGGTGGGCCTGTGCGGCGCCGGGGGCTCGCCCTCGCGTTGGCGCGCCCCCGGGCGGTGGGTCACTCCTTCTTCTTGTTCCAGTCGCCCACCCTTGTGTTAGGGCTTGCGGTGTTCCGGAATAGCCTCGGTCAAGAAGTTGAGCGCCTGACGCACCGGCTGCCCGGCGATGCCGGCAGCCGCAGGATCGGAAGCACCTCGCTGGCGTTCACGATCGACGACACCGACGTCAGGGTCAGTCCCCACCCGCCGTCGTACCCCTGGTGGTGCAACAAGGTCCGAGCAGCCTCACCCGCCCTTGCCTGAAACGCCGAAAGCCCCGCACGCGCCTTCCCCATGGATGTCCTCCACCGCCGAATCCGCATGGCTCCGACCGGACCGTACCCAACTCCATGTTTTAGCTGGAGTATGCCTTGCCACCGCGGACGCGATCGGGGCGGCTGCGGGGCCGGCCCGGTCCGCGCCGCTGGATCCGCAGGCCCTCCAGCACGGGGATGAACATGGGGCTGTCGCACCGCTGGCCTGGGGAGGTCTGCCAGGTCAGCGGGCGGGCCCGGTCGTCGGCCAGGAGATGGACTTTGCTGGTCAGTCCGCCCCGTGAGCGTCCCAGCGCCTCACGCCCATCGGCTTCCACACGCGAACCGTCCCCTTTTGCGGAAAGTCCCGCGGCGGCCGGCGGCCGGCGGCGGGCACTGGCTGCGTGCTGGTGCGCCCGGCAGGACGTGGAGTCGATGTTCACCGCCCATTCCCGCCGGCGCCGCACGGAGCCCGAAGGCTCTTGCGCAGTCGAGTTCTACGACCCCAGCCGGGACTTCTCTGTCCTGGTGCGCGGCGCGGATCTGGGGCAGCTGGGCGACGCACACCAAGGAGCACGCGAGAACGGTGCGCGGGACGGCACATCCGTCATCTGGTCGAAGCGACACGGCACGGATCCGTGGATCAACCTCTCTCGTAGCCGCCCTGGCGGGCACCGTGCGCCGCTGGGAGACCAAACGCCTAGAGCTGCGGGACGCACGGGTCTGGTTCGTCGTCCTGCCACACTCCTACGCAGGCGCCGCACACGTACCAGAGGCTCCTGAAGAGGGTATGGTCGAACCTGCAGCAGTAATCGCGGCACCACATGACCAGCCCAGTGCACATGGTACGAGATATGCATTGCGCAAACTGCTGTGGAATGACCGTCTGGCCATAGTCGTTGACCGGCGCTTCAACGGGCCGCTGTGCATAGGAGCGGCCTGACTTATAGACCGCCTCAGCGGCGGTGAATCTTGGCATACTCATTTCAGTGCCCTTTGAAACATCCAACTTCACTGGTACCGCTCACGGTTCGGCATTCCGATCCGGCAGCGCAACACACTTTCCCGCCGCAACAGGATTTTCCGGATGGGCAGGTAGTGCTCTGGCAGCAGACACCTGGCGGGCAGCATTGCCCGTCGATGCAGCTCTCTCCCTGCTTACAGCAGTGGTTGTCGCAGATGCTGGAACCCTCGGGGCAACAGTGGTTGCCTTCTGTAACGCGTTCGGGCGGGCAGCAGCCTTCTGTCGTGCAATTCTGTCCTGGCTGGCAACAGTGGTTGCCACAGACGCGATCTGGCGGGCAGCACCCATCCGCGGTACAACCGTCTCCCATTGCACAGCACTGCTGGTTGCAGACGGGGTTGCCGACAGGGCATGGGCCTGCGGTGGTGCATTGCTCCAAACCCGGCGTGTAACAACCTCCGATGCAGCATGCCTGGCCGGGAGGGCAACAACGCAGCTCCTCATTGAAACCGACGGCGACCCAGCAGCACTCGTGGTCCGCGGGACAGCATCCCCCGCCTGTCCCTTGCAGAGGACAGAATCTTTCTCCACTGGGGCAGCTGACGCTGATGTCACTGCAAATACCCTGGCACGCGCCGCTGCACTCCTCTCTTAGGGTTTCAGGATCGTCGACCCCCTCGCTTACACCCTTCTGCACGCAGTCGTCTATGCATTTATTCATGCAGCCCGGTGTTCCAGGTATTGCGGTTGCCAGTGCCACAGATGGCGGCGCTGAGCGGGACTCGCATACCATGCGGTACTGGCGAGCCGTCTTATAAAGAGAGAACCCGGCGCTGAAGTGGGGGATCAGCATCTTCCGCCGCCCTCCCCGACCTCATCGGTCGTAGTATGGCGACAGTTTCGTCACGATGAACGGGAACATCTCTGCGGCATCCACACGGACGAAGAACTTCTCCGTGAAGTCCGTCTGCCGGTCGGAGTAGGAGAAGACGACATCGAGGATCTTGCGGACGCCGCTGAGGCGTGACGGGCGGACCTCGACCGCGGACAACGAAGCCCCCTGGGAGAAAGCTTCGACGCTCTTCGTGTAGATCGCGGGATAGCGCACGGCGAGGTAGTTCAAGACGCGGTGCTCATCCAGGGTGCCAGCATTGTCGGCCACCTGCTTGATCCTTGTCAGGAGTTCTTCCGCCGCCGCCGTGAATATCTCCTCAGACGTTCCCTCAGGTCTCGGGATCGCCCTGACGAGTGAGTCGGCGTCGAACGAATATATCTGGTCGAAAATGGCCACAGGGACGACCAGGCCATTACACAGATCGGGCGGCGCCAGTGGGCCGCGTAGGCCTATGACGACATCCAGGTCAGTGGGGCGGGGTAGCGGTCGAATGGCCTCGACCAGCAGATTGAAATCGAAGGGGTCGCGCGGTTGCAGGATGTAGGTCTCCGTATCCTGCACGGTGAGAACATAACAGAGCTGCTTGACCAGGTAGCGGTTTTCCGGGCTTGACAGAACGGCATGGACAGCCTGCCGGTCGGTCAGGTTCGCGGTTTCTGCCCGCCCGATCGCCTGGGCGAACTCCTTCTCCGCGCCCAGACTGGGGAATCTGGGTTCTATCCGGCCTAGGGCGTAGACGTAGGGGTTTGCGATCGAATTGGCACCTGGGGATTCCGTAGCTCCGCGACCCGCGCAGTCACACTGCCGGGCTGTACTCCCCGGGAATCGTGGTGAGTTCGTATCCTGTTGCCTTCCGGGACTAGGCAATGCTTCGGCTACGCCCTCAGGCGTCCCCTCGTCCCGGGGTTGCACGGTTCCTGCGTCATTGCTCTCCATGGCGTACCTCGTTCCTGTTGTGTACGGCACGAATTCCGGCGGGCTCGGTGAGAATGCACGTTGGGCTAGTGACGGTGACGGCCGGAAAATCCGACCCACCGGTTCAGTGTCCTAGCGCGTCGTTCGCACCCGGCGCAGGGCTTAATGCCAAGGGAATAGGACGCGCGTTTTAAGGCACTGCCGAGTCCAATGTCGTCCTCGTTGACGAAGCCAGGAAGACGTACCCGAGGGCGCTGGCTTGCGGCCTGCTCATGATCGGAACTCTGCTGCCGATCCTCAGTCATGGCTCCCATCTCCTTCTCGGAGCATCCGCAGGCCCTGATAGGCCGCCCACGCGTCGAGCAGGGGTGGGACGACTGTCTTCCGCCGATGCGCCGCAGTGTTCGTCAGCACAGACCGCACCTCCACTGCGGGCGCAGCGGGGAATTGTGACCACAACAGCGCGACCGCGCCCGTGACGAAAGGGGCGGCCGCGCTCGTTCCCTGAAACGTGAGAGGGGGGCCTTCTGCCCCAAGGCTGGTGACGCGCGCACCCGGTGCTGCCAGTCCGCGCCTTCCGATGGAGTTGCCGAGGTTCGACAGCGCCATCGGTCTACCCCCAAGGTCGCAGGCGACCACGGGTATCACCCACGGATGGCGAGTCAGTGGCGAAGTTCCCAGCGCGCCCTGATTTCCTGCGGAGACAACGATGATCACACCCCGATGCGCCGCGTGGTCGAGGGCCTCTTCAAGGCCAGGATTGCGAGTGTTCGATGGTTGAGCCAGCGCCAGGCTTAAATTGATGACCCGCACACGAGCCTCGACGGTCTCGATAATGGCATCCGCCAGTTCCTGCGGATCCGCCGTCGGTGTCTGTCCGTTGCCGCGCTTGGACGGTGCGAACGCAGGCCGCACGAGGAGGACGCAACCCGGGCAGATCGCCGGCGCGACGGATCCCCGCCTGGCTGCCAGGACACCAGCAACGAACGTCGCGTGCGCGCACGACTCCTGGTTGACATCGAGGGGAACCTGCGAGGCAGACAGAACGCGGACTCGATCTCGCGCCAGGTCGGGATGATCAAGTGCTGGCATACCGTCGATCAAACCAACCCTGACATGCGGGGCTCCCTCACCCAGCTCCATCAGACGAGCGAGGTTGACCAGTGCAAGATGCCTGTCGACACAGGTCATGTTTTTACTCTACCCGACGTAAATCACCCAAAACTGGATGCACTGTTACAAGAGTTCCCTCCCTGCCAGTGTGCCCGGAGGTGCCCGGTGTGACGGGTTCGCCTTGTGGGGCCGGACGGGAGACGCGCACCCGCATGACCAGCACCGACGCGCAGATATCTCCGTCCGGAGAGCCCACGCCGAAGCCCAGGCGGCGAACGTGCCCGCCGGAGTACAAGCTGCGGATCGTGGCCGAGTACGGCGCCGCGCCGAACGGGGAGAAGGGCGCGATCCTGAGCCGTGAGCGGCTCTACCACTCACACATCATCGAGTGGCGTGCCGGCCGGGACGCGGGCGCGATGACCAGCCCTGGTCGACAAGCGCCCCCCAGGCCCGCAAGGCTTCGGCGTAGTCGGCCGGTGTCTGGTTCATGACGGTTCGTTGGGTGGTGGGGGTGGAGGCAGGACAGCACGGGCTTCCAAGGTCAAGGAGTTCTCTACGCCCCGAAACCTGCCTGGACGGCCGTGCCTGCCGACGCGGCATCTCCGATCCCGCCTGCCCTTGACCAACTCCGCGCGCAGCGCGACGTGGATCCTGGGGAGGTGCCCGACCTGCTGGAGCGGCTGGCCCGGGTGCCGGACCCCGCGGTGTGTGGCACGCGCTGGCCGTCGTCCTCGTCGTAACGGCGTGCGCGGCGCCGGCCGGGGCGACCTCGTTGCTGGCGGTCGGCGAGTGGATCGCGGACGCGCCGCCGCACGTGCTGGAACGGCTTAGCGTGCGCCCCGATCCGGTGCTGCCACGGCGGCAGCGGGAAGTCGAGATGAGGCGCAGGGCGGGCGTCGCAGGGACTGTGCACTGCCCACCCCCGGCATGAGCCACTGGTGCGAGGCCGAAGCTGTAGCTGCTCAACTCGGGAAGCGTCAGCCCCATGTCGCTGGCGGCGCCCCTGATCGACCTGTGCGCAGTCCGCATGGCGGCGAAGACCTTGGCGAACATCTGGCTGGTCTCCCGCGGCAGTCCCTCATCGAACGTCCCGGCGCTGTAGCCGTCCTGGCCGAGGTGCTTGACGACATCGTCGAATCGCCAACCGGTGAGCTGCCCCATGCCGTTGAGACGGCACGCCAGCGCCATCGCGGACACCTTCCACCGGCGCTCAGCACCTTCGCGGCCACCTACCGGCGGATGACCCACCACCGCGACATCGCCGACGCCCTCGGCGACCAGGACTACTGACCCCTGGCGTGGATGCCGGCGCCCGGGCTCTCGGGGGTCGGGCACCGGAATCGGGACGCCGCTGCATCCCGCACCAGTGCACCGCTGCCGGTCCACTCCCGGCATCTGCTTTGTCTGGTGTGGGGTGTGGCCCGGTCTTGATTGTGTCAGCGGGTGGATCGCCGTTTGGTCACGTATCGGGCGACCCGGGTGGTGCCCATGATTACCGCTGCTGCGACGATCCCTCCGGCCAGCCCCCACAGGACGCTGGCCACGAAGGGCTGGTCATGCAGGCTGAGGCCGAGGACCACCCCCAGTCCGCCCAACACGGCGAGTGAGACGGTCCGCTCAAGGCCGGGGTATCGGCTTACCGAGTCGTCTGTCATTTCGGTGCTCCTCACAGGTCATGTCGTCCGGGATCGAAGGATGACGGCGCCGGCTGTCAGCTGAGAAGCCCGCTGATCGCCCCGGTGACGCCACCGGCCACACCTGATGCGACAGCTCCGGGCAGGCACCCGACTCCTCCGGCGAGGGCCCCAGCCGCACATCCACCGACCATGCCGGCGGCGGTTCCCTTGGCCGCATCGTCCAGCCACTTGGGGTCGGCGACGACGGGGAATGCCGTGGAGCCCGCGATCTGTACCGCTTGGACGAGGGTGTTGCCGTCGACGCGGTAGCTGGTGGGTACGGGGTTGCCGTGGGCGTCCTTGGCCCAGGGGGTGGCGAAACCGCCGAGGAAAGTGCCGTTCTTGTCGATGGCGGCGACCGCGCCGTTGTCCAGTTTGACCAGGCGGGCGCCGGCGGGCAGGCCGATGTCGTAGCGCTGTTCGCGCGGGGCGGTGGCGTCCTTGAGGACGGCCAGGGCGCGGATGCCACCGTCGGTAGTGGGCTGGACGGCGAGGTCGGTGGCCTGGGCTGCGCCAGGGTAGACGGTGGTGTTCTTGCCGGCCTTGGCACCGGTGACGCTCTTGGTGCCGGGAAGGGCGATGGAGATGGCGTCACCCGTCGCGGTGGTGGCCTTCGCGTCTCCGGTGGAACGGTGGGGGATCGTGGTGCCCGGGGCCGGGGCCGGGGCGATGTCGGTGGTGCCGGTGGCTTTCTCGATCACGGCTGCGGTCCGCTCGGCCGGGGAGGGGGTGTCGCTGGCGAAGGCGGCGGGGGCGGCCCCGAGGGTGAGTGCGGCCGCGCTGAGGGTGGCGACGAGGGTGCTGGCTATGCGCTGGCGGTGGTTCATGAAGGCCCTTCGTAGGCAGATTCGCAAGCCCCTGGCGCTAGGCGTTGGCATATGCCAGGGGTAGGTGATCTTGAGACTGGCATATGCGGCAGGGTGCCGAAAGGTTGAACAGGTGATTGCCCCGAGAATCGGGGCTCTGGACCCCGAGCCTGTGGGCCGGATGGCTGGGCCGGCTATCGATGAGGCCCAAGGGATTTGCGTGATAGCCGGGACTTTGGTCCCGGGCCGGCGAACTGCTCTGGCTGGGACCGCTACTGTCGGCCCGGCCCTCCGCCAGCAACCGCGCGTCAAACGGGACACCATTGGCCGGCGCCCTGACCGCCGACGCCGTTGCGCTGGAGGCCCGCAAGGCCGCCCAGGCGGAGGACGAACCAACCGTCAGCGCATTCGTTCCGGGGCTGCCCGGCGAGACGCCGGCGACCGTCACGTCGCTGCACGAGTGGCGACTCGCCCACCTCCCGCCGGACACCAGGCCGTTGCCGTCGGTGCCCCCTACGACCAACTGCTCCGACGCCGCCGCACCGGCGGCAGCGATCACCATGAGGGAGAAGCCCAGTGACCCTGCCCCGCCAGCGAGGCCTGACCGAGCAGGCCGCCGACGAGAAGCAGCTCAACAAGACCATCGCCCGCTACGGCCGCGTCGATCTCCTCTGCATCGACGAACTCGGCTACATGGAACTCGACCGCCACGGCGCCGAACTCCTCTTCCAGGTCCTGACCGAGCGGGAAGTGAAGAACAGCGTCGCGATCGCCTCCAACGAGTCCTTCGGCGGATGGACCAAGACGTTCACGGATCCTCGCCTCTGCGCGGCCATCGTCGACCGTCTGACCTTCAACGGCACGATCATCGAAACCGGCACCGACTCCTATCGCCTCGCCAGCACCCGGGCCCGGGCAGAAGAGCCCGCTGCGGCCAGCTGACTCCTGCGGGTTCCGTCCCACGCGCTGACGCTATTTCTCGTGAACATTCCCGAGCCCGTCGAGCTCCAACTGCTGCCCAAAGTGCCGGACAAACGCTGCTACTGAAAGTGGACGAAGCCACCCAAGGCCAAGCGGTTGCCCAGCAGGGCGGCCCGCGGAGCCTGGCCGAAGATCTGACGTCGGGTTGGGGCGAGTGGCAGCGGGCGGGCGCTCCGGAGGTCTACGACTTCGGCATGACGCGTACGCCCGAGGCCCAGTACCTGTGGGCGCACGACCCCGAGACGGGGCCGCGCTGGGGCCACCGCGAGCTGACCGGCGACGTCCTGGCTGCGTGAGGCCGGCCCGCGCTCAGCAGCGGGTACGGGCCCGCCGGCGTGCCGGCGCTGGCCAAGGCTGGCATCATCCCGCCGCGCTCCAAGGGTGCGAAGCCGTGGCAGTGGCAGGCGGCGCCGAAGGATGGGTTTCACGTGCTACGGCACACCTACGCCTCCCTGTTGCTGGGGCGGGGGAGTCCGTGGTTACTGTCGCGCGATGGCTCGGGCACTCATCGCCGGCCATCACGCTCGGTTACTATGCCCACTTCATGCGGGAGGCCGGAAGCAAGGGGCGAACCGCCATTGACGGGCTACTCGGGCGACAGGGGTGATCTGTGCGCCCGTCGATTCTCCCCAGATTCTCCCCAGGGCCGATTTCGGGGTGAGTGCCTCCTCGGCGGCACGAGCAGGTAACGGCCGTCCGGTCGGCCTCCCTCGCGGGCGCCTGACGCTCGGCAGAGCGTGCCACATCCACTGCTCTCTCGCGGCGAGGAGGGCAACCATGCGCCGGACCCGACTCACGGTGCTCGCCATCGCGGTGGGTGCGGCTCCCGGTGTCGCTCGCCCACCGACGCACCGACGGGCGAACGATCGATGTCGAGGTGTCCCGTCTGGTGGGCGCGAAACCTTGCACCCCTCCGGTCGCCCTCGTCGGCGGTCTGTCCGTTTGGTGGGTGGGGGGAATTCGGTTGGGAGCCAGTGGGTGGAGGCTTTGGCTCGGGCGGTGAGGTGGGTGATGTAGGCGTTGCGGACGTCTGTTGTGGT